>DASYIS010000281.1:0-16693 GCA_035997375.1 Chthoniobacteraceae bacterium
GCCGCGACTCCCAACGAAGGGAGCACGTGCCGGCGCAAGCCGATCGACGGCGACGCCAGCCACACGCCGGTCGCATCGAAGGCGGAAAACGTATCGCCCGGCACGCTGACGGACGAGCTCCCGTCCACCGCGCTGAGAGAAAGCTGATTGTTGCCGTTCGTGGCGACGATGAAGCCGCCGGCGGTCCAGCCTGCGCCGACCAGGCCGGCGAAGGGCGCCGCCGCCTGCCCCTCGCGGAGCAAGAGGGGGGTGGAACTCGCACGGACCACGGCTGCGGAGCCGTCGTCGGAGACGGCCAGGACTTGCAACACGGTCGCGCCCGGGGCGGGCAGCGTGTGGCGCAGCGTGAGCGTGTAGCCCGAGGGAGCGAGCGCTTCCAGGCGGTACACTTTCACCACGTCGCGGCTCGGGGGAATGACCGTCACCAAATCGGTATCCTCGATCGGCGCACAATTCGCCGCGGCGGCGCCGTCGGGCGCGGCCAACCGCGTGGCGCCCGGCCCGGAGGCGGTGAAGTTGATGATTTCCAGCGAGCCCGCCGGCTGAAAAGAGCCGTGGGCGGCGACGATCACCTCCTCGCCACCCACCACCAGGCGTGCGCAGGCGGTGTTGTCTTGAATCGTCGGGAAGGTCGTCGCACTGACCGACGAAGCGGCGGCGGCGGCCAGCACGAGCACGGCCTTCAGGAACGCAGGGCTTTTTGGGGAAGTTTTCATCATGGCAACCTTTGTAGTGCGCTATCGCCAACCCTGTGACCGTCATCCTTGAGAAGAAGCTGCAATTTGATGAAAATCGATCCTAAATCCGGGAATGGGAAGGCGATTTGACCACGGATTACACTGATGGGCACGGATATTGTAGTTCACCAATTTGTTGAATCTTCGACCGCGCGTAGGCCATTCAGAATCCGTGCCCATCCGTGAAATCCGTGGTTTCCATTCCCGTTTTCAGGTTAATGAACGAGGTTGAGGAAACAGCGACCGCGACGCAGACCATGGACGCCGCCCCGCGCCTCCGGTAAGCTCCCCGCATGCACGATTGGAAGCTGGAATTTCGCCACGTCTGGGACCGCGCCGTCGCCGCCTGGCGGGCGGGCAAGCGGTCTCCGCAGACCATGTTCACGGCGCCGGATGTCGCTTTCCTCGCGGGCCTCGGCTGTACCGCGCAGGAGCTGTTCGATTTCGTCGACGACTCACTCCGGTACGATGACCTCGATTGCGAGACCGCGCTCGCGGTGACCGCGATCCGGCGCGACTATTTCCTGGAAGTGATGCACGGCCGGCCGACCGGCCGCGTGGTCCCGATGAGCGCCCTCCCCGCCAAGTCCGCCGAGGTCGACGGCATCGCCTGGCTTCCGCGGCTCATCGTGAAGGCGCGCATCAAGCTGCGCGGCGAAATGAACCCGGATCTCATGTACGGCTGCGCCGGCGACCGCCCCTTCCTGCGCCGGCACGGCATGACGCTCCCGCAGTTCCTGCAACTCGTCCGCGACCACGGTGACGATGACCGGGCGATCGTGGAGGCGGTGAAGAGGGCGGCCGGCAAATAGCGTTCTTGCCTCGGCGGCAAGCGGCTAGGGGGCTGATCGATAGTCGGTCAGCCGGGGGTTGACCGACTGCACCAGCGCCCCTTTGCGCAGCGTGCGCGGGACTGAATGCCTCCTCCCTCTGAAGCTCCATGTCTGTCCTCTGCAAACCAACCGCGACCATGAAAACTGCGGACGGTGCGCCTGCCATGGCGCCTCGCGCAGCGAGCTAACGCGTTGCACTGATCTGCGGCTTCCGGTAGGATCGGTACATGGCATCGGCAAATACCACCGCTCCCACGCTGGCCGACTTGAGCGCGGCAGTGCGTGACGTTTGCGCGTCGCATCCGGTGGCGCGGGTGCAGTTGTTTGGTTCGTGCGCCAGCGGACGGGCGCATCCGGGCAGCGATGTCGATCTGCTCATTGAGTTCCTGCCCGGCGCGTCCATCGGTTTGCTCGAGATGGGCGCCTTGAAGGAGGACCTGGAACAGCGCCTCGGTTGTTCCGTGGATCTCGTCAGTCGCCCAGCCGTCGAGCGCAGCCGCAACCCATACCGTCGCCGCAGCATCCTCGCCGCGCCCATCACTGTGTATGCCCGATGAGACGCAACTCGGCCTGCTGCGGGACATCCTCGACTCCGCCACGACGATTCGTGGCTATCTCAGCGGTGTCACGCGCGATACCTTCATGGTGAACACCGAAAAGCAGGACGCCGTGCTGCGCCGCTTTGAAATCATCGGCGAAGCCGCCAGCCGCCTCACCCCGGAGACTCAGGCGCTCTTTCCGCAGTTGCCCTTCCGCGCCATGCGCGGCATGCGCAACATCATTGCCCACGACTACGGCGACGTTGACCTCGACCAAGTCTGGCAAACCGCCGGCGCCGATTTGAAACCGCTGATTGAGGCGCTGGAAACATATTTTGGTGAGTAACCCCTTCGGTCCCTCGCGCCAGATCGTGTCGGCACGGGGTCCGTGTCGGTAACTATCCCGGATCGATCTCTTCAAACGGGAACAGCGGACGCCCATGCTCAAGGCGACTCGCGCGCCGACTCCGGCGCGCCGCCGCGCGCTGCACGGCTTCCGGGTCCTGGCGATGGATCGAAACATCACTGGCCGCCGAGAATATTCGGCGGCAGGACCTGGCCGGCGTTCGTGTTGAATTCGAAGCGCGTGACGATCCACTCCTTGTCGGGCTGGTAGCAATCGAAAGCCATCCAGGCGACGCCCTTCTCGAACTTGACGACGAGATAGACGCGGCGCGTCGATTTCGAGAGGACGACGGTGCGGATCGATTCGTAGCCGGTCATCTTGCCCAGCCAACCCTGCACGCGGCCGAGGCGCGCGACCGCGTCGTCCTGGAGGCCGCCATCGGATTCGCGCGCGGAGCCGGTGAACCAACTGTTGACGGCGGCGAGGGCTCCATCGCGCTGGTAGGTGGCAAAGCCCCGGGCCACGATCGGCGGAATATTGCCCTCCTGGGCAACCACGGTCATGGAAAGACTGAGGACGGCAACGAGACAAAGCAGGGGCAATTTCATGGGTGTCCCATGTGTATCGCACTTTCCGGGAAACAACGACCGCCAACTCGTGCCAAGGCCAATGTCAACGCTCGTCCCAGCCTGTGTTCGGCTTGCTCCAGTGAATGCGCGCGGCCAGCACCCGGCCGGCGGCGCCCCATTTGTTTTCGACGGGAATGACCTTCTCCTCCGGCGGACGCTGCATCCACTCGGTGTCGATGACCCAGGTCTCGTTTTCGTTGACGTCGCAGACGCCGAAGTTCCCGTAGCGCGCGCCGCGCTCGGGCAGCAGCACCTGCTCCGTCGCGCGCTTGACCCGCAGCGTGGCGGGATCGACTTCCGCGATAAAGAGCGGCGCCCGATTGCGAAAGACGTGGTCGTTGTTCGCCCCGCGCCGCGTGTAGCCGAGGTAAAGCGCGTCGTGATGCGTGATCCAGTGCGATTGCGTGTTGTAGGTGCCGAGCGGCGTGCCGTCATCCCACCGCCACTCCTGCATGGCGCCGAAGTGCAGGCCATCCTCGCTCGTCGCGACGTAGCCCGTGTCGTCGTGGCGGATGGTGAGCAGGAAGCGCCCTGCAAAGCGGGTGAGCGACGGCTCGGCGAGGCCGCGTTTCGTGTCGAGCACGAGCGGCGGGCCCTGCTCCAAGAGCGCGAGCGTCGTCCCGTCGAAGCGGCACTTGAGCACCGCTACGCGGGTGAATTTCCCCTCCGGCGGGCGGGAGTACACGGGCAGCAAAATGTCGCCGCCCGGCAGATCGACCCGCTGCGTGCAGCCGGCGCCGCAGATCGCGAGTTCGGGCGGCAGATCCATCGGCTTCCAGGCCGCCCATTCGCCGGTCGCCTCGTCGAAGACCGAGTACGGCACCTGCCGCAGCGCCTCCTTCATCGGCCCCTTCTCATCGAGGTAGCGGATCGTCGAACCCGTTGTCAGCAGTTTGCGCGTCGCGGCGTGCCACTTGGGCGTCGTGTCGGCGAAAACCACTTCCACGCCGCCCGGCTCCCGGCGCCGGCCGAGCGTCTGCTCGTGCAGGCGCGGCGCCGTCCAGGTCAGGCCGAGATCGCCCGAGCGAATGTCCGAGAGCGCGCTGTACACGTCGCTCCCCGTCACGAGCAGCTTCTGCATCGTCACCACGACCAGCGGCGCCTTGCCGTCCCCACGCGGAATGGCCCCCGCGCGCGCCTGCACCCAGCATTGCTTCCCATCATACCCGCCGACCAGCGGCTGCACCTCGATGCGCAGCGGCTCGGCGGCGCCGGCGAGTTGGAGGAGGAGGGCGAGAAGCGTGGCGAGCGAGAGGGACTTCATGGGGGAGTGGCGGCTTGGCAGCCAAGCGCAGCATGAGAACACCTCCGGTCCTTTCGCAACGCAATACCGCTCGCCCGCGTCTGCGGCACTCCTACGCCGGGCTCGCCCGAACTCAGTGGCCTTGCGGTGTTGCGCCTGTACCTCTTGAGCGGAGTTTTGCACTCAGCGCCGTCCGTGCCTTGCTCACGGGAGCGTATCCTGCGTAAATGAGAACTCCGTGATTTCCGAAATCCGCATCCAGAACTTCAAGAGCATCGTCGACCTCACGCTCAAGCCAGGTCGTGTAACCGTCCTCATCGGTGAGAATGGGAGCGGCAAGAGCAACATCCTGGAGGGGATCGCATTTGCCGCGGCTGCGGCGGCAAACAAACTCGACAACGAATTCCTCTTTAACCGTGGTATCCGGGTGGCGGAATGGAAGTGGATGCAGGCGGCATTTCCAAACGAGGAGGCGCCAGAGGTCAGCCCGCGGCCGAGCGTTTTCCGGCTGCGCGATGAGGCACTGGAATATGAGCTTCGCTACGAGGTGCAACCAATGTTTTGGGGAAAAGCAGGTGAATTCAGCGAGTGGAGCGTTGCGCAACCGCCACAGGATGAGGACATTCAAGCAGCCCGATCGCAGGTGAGCGCGGACGATCGCGATGCCGCCACTGATTCCATCAAGAGGAGATTTCTCGAGGAAATCATCGACGACGCCGAGCGAAAAGTAATCGAGAGGATATTTGCATCCAGTCGCGAAGAGATCGGTGTCAAACTGGCAGCGCAGCGGTTGCGAATAGCGAGGAGCACGGCTGTTGCGGAACGCACGGGATTGCGGGATTACCTGATCTATGCTCCCGAGAATACAGTGCTTCGTACCCCGCCGCCTGAAGGAGCGATTCAGCCGCTCGGCACAAAGGGCGAGGGCCTCTTTCGCCTGCTCCAGCTATTCAGCGACGAGCAGTTCGCGGACCGCTTGGCTGAGTTGAAGGGGCGTTTGCGCGTCTTCGGCTGGTTTGAAGATTTTCTCGCGCCAGATGAAGCGGCCACGATGCAGGCTAGATTGCAGATCCGGGATCGATGGCTTGCGCCCGACCGAGCAGTCTTCGATCAAAGAAGCGCCAACGAAGGATTCCTCTACGTTCTATTTTACCTGGCGTTGTTGCTCAGCTTGCGCACGCCCAAGTTCTTCGCTTTGGATAATGTAGACAATGCGCTGAATCCGAAACTTTGCTCCACCCTGATGCACCAAATCATGGAACTGGCCAGAAAATACGACAAGCAGGTGGTTTGCACGACGCACAATCCTGCGGTGCTCGACGGCCTCGACTTGCACGACGATGAGCAGCGGCTCTACGTTGTGCGGCGCGACAGTGACGGTCACACGGTCCTCCACCGTGTGCGCGCCCCCCGGCCGCAACCGGGTGAGACGCCGGTGCGCCTCTCCGAGGCTTTTATGCGTGGGATCATAGGTGGACTACCGGACCATTTTTGACCTGACGCCATGGGTGACTTTGCATTGGTGACGGAGGGAGTAAGCGACCATCAGATTTTGCGGAACGTGCTGCTCGGCTACTATAAGGTGCAGCGCGAGCCGCTGATCACGTTCGAGCACCCCGACCCGCAAGCAGCGCAGCACACCGGGGGATGGACTTTGGTGCTGCGTTATTTGCGCGAGAAGAAGTTTCGACAAGCCTTTCAGACCAATTCATTCGTCGTGGTGCAGGTGGATACCGACGTGACCGAGGACCGTGGCTTCGATGTGCCCAAGCAGGATGAACATGGCCCAATCTCGCTCGGGGCGTTTACCGAGAAGGTGGTGAGCCGTCTGCAGGAGGAAATAGGCAATGAAGATTGGCTGACGTTCGGTGAAAGGTTCATCTTCGCGATTGGCGTGGAGCAGATCGAATGCTGGGTGCTGCCACTATGGTATGCCGGCGCAAAGGGCGAGCAAACCGCAAACTGTGCCGCGCGACTCGGTGCGAATCCCAACCTGCGAAATGAACTGACCGCGAAAAACTACGCCTGGATTACGCCGAACAAGAAGGAGCCCCTGAGCTACGACCTCGCGTCGAGAGGCTATCGGAAGCGCGCAACACTGCTCGCCGAAGGTCCGAGAAGTCCGAGCTTGTCGGTGTTTCTCCGACAGCTACAAGACCGAGCCATCGTACTCCCGCCCGCAGAGTAGTAAGAAAACGAGCTCCAAATCGACGTGTTGACTTACGACAAGCGGGTAGATGGGAGAACTGTTCGGCGCGTGCTATGCCAAGCGCGCTCCGGTTTTCCGCGCCAGCGCTACTTCTGCGCCGCGCGGGTCTGCGCTGCTTTCTTCGCCGCGGCGGAGCGCTCCGCCGGCGTGCGCTTGCGCGCGGCGGCGGCGGCCTGTTTCCCGAGCGCCTTCTTCGAGACGGTGCTGCGCGGCTCGCGTTTGAGGGCTTTGAGCGCGGCTTGGGAGCGTTTGCGCGAGGGCTTCGCGGGGCCGCCGTGTTCCGCTTTCTCGAGCTCGCGTTTCGCCTGTCGGCGTGTGGCTTCGGGCACTTTGCCTTTCTTGGGCGCCGGCAGCTTGACGCCGGCGCGCCGCGCTTTCGAGAGGCCGATGGCGATGGCTTGTTTGGCGGAGCGCGCGCCGTGTGCGCCGTGGCGGATCAGCTCGATCTCCTCACGCACAAACTCACCCGCCTGCGTGGACGGCGCTTTGCCTTCGCGCCGATCCTGACGCGCCCGGTCGATGGTTTTCGTTTTTGGCATAGCTTTATTTCGGCGGCGTCGCTTCACCCGGCCTTCAGGATCGACCATGAGCCGGCGCGGTTGCGCAACGGACGCGGTTGCGCTTGCGCTTCGCCCGGATGCGGAAGGCGGCAGTTGCCAACGAATGACTCGAATCGGAACGAATCCCGGCAGACTTCCCATTCGTTCCGATTCGGGTGATTCGTTGGCAAAATGCGATGTGCTTCAGTGCCCGATTCCTTCGCCACCCTTCCGTTTTCGCGTGCGCAACCCGGTCGTGCCGGGTAACACTGGGTGCGCCGTGCCATCCCCCGAGAATCAGCCGTCCGCCGCCGAGGAGCGCCGTCTTGCCGACGATGCCTCCCGCAAAGAGAACTGGAAACGCTGGGGACCGTACCTCGCCGAGCGCCAGTGGGGCACCGTGCGCGAGGATTACTCCGGCTCCGGCGACGCGTGGAATTACTTCCCCTACGACCATGCGCATCTCCGCGCCTATCGCTGGGGCGAGGACGGCCTGCTCGGCATCAGCGATCGCGAGTGCCGGCTCTGCTTTGCGCTCGCCCTCTGGAACGAGCGCGACCCCATCCTGAAAGAGCGCCTCTTCGGGCTCAGCAACCCGCAGGGCAACCATGGCGAGGACGCGAAGGAATGCTGGTACTACCTCGACAGCACGCCGACCCACTCCTACCTCCGCGGCCTCTACAAGTATCCGCAGGCGGCGTTTCCCTATCGCCAACTCATCGAAGTCAACGGCCGCCGCGGGCGGACCGAGCGCGAGTACGAGCTCCACGAGACCGGCATCTTCGACGAGCAGAAATACTTCGACGTCTTCGCCGAGTACGCCAAGGCCGGCCCGGACGACATCCTCATTCGCCTGACGATCGAGAATCGCGCGCCGGAGCCGGCGCGCCTGCACGTGCTGCCGACCCTCTGGTTCCGCAATACCTGGAGCTGGGGCAAGACCTTCGGCTCGACCAGGACGAAGCCCTCCATGCGCCTCGTCGCGCCCGGCCGGATCGCGCTCAGCCACGAGACACTGGGCGATTTCGTGTTCGAGGTGAACGGCGACACGCCGGTGCTCTTCACCGAGAACGAAACCAACTTTCAGACGCTCTACGGCACGACGAACGCCTCGCCATGCGCCAAGGACGCTTTCCACCGGCACGTCATCCATGGCGAGTCCGCGGCCGATTTGCGGAGCGGGACCAAGTGCGCGCCGCATTTCACCCTCGAGTTCGCGGGCGACGCCGTGCAGACGATCGAGCTGCGCCTCCGGCCGGCCGCCGCCGGCCTGCCGCCGGCCTTCGGCCCCGAGTTCGACCGCCTCTTCGCGCTGCGCCGCGCCGAGGCGGACGAGTTCTTCGCCGCGAAGGTGCCGCCCTTTTCGTCGCCCGATCAGCAGCACGTGCTGCGGCAGGCTTACGCGGGCCTCCTCTGGTCGCGCCAGTACTTCGGCTACGTCGTCAGCGAGTGGGCGCAGGGCGATCCCGGCCAGCCCGGGCCGCCCGAGGGGCACGCGAAATCACGCAACGCGGACTGGTGGCATCTCCACGCCAACGACGTCATTTCGATGCCGGACAAGTGGGAGTACCCGTGGTTCGCGGCGTGGGACCTCGCCTTTCACATGATCCCGATGGCCCGGATCGATCCCGCCTTTGCCAAGGGCCAGCTCGAGCTCCTGCTGCGCGAGTGGTACCTGCATCCGAACGGGCAGATGCCGGCGTACGAGTGGAACTTCAGCGACGTGAACCCGCCCGTCCACGCGTGGGCCTGCTGGCGCGTCTACAAGATCTCGAATCCGCCGGCCGAACGCGACGTCCCGTTCCTGGAGCGCTGCTTCCAAAAGCTCCTCCTCAACTTCACCTGGTGGGTCAATCGCAAGGACGTGCGCGGCCGCCACGTCTTCTCCGGCGGCTTCCTCGGCCTCGACAACATCGGCCTTTTCGACCGCTCGAAACCGCTCCCGACCGGCCAGACGCTCGCCCAGGCCGACGGCACCGCGTGGATGGCTTTCTACTGCGCCACCATGCTCGGCATGGCGCTGGAACTCGCGACGAAGAACCCCTCCTACGAGGACATCGCCTCCAAGTTCTTCGAGCATTACATCCAGATCATCGACGCGATGAACGCCGTGCGCGGCGGCGGATTGTGGGACGACGAGGACGGCTTCTATTATGACCAGATCCTGATCGAAGGCCGCCACGCCCTGCCGCTCCGCGTCCGCTCGCTCGTCGGCGTCATCCCGCTGCTGGCGGTCGAGGTGCTCGACCAGACGGTGATCGACCAACTGCCCGGCTTCAAGAAGCGGATGGACTGGTTCCTCCGGAACCGCCCGGAACTGGCGCAGCACATCACTTCCGTCGGCGAATGCGCGCACGACGGCGCGCGGCGCATCGCCGCCATCCCCACGCGCGAGCGGCTCATCAGCGTGCTCAAGTACGTCCTCGACGAAAGCGAATTCCTCTCGCCGTGGGGCATCCGTTCCCTCTCGCGGAAGTACGAAGCCCAGCCTTACGAGATCCACGTCGACGGCTCCACGTACAGCCTGCGCTACGAGCCGGCGGAATCGCAAACCTCCCTCTTCGGCGGCAACTCGAACTGGCGCGGGCCGATCTGGTTTCCGATCAACTACCTCATCATCGAGGCCCTCGAGCGCTACCATCATTTCTACGGCGGCACCCTCAAGCTGGAGTTCCCGACCGGCTCCGGCCAGTTGCTCGACCTCGCGCAGATCGCCGGCCAGATCGCGAAGCGCCTCTGCGCCATCTTCACCTTGAACGACAAGGGCGAGCGCCCCTGTTTCGGCGACAACTTCCGCTACGCCAAGGACCCGCACTGGCGCGACTACGTGCTCTTCCACGAGTACTTCCACGCCGAAGTCGGCTGCGGCCTCGGCGCCAATCACCAGACCGGCTGGACCGCGCTCATCACGCGGTGCCTGGGGATCGTCGGCCGGATCGCGCCGGAGGAGTAGGGAATGACGAATGACGAAGGGACCGTCGAATTCGTCATTCGTCATTCGTCATTCGTCATTTCACCCCCCACCCATCCTTCGGCGTCCCGTCGTCCTTCAACTTGTCGCACGCCCAGAGCAGCCCGCGCGTCAGGAGGCCGAGGTATTCTTCGCTGCTCATGGTCTCGTTTGAATGCCCGAGGGTGGTCGAGAAGATGCGCGCGTTGCCGTATTGGTTCAGCCAGATGCAGACATGGTCCTGCTTCGTGTCCTGGCCGTAGGCCTGCGCGAGCGGCGTGGCGGTGGGCCACACTTTTTCGTTCTTGTAGAGCTCGTCGCCCTTGTCGAGCCACTCGGCGGGGAAGCCTTTCATCACCGGGTGCTCCGCCTTGATGACCTTTACCGTGAGGTCGCGCTTCGCCTCGTGGCTGCGCGAGGTGATGCCGACCGCCATCCGCCATTCGTCGGTCGTCGCCATCCGGTACGAGTGGCTGGAGCAATGCAGCATCAGCCCCGGCACGCCGGCCTTGTGCGCGGCGGCGATCCCTTCCACGAAGGCGTTGTCGTCGACGTAGCCGAAGCACTCGTTATGCACGATGACGTCGTAGCCGGCCCACCAGTTCGGCTTTTCGTAAATGCTGACGCGCGTCTTGCGGCCGTCATCGCCGGGCGAGGGAATCCCCTCCTGCACGATGGTCCAGGTGACATTCGCGCGGGCGCTGATTCCCTCGCTGAGGATCTTCTTTTGCGCCGTGTAATCGTGGCAGCAGCCGCCGCAGACCATGAGCGCCTTGATCGGCGGGGCGGAGGTGGCCGGGCTTTGGGCGAGGCCCGGCAGGGTGACGGTGAGCAGGAATGCGAGGAACGTGAGACGCTTCATGGCGAAGGGGAGGGGGTGGAGGGCCGGTCTTAATCCTACTCCTGCTCCTACGCTCCGGAGGATTAAGAGTAGGAGCAAGAGTAAGATTAGGAACGCGAGCAGGGCAGCTTACTTCTTGCCGTACCCGTCCTTCGGCGTCCCATCGTCCTTCAGCTTGTCGCAAGCCCAGAGGACGCCGCGCGTCACGAGATCGAGGTACTTGTCATCGGAGACGGTGACATTGTTGTGGCCGATGGTCGTGCTGAACACGCGGGTCTTGCCGTAAGTGTTCGTCCACACCACGACGTACTCGTCCGTCTTGTCCGTGCCGTCTTTCTGCTTGTAAGTCTGGCTCCCCTTGGCGAGCGCACGGGCGGTCGGGAAAATCTGGATGTTGTTATAGAGCTCCTCGTTGATCGTCGTCCAATCGGCCATCCCCTTCGTGATCCCGCTCTCCTTGTCGACGAACGAGAGGGCGATCGGGAGCTGCGCGCCGTGGCGGCTCGACTGGATCCCGAGATACTCGAACCAGAGCGCCTCCGGCGTGCCGGCGGTCTGCGGCTTGCCGGGATCGCCCACACGGTAGCAGTGCATCGCGCAGTGGAGGTTCACGCCGGGGATGCCGTCGCGGTGCGGCTTCAGCACACCCTCGACCGTCGCCGGATCCTTGATGTCGGCCGCGCACTCGTCGTGGATGACGAGGTCGTAGCCCTTGGCGTAATCGGGGTTGCCGAGAATCGCGAGTGGCGGCTTCGTGCTCTTGTCATCGGTGTGGACCTGCGTCACCTCGATATTGGCGCGCTTCTCCAGCCCCTCCTTCAGGATGTCCTTTTGCTTGGCGTAATCATGGCAGCAGCCGCCGGTGATGAGGAGAATCTTGAGCGGTTTCGGAGCCTCCGCCGCAGTGGCGAAAGAAGCGAGGGCGGCCGTGGCGAGGAGGAGAGAGAGGAAGCGTTTCATCGGGAGAACAGGCATGCTGTGGAAGATGCCGGGGGAATGCAAGCGGCCTTCAGTCCTCGGCTCGACGTAAGAGTTCGTCAATGTCGGCAAGCACCCGGTCGCTGCTCCCAGGCTTGCTCAGTCGCCGGCGAAGTCCTTCGCGCAATAAACGCCCCAAGTGCTCCTCGCGAGTGGCTGCGGCCTTTTTTGGGTGCGCGTTCCAGCCCCGACGGCGCCTCGACCAACTATCTGGAAGATTGCGCCCACGCAGCATATGGACCATCTTTCCGTCCGATGCCCGCGATATCCCTCGATGAACTCCACGCGCGTACCGCCCATTGGGTGCGCCAGGCGACTCAGCAAGAGCCAATCGTGCTCACGAATAACGGCCGGCCGGTCGCCCGAATCGTGCCGGAGCCCAGCCGTCCTGCGGGAAGTCCTTTCGCCAGGCGGAAGCTTTTGCCAGAGTACGAGGCCATCATGCATCGCCGCTTCGGGGGCAAGGATTCGACGGCGATCGTCTCCGAGATGCGCGATGGACGATGATCTACCTCGATGCCGCCTACATGGCTGTGCGGCCGGCAACGGAATCTCCGTCGTCCATACCAACGATCGACACATGATAGCTGCCGCGCCATCTTTCGGAGTGCAGACAGCGACGTTGTAAGGAGAGGATGAAAGCCCGGACCTGTGTTCGCTTCGTCGCGTTGGCGGTCGCGCTTTATTTTGCTTGTTCCTTCTCCGATGCACTCTGTTCGGAGGCGAAGATCGAGTTTGTTCGCACTCAGGCCGGTTCCTGGAGTGAGGAACGTGAGTACACCGCGACGTGGCCCGGCGAGACGCGAAAGTTTCGATTCACCGCTTCCCACACCGCCGACAACAAGCTGGTCGATCCGAGGGAGTGGACCTTGTCGCTGCACGGAGTGTGGGTCGAGCCCGAGGATGCCAAGGGGACGGGGACCGAGCGCCGGGCGGCGATGGAGGCTGCCAACCAGGATCCATTCGTCAGCTCCGAAATTGTCGGCGAAAATGGACTCCTCCAGCAATGCATTCGCAAACTTCGCGAGGACGTCCCTGATGCCCGGCTCCATGGCCTCAGCCTGGACATGCGTTGCTATTATGAATGCTGGCCCGAACTGCGAAAGCTGCTCGTTCCCACCGTGAAGCGAATGGAAGGGACGAGCACAATCATGGGGCCGCCGGGAGGGAACGCCGTGGTGGAGAAGTACAAAAAAGGCGCCAAGCCGATGCTGGAGATCGGCAACCGTGTCGCCCGGTGGACCGATACAACGTTTGACCGAACGGTCTGGGACCACGACCACGGTTTGCGGGCGCGGCTGGACTTCATCGGCCGGCCCGCAAGCGCGATGCTGGAAGACCGCCACCTGGGGCTCGATATCTCCTCCCTCAGCTTCGAATTCCTGTTCAAACCCAAGGAGGTGGCCAAGCCGGCCGGTCCGAAATCAAAGCGGCCATGATCCAACGCGCGAAGGTTGGGCTCGCGCCTACGCTCGTGGGCGCGTACGGTCGATTGGTATGCCGGCTGCCATACCAGCGCTTCATGTTCCTCATCAGGCCGTCGCCGACGTATGCCGCCGGTGGGGAATTGTGAAGATGGAGCTGTTTGGTTCCGCCCTGCGGCCTGATTTCGATCCTGCGCGAAGTGACGTCGACTTGATGGTGACCTTTGCCCCGGATCGGTTGCCGGGCTGGGAGTTTTTCGCCGATCTTCCGGAGGAGCTTTCCGCGATTTTCGGAAGAAAGGTCGACGTGCTCACCCGGCGCAGTGTCGAGCAGAGTCAGAACGAATACCGGCGCCGCGAGATTCTCGAAAACAGCGTGGTCATCTATGAAGTCTGATCGCGCATACGTCAGCGATATTCTGGCGTATGCCCGGCGCCTACAGGGCCATGTCGAGGGGGCCACTTACGAACAGTTCAGCACCGAGGCTTGGATGCAGGATGCGGCCTTTCGCTGCCTGGAGGTGATCGGAGAGATCGTCAAGCGCCTGACCCCCGCGTTTCGGGCCAAACATCCAACGATCCCATGGCCGCGAATCGCCGGCTTTCGCGATGTCCTCGCTCACGGCTACGATATTCTCGACCACGAGCTTTGCTGGAAGGTCATCCAGGAAAATGTGCCGGAGCTGATCGCGGAACTCGAAAAGGTGGAACAGGGTTCCGGCTGAGTGGCGGCAACCCTTTTGCGAATGTCGCTCCATCGTCTGATCTTTTTGTCTGCCTGCGTTCTCTTTCTCGGCGGTGACAGCGTCGTCGCGGTCGATGCGTTCAGTCATGGCCCGTCGAAAGTCATCGTGATCGATCCCGGCCACGGCGGGCCGCGCGATGTGGGGACGGATGCCGCGAAGACGCGGAGCTCGAGCAATAACGCGACCTCGCCGAGCGGCCGGCTCAAGGAGAAGGACCTGACCTTGGAACTCGCCAAGGCGGTGGCGGCGCGGATCGAGGCGAGCGACGCGGCCAAAGCCGGCCGGGTGCGCGTGGTCCTCACCCGGACGACGGACGTCAACCGCGATTTTGCGGAGCGCGCCGCGGTGGCCGCGCGCGAGTCGGCGTCTTGTTTCGTCTCGATCCACTTCAATGCGGCCGCCGGGCGCGCCGGCGGGCCGCGCGCGGTTGTCCAGCAGGAGGGCCGCAACGCAAACTTCGCCGCCGACCGCGATTTCGGAATGTCGCTCGCGCGCGCCGTCCAGGTGGCGAGCCAGCAGTTTCGCCCCACGCCGGTGGCTTCGTTCCACGATGACCATGAGCTGCACGGCGGCGCGGGTTCCTACTTGTTCCATCAGCTGGCGCAGAATGAAGCCACGCGTCGCATTCCGTCGTGCCAGCTGGAGGTCGAGTTCCTGGACAACCGCGACGTGGAAGACGCAATGCTGCGGCAGCGCAAGGCCGAGGTCATCGAGGCGTGGGCCAGGGCGATCGCCGACGCGCTGGTCGATCTTCGGTAAGCTGAAAGCGGATCGGCGCCAAGAGGCGCCAGTGGCTCTTCTCATCTCTTTCGCACCGCAATTCTCACGTGCAGGTTGACGCCGCGCGCCGGTGGTCTTACGAACATGGGGGATGCAGGAGTTCCTCGATTTTGTGCTGCGAAACCTCATCGATTATCCTGAGGAAATGGTTCTCACCAAACATGAGAGCCCCAAGAAGACGCTTTTCCAGCTCCAGGTGCGCAAGAGCGACATCGGAAAAGTCATCGGCAAACACGGGCAGACCATCGTGGCGATCCGCAATCTGCTCTCCGCGGCGGCGGAAAAGCACGGCGAGCGGGCGACGCTGGAAATCCTGGAGGATCGCAGCGGCGACTGAGGCCGCGCCGCGTGGAAAACGCGCTTGCTACCGCCCGCGCCGGTCTGCCACCGTCCCGCGCGTATGATGCTGTCGCCGAATCTTCGCTTGCTCGCGTTCTGCCTGGCCGCCGGTCTCTGCTCCGCGTCGCTCGGGTGGGCCGCTCCCACCCAGGATGAGGCGCTCTTTGTCACCACGGAGACGACCCCGGAAGGGGCCGCGCCCGCGCCGCCGGAAAAAGCCCGCGCCCTGCTCGACGAGGTGAAAAAGAGCGAGCTGGACCGCCAGGTCGCCGTAAAGCAAACCGAGATCGAGCGCATCCAGCAGGACCAGGCGAAGACGGAGCGCGATGCGGCGAACGTCCAGAAGACGATCGAGTCGACGACGGCGCTGATCACCGACAGCGACGAAGAAATCAATAAGCTGGCGATGGAGAGCCGGCGGATGGAGCATGAGCTCGCCCTCGCCGAGGTGCGGATGGGTGCGGAGCGCTTGAAAATCGATGGCCTGCGCGCGCTCAGCGCCGCGCAGAGCAAATCGCTCACCGCACTCGCCCGCCGTGGCGAGGAGGCGGAGGCGCGGACCCGCCTGCGCGCGGCGGAGCTGGCCCTGCTGAAAGAGGGCAAGCCGATCCCCGCCGAAGGAAAGGAAGACGCGGGCCAGAGCGAGATCGGGAAATGCCGCAAAGCGCTCGCGCTCGCGGAAGCCAAGACCGCCGTGGAAGAACGCGCCGCCCGCGAGGCGATGACCGCGGCCGCCGCCAAGATGGCCCTCGCGGACGCGAAAGAATCGACTGCCAAGCGCCTCGCCGAGAACGACCTGACGTTGCCGCCGATTTCCGAAAAGACCAAGCCGAAGTCGTCGGAGAGGGCCGAGAAGAAGGAGAGCGACGCGCCCGTGCGCAAAGTGCAGCCCGCCGTGGCGGCGGCCAAGCCGGCCTCCACTGCGCCCTCGACGCCGAAGCCGACGGTCGGAGGGGTGCGCCCGGCGGGCACGCCGCCCCGAGGGCCGTTCTTCGGCCGATAGAGCACGGCCGGGACGTCGGGAGGCGCAGCGATTATCCTCGCTTGAGAACTCTGCGGCAGGGCGCTCCGCTGCGCGGCGAGGAGCCAGACGCGCTTGGCGGCGAACGCCGCCAGGGTGGTGGCGCACGGCAGCAGCGCGAGCATGCGCCAGTGCGCCGCCTCCGACAGGGAGAGTCCCACGCCCGAGAACAGAGCCACGTAGCCGGCCAGGCAAGCCGGGCATTTTGGCATCACCACGTAGAGCGCGCCCGGCACACCCCACTTGACGGCGTGGCGAAACCAGCGGAGCGCAGCCGATGGAGGTCGCTCGTCCGGCGCGGCCGGCGCCTGGCAACAGCGGCGGAAGCTCATGCGCGTGGGGCGACCGGGTTGCAGCCGCACTCCGCGGAGGAGGCAGCCTCGGTTTCGGACCGGTGGGGTTTGTCCGCTACACAGGCCAGTCGCTGATGCGCTCCCACCACTTCTGCAGCCAGCGTTCGTGCTCCTTTGGCATTGACCTTCGATTCAACACGCCGGCACTACCCAACGCCTTATCCGGCCACAAGTGAAGTCGATCAG
>DASYIS010000282.1:0-9645 GCA_035997375.1 Chthoniobacteraceae bacterium
TGAAGGCTCGTTGAGGTTCCCACATGGGCCAAGCGAGTATGCGAAGCCTGCCCGCGCGGCCCCACTCCGCGGTCCCCCCGGTCACGCCATCATTTTTTCTTCCGCCCGTTCAACAGCTTGACCGCTTTCTTCGTATCGCTCACCCGCAACACCGCGAGGCCGGTCTCGTGCGTGGGGCTGCTCGCGAGGTAGGCGTACTCGATGTTGATCTTCGCTTTCGCCAGCAGGTGCGCGATGCCGGCGAGGGTGCCGGGGGTGTTGGCATTCTCGAGCAGGAGCACTTTGTTCTCCACCACCAGCACGCCGCGCTCGCCGAGGAGGTGCAGCGCTTTCTGCGTGTCGCTCACCACGAGCCGGATGACGGAGTGATCCGAGGTGTCGGAAATCGAGAGGGCGTAGATGTTGATTTTCTGCCGCGCAAGTTCTTCGCAGACCTTCGCGAGAGTGCCGGGCTTGTTGGCGAGAAACACGGAGAGTTGGCGTGCGATTTCCATATGGTCGATTGAACGCCCCGCATCGGCATGGCGGCAATGGTAAAGTGCGGCGGCTTGCTACCGCTCGACCGCCGCGACGCGCGGCGCGTTGTGCAGCGCCTCGCCCATTGCTTCCTTGAGCTTCTTGAAATCGACCGGCTTGGTGAGATGCGCGCTGAAGCCGGAGGCCAGGCTTTTCTCCACGTCGTCCTGCATGCCGTAGCCGCTGAACGCGATGCCGGGGAGGTGATACTGCTCCTTCAGCGCGCGCATGAGGTCGGTGCCGTGGCCGTCCGGCAAGCCGAGGTCGCTCACGAGGATGTCGAAGGTGCCGGTCGAAGCTTTGTCGAGCGCGCCCTGGACGGTGCCCGCCCCCGTCACGTCGTAACCGGAGCGCGTGAGGAGCTTGGCCAGCGTCTCGCGCGTGTCGTCGTGGTCGTCGACCAGCAGCACGCGCCGCGGCAGCTTGCCGGAAACGCGGAGCACCTGCGTTTGCGAAGGCGGCACCGTCGCCGGCGCGTCGCGCTTGGCCGGCAGCACGATCGTGAAAGTGGAGCCCCAACCGCGCCCGCGGCTCTCGGCGCGAATGACCCCGCGATGCAGCTCGACGATGGCCCGGCAGATCGACAGGCCCAGCCCGAGGCCGCCGAACTGCTTCGTCACCGCGGTGCCGCCCTGCTCGAAGCGCTGGAAAATCTTTGGCAGCACGTCGGGCGCGATGCCGATGCCGCTGTCGACGAAATCGATGCGAATGCGATCGCCAGCATCCTGCGTGCGCACCTCGAGCCGGCCGCCCGCGGGCGTGAACTTGATCGCGTTGCGCACCAGGTTCCAGAAGACCTGCTGCAAGCGCGCGCTGTCGCCGTAGCACCAGAAATTCGCCGCCTCCATCCGCTTCGTGACGGCGATCTGCTTTTGCCGAAACTCCGGCCGGCACGTCTCCAGGATGTGCCGCAGCAGCGCGTGCAGATCGACGTTGCCGGACGTGAGCTGGAGTTTGCCCGCGGTGATGCGCGTGAGGTCGAGCAGGTCGTCGATCAGGCGCGCCTCAAGCTCGACGTTGCGCCGGACCATGCAGAGCTCGTCGCGCGTCTCTTCGTCGATTCGCGAGCTGTCGCAGAGCGCCGCGAGGGTCATGAGCGACGGGGTGAGCGGCGTGCGCAACTCGTGCGAGAGGACGGCCAGGAACTCGTCCTTCGCCCGGCTCGCCTGCTCGGCGGAATCGCGCGCCTGCTCGAGCTCCGCCCGCCGCAGCGCGACGTCCCCGAGGAGCACCTGGCTGTGGCGGATGGAGAGGATGAGAAACGCGTCCTCGAAGATCACCCAGCCGGTGTCCTCCAGCCAGCGCCACGCGTCCGCCGCGGCCGTGCCGTAGATGGAGGCCGGCCAGAAAACGCCGCGCACGAAGTGATCCGCCGCGACGATGGCCGAGGCGGTGATGAGCACCCGCCAGTCACGATAGAACGCGAGAAACGCGAGCGAGCCGAAGATGTGAAAGTGCGTCTCGATCCGCCCGCCGGAGATGTGGATGAGCAGGCCCGACATGAGCATCTGCCCGACCGCCACGGTGTGCCGCGTCCAGACGGCGCCGGGTTGCAGAAAGGCGAGCGCCACCGGCGGCGCGGTGAAGAGCGCGCCGAGCAGCACCGCCATCAGCACGTGCGCGCGCCCCGCGCTGCTCGCGAGCCCCGGCCCGTGCGCCGCGAAGACCAGCGCCGCCAAAATGCCCGCGCCGTACTGCACGACCATGAGCAGCGCAAACGAGTGGTCGATGCGCTTCGTGAGCAGCCCGCGCTGCTCCAGGTGCAGCGCATCCGCACGCCGCTGGAGCGCCGCGGGGAGGCTCCTCGCGGCGTCCGCCTTGGAAGATGAAGCGGCCGATGACATTCGTGGGGATTGGTTCTGGAGCAGTAACCCGGCCAGACCAGCGACACAAACTAAGGTTCAACAAACCACGGATCGAGCGGAATGCACGCGGGAGTGTGGGTGGGCGGCGCGCAGAGCGAAGTCGCGAGGACGGGGAGGCCGACTACGAGAAGTCTGGATGAAACTCGAAGCAACCGAAGACGCGAAAGTCGGAGGGGTTCAACGTCAGCAAGTACCTGACCCCGGCGGTGTGAAGGACGGCCGCGAACATGGTGTCGTGCAGGCGTTTGCGGCCGAGCCGGTAGGTTTCCAGCCACTGGAAGAAACAATCCATCGCCATCTCATCGGTGTGCAGTTGCTCCGTTTCCGCGGATGTCCACCACTCTTCGGCAAGGCTTACTGCGGTGGCGATCGGCAGCGGCTTGGCGAAACGTTTCGGGTCAGTCGTCACGTGGACAAACTCTGACAGAACGCCTGGCGTCAGTGCGAACGTGTCCCCGTCCGCGATCATGGCATCCACACAGGCCAGAGCCTTTGCATGCCGTGCATGCCCATCCATCTCCGCCGCCACGAGGAAATCTGTATCAAGACCTCTTCGCATCGATCATCTCGCCAAAAATGTCGTCGTCCGGTCCGAACGGTTTGAGCATTGGCCCGAGGTCGACCGGCACGATTTCCAGGAGGCTCTCTTGCGAAGGGCGATCTCTCGTCCGCTCTTCTTCGCGGACGGATCGTAGCGCCGGGAGTTCCTCGGGTGAATGGCGCGGCTGGGCCGCGGTGAATTCAGATGGGGTATTCATGACGGCTTCCGCGTATCGATAGGTCCGTCACCGAATTTGGCATCCAGCATTTCCCCGAGGATGTCGTCATCGGGCCCCAAAGGCTTGAGCATTTTCCCAGCGCTTACTCGTACTCGGTCACGCAAACTCTTGCGCGGTCTCGTGTCGCGCCTCCGTTTCAGGTCTCGGATCGTCTGCTCCAATCTCGTCAACTCTTGTTCGGGAAGCCGGGGCAAGGCAGCTTCGATTTCGGCCAGCGTGCTCATGGACGCATCATCGCTTCGGGAGTTCGCCAAGTCAACCGGCGCCGCTTCAATGCATCTCCACCGCGCACGTCCCCAGCCCGCCGCGATAGTAGTGGAACTGCACGTTGGGATGCTGCGCGAGGAGCGACATCGGGACGCAGGTGTCGACCAGCCCTTTGGAGATCATGAACGCGGTCAGCCGCTGGCCGAAGGGGTTGTCGTGGTTGCCCGCGTGCCAGATGGAGACCTTCTCCGCGAGCCACGTCTCGACGGGCCCGACGGTGATCGCCTTCGTCGGTACCATCGAGATGTTCCCGCCGCCGCTCGTGCGCGCATTTTGGGCGATGGTCAGCGGGTGCAGGTCGACCACGCGCGTCGCGAGCCGGCGAAACTCCTCCGCCGTCGGCGGCGCGTCGGCGTACCGGCCGGCGCGCGGCAGCGGATCGTTGAACGCCCAATGCTTCACGTCGCCCTGGCCGCCTTGCATGACCGCGCAGCGCACTCCGGCGCCCCACGTCGCGCGAAAGGCTGCGCTCTCCGCCTGCGGAAAATGGAGGTTCGCATCGGGCATCCGCAGCTCGGGCCGAATGCGCGAGAAGCAGAGCTCGCGATCCGCGCGCTCGAACGAGAGCGGATGCGTCGGCGGCACCTCGCGCCCGCTCTCCACGTCGAACCACTCGTCCATCCCCCAAAAATGCGCGGAGCCCAGCTTCAGCCCGAGCTCATTGACCAGCCGCGCGACCAGCGGGAGCTGCTCCGTCGGCCCGATCGGCCCGCAGACGCCGACCGGATTATCCGCCGTGCTCTGCCGCCAGGCGGTGATGTATTCCAGCGCCTCGGCGAGGTAAAAGTCCTCGAGCGTGTCGTGCATCACGATCTCGAATCCGGGGCGGCCGAGCTGCTCGACATCGCCGGGCGTGAGGCGGGCCACGTCGTTGACGAGGTCGAGCGGGAGCGTGGTGTAATCCCACCAATCGGGGGCGATGGCGCTGAGTTTGCGAGGCATAAGGGGAAGTAATCAGTAATCAGTAATTCAGTAATCAGTGAGTGGGACAAGCGCGCCGTTGATGTTCGAGGGCGCTGCTCTCGAACACTGATTACTGCGTTCCGAACTGATCACTGATTACTTCCCTCCTCCAGCCCCCGCTCATACTCATGGTTCAGCTTGTACTTCGCCCCGAGCGCGTCCGCGAGCGGGTCGCTGTCGACCGGCGAGAAGCCGAGGTGCGAGTGCCGGCGCCAACCTTCGGCGTGCTGGAAATCCTCCGACAGCCGGCCGACTTCGAGCGAGAAATCGTGCATCGCCGCGAGGTAGCTGTCCATCCCCTGGGTCGCGTCGAGCCACTCCTTTTGCGAGGCGTGACAGGCGAGCGCGGCGCGCTTCTGCTCCTGGACGGTCGTCGTGTTCACGAATGCGCCGGGCAGGATGCGCCGGCGCAATCCGTCGCGCAAACCGTGCGGGCTCGCGTGGTAGACGGCGACCGCGTTGACGGCGGGTTTGCACGCGGGGGCCGTGCGAAAATTCGGCATCCCGCGCGTGAAGGTCGCCGTCACCGCGAGCCGCGCGGTCGCCATGTGATCCTCCATGTAATCCTGCGGCGAGTGCGTCAGGACGATCGTCGGATCGACCTCGCGCACGACCGCGCCGAGTTTGCGGAGCGAGCGCTTGTCGTAGAAAATCTTGATGTCGTCGCAGAAGGGCGCATGCCACTTCGCGCCGAGCACCTGCGCCGCCGTGCGCGCCTCCTCGCGGCGGAGGCGCGCGGTCTTGCGCGGCTTGTGCGTCATGCTGCCGAGGTTGCCGGAAGAGAGGTTGAGGTAGTGGATTTCCCAGCCGGCACCGGCGAGGAGCAGGAGCGTGCCGGCCATCACGAATTCGATGTCATCCGGGTGCGCGGCGATGGCGAGGGCGGTGGGCATCTGGCTTTACTCTTGGGGGCAATCTAGTTGGTCCACGAAATACACGAAAGACACGAAAAGACGGAAGGGAATGGAATTTGGCCAACGAATGAAGCGAATTGGAACGAATCGGAATTTCCCTGATTCGTTTCAATTCGTGTGATTCGTTGGCCCATTCCGCCTTTCCCTTTTTTCGTGTCTTTCGTGTATTTCGTGGATCTCATTTCCGGTTTCCGGTTCATTCGAATTGTTTGCGAAAGGCCGCGAACTCCTCGCGCAGTTGCCGCAGGTCTTCGCGCAGCGCGGCGACCTCGGTCTCCAGCGCCTCCGTTTTCGAGGCCCGCGGCGTCGTGTGCAACGGATCGGCCGGCGGCGCATCGACCGGCTCGCCCGAGAGTAGTTGCACCCAGCGGCTTTCCTTCTGCCCCGGCCGCGCCGGCAGGATGCGGACCAGCGGCTCATCGCCGGCCGCGAGCCCCCGCAGCGCCGCCTCGACTTCCTCCACGCTCGGGAACGCCGCCATCCGTTCCGTGCGCTGGCGCAGCTCGCCGGGCGTTTGCGGGCCGCGCAGCATCAGCACGCAGAGCAGCGCCGTCTCGCGCGGCGCGAGCTCGTAGTGATCGGGCAAATTGTGGCGGTACTTCGGCACGCGCGAGCCGGAGGAGTGGATCATCGTCGCCAGCCGCTTCTCGCGCAGCGAAGTCAGGCCCGCCTCGATCTCCTGCTCGCTGAGCGACATCACCGGCTCGCGGTTCGTGCTCTGGTTGCAAGCCGTCGCGAGATAGTTCACCGAGAGCGGATACGACTCCGGCACCAGCCGCTCCTTTTCCAGGAGGCAGCCGAGGATGCGCGTCTCGGCCGGGGTGAATTCGAAGTGAGGCATGGGGGAAAGGGGAAGACCGTCAGACAATCTGACAATCAGACAGGAGCCGGCGTATTTCGCGGTGTTGATTCATTTCAGATAAGCGCTCGTTTGGTCAGCGGTTGGATGTATGCCTTTGGCTGTGAAGTAGAAGCTCAACTTCCGATTCGTGGAGCGCACAGTCGAGACGATCAACGGCTGGACGTTCGACGGCAGGAATACATTGAATTCACCGGCTTTGCTGTCGTAGTTGTCCGCAATACAACGCGGGCCGAAATGGAGAATCACGTCCGGAGATTTGCCAGCGAAAAACGCGCTATGGAAGCTGCCGATATAAGACCAATCGTCCTCATCGTAGACCGTCCGGGAGAGCGAGGTGATTTGGCCCGACTGGTGAGGAGCGTAGTGCATCGGGCCGGCCGCGCCTCCGGTGCGCGCCGCAGTGTGGGCCGAGGGCGCGTGCGTCGCGCAGGCCGTGATTAGCATGGCCGCGCAGGATAGAAGGTGAATGGCTCTCATTGGACAGGCAGCCTTGCGTCATCCGACCACGATATTCACCAGCTTGCCCGGCACGACGATGACCTTCTTCACCTGCTTGCCGGCGGTCCATTCCTGGACCTTCGGTGCGGCGAGTGCGGTGGATATGATCGTCTCCTGGGTGGCGTCGAGCTTGACCACGAGCTTGTCGCGGACCTTGCCGTTGACCTGCACCGCGAGCTCCACTTCGTCCTCGATGAGCAGCGACGGGTCGTACGCCGGCCACGGCTCGCTCGGCAGCGGGCGCGCGCCGTTTTCCTCGAAGCCAAGCCGCTCCCACAGCTCCTCGGTCAGGTGCGGGGCGATCGGATTCAGGAGCTGCAACAGGATGCGTAGCGCGCTCGCCGGTCGCGGCGTCACCGCAGTGAAATGGTTCACGAAGACCATCATCTGCGCGATCGCCGTATTGAACGAGAGCGCCTCGATGTCCTCGGTCACTTTCTTGATCGTGGCGTGGATGACCTTCTGCGCGGCGCGATCCGGCTCCGTGCTGTCGGAGACGGGGCCGACGACCCACTCGCCGGCCTGGTTCTCCTCCATCGCCAGACGCCAGACGCGGGCGAGGAAACGCGAGCTCCCCTCGACCCCGAGCGTGCTCCACGGCTTCATCTGCTCGAGCGGGCCCATGAACATCTCGAAGCAGCGGAACGCATCGGCGCCGCACGCCTCGATGACGTCGTCAGGGTTCACCACGTTGCCGCGGGACTTCGACATTTTCTGGCCGTCTTCCCCGAGGATGATCCCCTGGTTGACCAGCTTCTGGAACGGCTCCGGCGTGGAGACGTGGCCGAGATCGTACAGCACCTTGTGCCAGAACCGCGCGTAGAGCAGGTGGAGCACGGCGTGCTCGGTGCCGCCGACGTAGAGGTCGACGCCGCCGATCTTCGGCCGCGTGGCGGCGCGCGGCGCCGGGACATCCGCGCCGACGGCCTCCGCATTCAGCGCGAAGTCCGCGTTGTCGCGCATAGTCTGGGCGCCGGCGGCGGCGGGGCCGGTCATCCAGTAGCGCTCGGCCTCTTCGCCGACGAAGCGCTCGCGGTTCTGCGCGTCGCAATAGCGGAGGTAGTACCAGCACGAGCCGGCCCACTGCGGCATCGTGTTCGTCTCGCGCGTCTCGATCGTGGAATAGCGGATCCAATCCTCCGCCTTGCTCAGCGGCGGCTCGGGCGTGCCGGTCGGCTTGAAGTCGATCATCTCCGGCGGCGTGAGCGGCAGCTCGGACTCATCCAGCGCGCGGTGCCGGCCATTCTCCCAGACGATCGGGAACGGCTCGCCCCAGTAGCGCTGGCGCGAGAAAAGCCAGTCGCGCAGCTTGTAGTTGCGCGTCCCTTTGCCGAGGCCGAGCCTCTCGAGGCGCGCGGTGATTTCGGCCTTCGCCTCCGCGGTCGGCAGGCCGTCGAGCGGGCCGGAGTGAATGGCGTACCCCTCACCGACGAACGGCTCCAGCGGCTCCGCGGAGCACGGCGATTCCCCGCCCAGGCCGAGCCGCGGCTCGGGCGAGACGACTTCGCGGATCGGCAGGAAATATTTGCGCGCGAATTCGAAGTCGCGCTCGTCGTGCGCCGGCACGGCCATGATCGCGCCGGTCCCGTAGCCCGCGAGCACGTAATCGGCGATCCAGATCGGGATGCGCTCGGCGTTCACAGGATTGACCGCGAACGCGCCGGTGAAGACACCGGTCTTTTCCTTGGCGAGCTCGGTCCGCTCCATGTCGCTCTTGCGCGCCGCGCTCTCGCGGTAGGCGCGCACCGCTTCCGCCTGGTCGGGCGTGGTGAGCAAATCGACGAGCCGATGCTCGGGCGAGAGGACCATGTACGTGGCACCGTACAGCGTATCAGGCCGCGTGGTGAAAACCTTGATCGTCTCGACGGAGCCGGCGGCCGCGAACGTCACCTCCGCCCCCTCGCTCCGGCCGACCCAGTTGCGCTGCAACAGCTTGATCGACTCCGGCCAGTCGAGGCCATCGAGCTCCTCGACCAGGCGGTCCGCATACGCGGTGATCCGCAGCATCCATTGCCGCAACGGCCGGCGCTCGACCGGATGTCCGCCGACCTCGCTCAGCCCGCCGACCACCTCTTCATTCGCGAGCACCGTCCCGAGCGCGGGGCACCAGTTCACCGGCGCTTCGCTGCTGAACGCGAGCCGTACGCTGTCGGGATTCCCGCCGGCGTACGTGTCGATCGGCTCCGCGCGCCGCGTCTCGGGATTGTACCACGAGCCGTAGAGCTGCAGGAAAATCCACTGCGTCCAGCGATAGTAATTCGGGTCCGTCGTGTTGACCTCGCGCGCCCAATCGTACGCCAGGCCGACGCGCCCGAGCTGCGCCTTGAACTTCGCCACATTCGCCGCCGTTGTCACCGCCGGGTGCTGCCCGGTCTTGATCGCGTACTGCTCCGCCGGCAGGCCAAACGCGTCCCAGCCCATCGGGTGGAGCACATTAAAGCCGCACATCCGCTTGTACCGCGCCACGATGTCGGTCGCGATGTACCCTTCCGGATGCCCGACGTGCAGCCCCGCGCCGCTGGGGTAGGGGAACATGTCGAGCGCGAAGTACTTCGGCTGCGCGGGATCGAAGCCGGCCTCGCCGGGATTCGGCGCATGAAAGGTCTGACGCTCCTCCCACAGGCGCTGCCATTTGGCTTCGATCTGGTCGAAAGGATACGGTTTGCGGCGCTCGTTGCTCATAGAGTGAGCGAGAAGGATTTAGCAGTGGAGGAGTGGGGTGGGAAGCCTCGAAAGGGCGCGGCCCCACGCATTCTCTTCATCTTCCCAACCCGGCAGAGCCGGATGCGGTGGCCCGGCAGGCCGTAGCGCAAGCCTCCGGCTTGCCGTACCGCAAGCGTCCCGCTTGCCAGACCCGTCGCACCGCGGGGCGTTCCTTTGCCGCGCCAGCTTCGGATCGACTCTGGAGCGGCGAACGTTCCCGTGGCGCTGGGAAGGCAAGCGGGACGCTTGCGATACGGCAAGCCGGAGGCTTGCGCTAC
>DASYIS010000283.1:0-5283 GCA_035997375.1 Chthoniobacteraceae bacterium
CTGAGCTCCTTGCAGGATGACGAGCTCGTGCTGCTTCACGGAAGCCGATAGCGCTGCTTGAACTCCTCCAGCGTCAGCGCCGTGCTCGGGTCCTTCTCATACTCTGCAAATCGCCGCTCCACCAAGGCCACGATTTCCTCGCTGACCGGCAGCTCCTCCTGGCGCTCCTCGACTTCACTCCAAAGCTCGTTGGCCAAGAGCCACTTCTCTTCCACGCTTAGCTTCTGCAAGGCTGGAAACTGCTCAATCATGCCTGAAGAATAGGACAAAGGTGCTCGATAGCAAGCTGGTACCGGTCGCCGGGCTGGTACCGGTCGCCGAACTCGCATTCTCCCGATCTTATGCTATCCTACGTGCCCCTTGGTCACGTTCCCCCTAAGAAGCACGCACCCCCACGAATCATCCTCACGCTTACCCGCCTAATGAAGGAACTGCTTCTCGCCCTCGCCTTGTGCCCGCCGGCACTCTGGGCCGAAGGCACGGCGTTGCCGAAAAGCGTCCAGGCGTCCTTGGAAGACCATTGCCTGGAATGCCACGACGCGGAGACGAAGAAGGGCGGGCTCAACTTGGAGAAGCTGGGAACGCGGTTTCGCGATCCGGCGCAGTTCGACACTTGGCTGAAGGTGCATGACCGCATCCGCGCGGGCGAGATGCCGCCGAAGAAGAAAGCGCGGCCGCCGCAGGGCGATCTCGACACGATCACGAGTTGGCTGAATGCCGAGCTCACCGCGGCGGATCGCGAGCGGCAGACCAGGGATGTGCGCGTCGGCGTGCGCCGGCTGAGCCGGGTCGAGTTCGAGAACACGTTACGCGATCTGCTCGGTCTGCCAGGGCTGCGCGTGCAGGTGAGCCTTCCGGCCGATGGGAAGTCGCATGGCTTCGATCGCGGGCCGGAGGCGCTCGATTTTTCGTTCGTGCACCTGGACTCCTATCTCTCCGCCGTCGATTCCGCGCTGCTGGCGGCGACGCCGGCGACGATCGAGCAGCCGACGATGAACACGTATCACTGGCGGCCGCAGGAGGACCACAGCATCGCCCAGTTGTCCAAGCAGGCGGAGGCGATCGGGCTCATCGGGTTGCTGCGCGACGAGACGTTTGTCTCCACCTACCCGAACATTGTCGATGACGAGCCGAAAGCGACGGCGGTCGGAGTCTTTCGGCACGGGGACGCGGATTTTCGCTACGGCACGGGGCGCTTTTCGCCGAAGACCGGCGGCTTCTACCGCATCCGCATCAGCGGCTACAGTTTCGCCTGGGATGGGCTGAAGCCGGGGCCGACGCAGAAGCACGGCGCGGTCGCGTTTGGCGTCTTCACGCAGGCGCTGAATCTTGGTCTGGTCGACCTGCCGCCGAACCGGCCCGGCGTCGGCGAGATCACCGTCTGGCTCGATCAGAGCAACGAGGGCATCATGTGGACGCCCGAATCGTGCGAGCGCCTGCGCGATTACGCGTACGGGCCGCGCAAGCACGTCATCGGGCCGATCAACCCCGCGCCCGGCGTGGCCGTCGAGTGGATCGACATCGAAGGTCCGATCCATCCCGTCTGGCCGCCGGCCAGCCAGACCTCGCTTTTCGGCAATCTGCCGGTCGAGAAATGGACGAAGGATTGCGGCGAGACGAAGCCGGTTCAGCACAAGGAAGCCGGCGGGAATCGGCCGTTCTTGCATGTCGTGAGCAAGGACCCGGAGAAGGACGCGCAACGGCTCCTCACGTCATTCCTGCGCCGCGCGTTCCGGCGCCCGGTGGCCGAGCAAGAGGTCGCGCTGTACCAAGCGGTGTTCGCGGCGCAGATCGCGGCGGGCGAGCCGTTCCAGGACGCGCTGAAAGCCGCCTATCGGCTCGCGCTCAACTCGCCGGATTTCCTTCTGCTGCGCAACGCCGGCGCCTGCTCGCTCGCGTCGCGGCTGAGCTATTTCCTGTGGTCCGGCCCGCCGGATGAGGAGCTGCTCACGCTCGCGGAGAAAGGCGAGCTCGCGAAGCCGGAGGTCATGCGCGCGCAGACGCAGCGGATGCTCCTCGACAAGCGCGCGGCGCGTTTCGTGGAAGACTTCACGGGCCAATGGCTGCGCCTACGCGAGATCGACGCCACGCAGCCGGACAAGGTCCTCTACCCGGAATTCACGCCGCTGCTCCAGGAGTCGATGCTCGGCGAGACGCGCGCCTATTTCGCCGAGCTGCTGAACGCCGACCTCGGCGTGTCGCATTTCGTCAAATCCGACTTCGGCATGCTGAATGAAACGCTGGCCGAGGACTACGGCCTCACCGGCATTTCCGGGAACGACATTCACCGCGTGGTCCTCCCGCCGGGCAGTGTGCGCGGCCCTTTCCTGACCCAGGGGAGCGTCTTGAAAATCTCCGCCAACGGCACCACGACCTCACCGGTGACGCGCGGTGCGTTCATTATGGAAAAGATCCTCGGGATCGTCCCGACCCCGCCGCCGCCCGGCACCGGCGTGATCGAGCCGGACACGCGTGGCACCACGACCGTCCGCGAGCAACTCGAAAAGCACAAGAACAACGCCACCTGCGCCTCGTGCCACCTGAAGATGGACCCGTACGGTTTCGCGCTCGAGAGCTTTGACGTCATTGGCGCGCCGCGGGATTACTACCGCGCGCTCGACGACCCGAATTTCATCGGCCCGCGCCTGCCCCGGAAGATCGTGCACGGCCGCGGGATCGGCTACGAAAACGGGAAGCCCGTCGACTGCACCGGCGAGCTGCCGGACGGCCGGCCGTTCAAGAACATCGCGGAGCTCCAGAACATGCTGGCGGCGAATGAAGAAGGACTGGCGCGCGCCTTCGTCGGCCAGCTCGTCACCTATGCCACCGGCGCGCCAGTGAGCTTCGCCGATCGCGCGGAGGTCGAAAATATCCTCGCCCGCTCGAAGTCGACAAAGTACGGAGTGCGTACACTCTTGCTCGAGACGGCGCAGAGTCCGCTGTTTGCCAGGTAGGCTTTTCGTCATTCGTCATTCGTCATTCGTCATTCGTCATTCGTCATTTTCCACCATGAACATCGCTCTCCGCACTCCCCTCTCCCGCCGCACCTTTCTCCGCGGCGCCGGCGCCACGCTCGCGCTGCCCTTTCTCGAGAGCATGATGCCGCGGCTCGGCCACGCTGCCGCCGCGCCGGAGCCGCCGCGCCGCTTCGTCGGCATGATGACGAACATGGGGATCCTGCCGGACTACTTTTTCCCGACGAAGGAAGGCCGCGACTACGAGTCGACCTACTATCTCGATTTCCTGAAGGACCATCGCGCGGACATGACCGTCTTCTCCGGCGTCTCGTACCCTGGCGTCGATGGCGGGCATGCCTCCGAGAAGAGCTTCCTCACCGGCGCCCCGGGCGCGAGCCGCGGCTCGTTTCGCAACAGCGTTTCGATCGACCAGGTGATGGCGGAACAGCTCGGCAGCGCCACGCGTTTCCCGTCGCTCACGCTGATGATCGGGACGGAAAACCTGAGCCTTTCCTGGACGCGCAGCGGCTCGATGATTCCGCCGCTCGTCAGCCCGTTGAAGCTCTACAACAAACTCTTCGTCGAGGAAACCCCCGCCGGCAAGGCCGCCGCCGCGCGCCGGCTGCAGCAGGACCGCAGCTTGCTCGACGGCCTCCGCGCGCAGTACAAGGCGCTGCAACAAACCGTTACTGCCTCCGACCGCGACCGCCTGGAGCAATACGCCACCGCCGTGCGCGACCTGGAAAAAGCGCTCGCCGCGACCGAGGGCTGGCTCAGTCAGCCAAAGCCGAAGGTCGCCGTACCCGCGCCCCCGGAGATCGCCGACTCCAACGACCTCTCCCTCAACTCGAAGACGCTGCTCGCGATGACGCAGCTCGCGCTTGAGACCGACTCGACCCGCATCATCACCGTCGCCTTCAGCACGACCTCGATCACGCCGAAGCTGCCGGGCATCAAGTCATCGACGCATCCGCTGACACATCACGGCCAGCAGCCCGACAAGATCGAGCAGTTGAAGACGATCGAAGGCGCGCAGTTCGCGGCCGTCGCGGATTTCCTGACCGGCCTGAAGAACAGCAAGGAGCAAGGCATCTCGCTCCTCGACCGCACCTCGTGCGTCTTCGGCACGAACATGGGCAGCGCCAACTCCCACTCGAACACCAACCTGCCCGTGCTCGTCGCCGGCGGCGGATTCAAGCACGGCCAGCACGTCGCGTTCGACACCAAGAACAACTACAACCTCGGCAACCTCTACGTCTCCCTGCTCCAGCGCATCGGCTTGCCGATGGACAAGTTCGCGAGCGGGACCGGGACGATGAAGGGGCTGGAGATGGTGTAGGGCGGGGCGCGAAGTTCGCAATCATGCTCTTGCTCGTAATCGACTGCCGGGAGGTCGGCCGCGCCCTACCCTTTCGGCGCCGATCCGGCACCTCAGGCTTCTTGCCTCCACGGCGGTGGCGTTGATCTCATCGATCACGAGCCGCCATCGCCCGGCCAAAATCCCTGGCATTGGACATTTCTCAAGCGTGCATGATTGGTGCCGCTTCCCTACGCTTTGAGCGAGCGCGATGATCACTTCCATTCGCCGCGATCTCCAGAACGGTAAAGCCCTCCTGCTGGCTCCCGCTGATTTCGCCGAGATAAAGCACGTGCCGCTGCACCATGTGTCCGCGAGCCACGCGCTTGTTTTCGACGCTGCTCCAATACCGGTGCTCTTTGGCTGCGGAAGGAAGAGTGTCGATAGTTAGCACTGACCCCTTGCCGGTTCTCGACCCCTTGCCGGTTCTCTGAAACCGCCGGATTTCGAGAAGGAGGGAGCAGCTCTCGTCGCTGCTCTCTCATGGCCGAGGATCTAATCCTCTCGGCCTATCTGCTTCCTCCCTCTCGGCCATCCCGCCTTTGAAGCCTCCACATAAGGACAATGAATACACTACACGCGAGGATAAGTACGACGACACAAAGTAGCCGCCCGTTATCTGACAGAAAAGACCGGGCGGTTCTTGGGCCAGGGGGGGCCAAAAGTTCCTTATCAAGACGAGTTGCCCATCGAGATCGATCTTGAGACGTTAGCGGCCCCCCAAACCTGACTTCGAAGCCCAAAAGCTTCGTGAACTCCGCCTGCATCATCCACTCGGCTCGCATTTGCGCGATTCGTCCGGCACTATCATCCCTAGGATAATTCCACACTTCCTCGCCTTTCAGAACCTCTCGCCAGAAGACGGCTCGGTCCTCGCGCGAAAATGGACGCGCCTTCATTTCTGACATCGCCGTAAAGCGAACATCCATGTTCGGGTGCTCGATTCCCTCCAAGAAAATGTCCACCGAA
>DASYIS010000284.1:0-1714 GCA_035997375.1 Chthoniobacteraceae bacterium
GCGCCTCTTTCCCCAGCCCGCCGCGCGCCACCTGGTACGCCGCCACCCACGCGATGAGCACGAGCGACGCCTCATTGGCCGAGAGCGCCAGAAAACTCAGAGCGCCCGCGGCGAGCCCCATCTTCACGCCGGCGGCGAGCCGCTCCACGGGCCGCAGCGTCACGAAAAGCGCCGCGAGCGTCCAGATCGTCGACATCGCAAAGGTCAGCGCCGAGTTCCAGGTCAGCGCCTGGAACCCGAACGGCATCGTGGCGAACACGAGCGCCGCCGCGAGCTGCAGCGGCTCGCTCGCGACCAGCCTCCGCAGCAGCGCGTAAAACAGCGTCACCGCCCCGAGATGCGCCAGCAGCGCCAGCGCCCGATCCCCATGCGGAATGAGATCGCGCACCCAAAACGGCACCGGATGCCCCGCGATCCGCCAGATGCCATAGATGTGCCAGTAAGGCGCCACGCCGCCCTTGGCGATCGGCCCAAACAGGTAGTCGTCCGCGAGCGCCGGCCGTGCCCCGAGCAGCGGCCACCACGCCAGCAAGGCCGTCGCGAGCAGCACCGCGAGCGCGAGTGCCGGGGCGACAAGAGGGCGCGGCGCGGTATTCATCAAGGCACCCGACGCTAGAAGCGTGCCCCGCCGCCGCCAAGCGCTTAGTGCGGCGAGAGGGTCACGCCGGCCGTGACCGTCCCGGCATAGTGAGCGCGGGATCGTGACGGGAACGTCGCATGACGGGTGCACTCGGAGGCCGTTGAGTCGTGGCGCCCGCCTTCCCAACGGGTCACTGTCCCTCAGCGGTGAATCGGAATCCAACTCACCACTTCATGCGAGACCTCTTGTGCCGCCCTTCACTCATCGCCGCCGGGCTGCTCCTGCTTTCGGCCGTCGAGAGCCACGCCGACTCGATCGCCTTTGCCGGCTTCGAAGGGAGCGATACCTGGACCGGGGAAGCCATCTCCGGCTCCGCGGGAGTCGTCACCACCGACGTCGGGTCCGCCGACTTTCCGCCCTTGCAACGTGTCCTGGAGGGAACCCATTCGTTTCAGACCAACCTGGGCACGGGGTTCGCAGACTTCGCGCCCGTCGATATCTCCGGCTTCGACGGCGTGCAACTCACCCTCCACGTTTCCTCGACTTCGGCATCGTCCGGGAACGGCAGCGACGCCGCGGATAATGTGCAGCTCTTCGTGGCCCTGAATGGAGCCGCGTTCTCGACCACGCCGGACATCACGATCTCCGGCAACAGCAACGCCCGCTGGGGTTTCAACGCGAGCCTCTTTGCGACGACCGCCGCCGGCACCCCGTTTTCCCACGCCGCGCCGCAATCCGGGACCAGTGCCAACAACTACGGGACGTTCCTCGTCACGATCCCCGACTCCGCCGTGAGCATCGACATCCGCATCGCGACCTTCAACGACAACATCGGCGAATTCTGGAACGTGGACAGCGTCTCCCTGAGCGGCACCGCCGTCCCCGAGCCCTCGGCCTTCGCGGCCATGGCCGGCGGGTTGGGAATCCTGGTCGGCTTTCGCCGGTTGCGGCGGTCTCCGAGGCGCCCGGGCTGACTATCCAAGGGGCTGCGCCGCCCTTGATATCCCGGATGCTAAAAACCACGAATGAACACGAATCGACACGAATGGAAAAGCCGAGCATCGGCAGCAATTCGTGTTCATTCGTATCCATTCGTGGTTCAACTTTCGGTCGAGCCACGCGATCGGAATTCAG
>DASYIS010000285.1:0-10456 GCA_035997375.1 Chthoniobacteraceae bacterium
CATCGCCGCGGCGATGGACATCAACACCGGGCTCTTCGCCGCCGCCTCGAAGGTCTCGAATATCACCGCCGATCTCATCGGGTTCGACCAGGACCGCGACAAGGCCTACGACAACGTGCCCGGCACCACGGCGGCGCCCGACACGGCGGTGCCGATCGACGGCTTCATCTTCTCCTCGACGAAGCTGGTCAACGTGACCGGCCAGCGCGTGGGCTTCGTCTTCGCGCCGCTCGTTTAGTCGCGACAGATGACTTGCAAGCCCGGCGGCTTCTGAGACTCTGCGAAGCCGATGGGACGAACCACATTCCTCCGCGGGCTAATCACGGCGATGATCGTCGTGGCGCTGGTGATCGGAGGGGCGGTCTTCTATCTGTCGCGCGAGATGAATCGCGCGGCGGATGGCTTTTTCGCCGCGATCGGCGACGCGAAGCTGCCGCAGGCGCGCACCTTCCTCAGCGCGCCGCTGCAGTCGGAGACCGGCGTGATCTGGCTGAAAAAGCTCCTGGCGGACGGCGAGCTGTTCGACCCGGAGTCGACGCAATGGACGAGCTGCAAGTCCGCGAACGGCTACGGCGAGCTGACCGGCTCGGTGACGCGCCGGAGCGGCTCGGTGGTCCCGGTGACGCTGCTCTTCGTGCGCGAAAAGCTGCGGTGGAAGCTCTACGCGATCCGCCGGCCCTTCACCGGCGGCCTGCCGCAACCGATGGCTCCGCTGTTGCCGGACCGCCAGGAGCAGGTGGCGCTGGTGAAGCGCGCGATGCAGGATTTCGCGGCCTCGGTGCAGACGCGCAACATGAGCTACTTTCGCAGCACGCTCGCGCCGTCGCGCCGCGAGCTCTACACGACGGAGAAGCTGAACGAAGCTTTCGGGCGGTTCTTCGACATCCCGGAAGACCTGGCGTCGCTGGCGCAGGTGGAGCCGAGCGTCAACCAGACCACGCGCTCCGCGGACAACGGCGATGTGACATTGAGCGGCTATTTCCCGACCTCGCCCAAGGCGGTCCACTTCCTGCAAAAGTACGCCTACGAGCAGACCGACTGGCGGCTGCTGTCGTTCAAGATCGACATGCAGTAGGGAGGCGGAAGTAATCAGTAATCAGTGGGGCAGTAATCAGTCCTGCACTTCGCGAAGGGACTCCCGAACGACGCTCGATCCTGTTCCTGATTACTGCCCCACTGCTTACTGATTACTTTCCGCCTACGCTTCGTCCACCTGCACGACGACGGTCAACTGCCGGCTGCCGCCGCCGTAGAAGCTCCCCTTGACCGGCGCCACGTCGTCGTAGTCGCGGCCGGTGGCGACGGCGATGTAGTAGTCGTCGACGAGGCGGTTGTTCGTCGGGTCGAGTGCGTACCAGTCGTGGCCCGGGATGTAAACTTCGCACCAGGCGTGGGACGCCTGCGCGCCGCGCATCTCGCGATGCGTGGAGTCGTACAGATAGCCGCTGACGTAGCGGGCCGGGATGCGGAGCGAGCGGCAGAGCGCGAGCATGAGGTGCGCGTAGTCCTGGCAGACGCCGCGCGAGTCGAGGAAGAATTGCTCGGACGTGGTGTGCACCGTCGTGATGCCGGGGATGTAGCTGCAGCGCCGATGCACGAAGCGCATGAGATTCTCCGCCACGGTGTAGACACAATCGTCGGCCCCGCGCGTGTCGACGGCGGCGCGCCAGATCTCGGGCGTGACGATGACGTAGCGGCTGTCCTGCAAAAACATGTGCGACTCGTCGCGCCGCGCGCACTCCTCCAAGGTGCTTAGCGGCGCGCCGAGGGGGCGGCCGTTGACGTAGCGGTTGCTGGTGTCGACCACGCTCTCGACTTCGATCAGCAGCCGGCCGTGCGCTTCCTCGACCTCGAAATGGCAGGCGCCGTTCGCGTGGAAATCGGAGAGCCGCCTCAGCCGCGCGATCGGCACCACGCGCACGACGTGGAAGCGCCGCTGCTGCCATTCGTTGTGCAGCGGCTGCATGCGAATCTCGTTCGCATTGTGGTGGACCGGCTCGGAATAGAGATACTCCGTGCGATGATGGACGCGTAGTTTCATGGGCCGGCCGTGGGAATGACGAATGACGAATGACGGAATGACGAATAATCAGGTCGCGGCCATTTCGTCATTCGTCATTCGTCATTCGTCATTACTGCTGCTGCTGTTGTTGCTGGGCGAAGTAGCCGGCTTCGTTGAAGCCCGAACGGTGCATGACGACCCGGTTGACCTCCTGCGGCACATGCACGTAAGCGTTGAAAATCGCCTGGCCGGCGAGGTTCAGCATCACCTGCAAATCGTCGATGTAATCGTGCAAGCCGCGGGCGAGCACATCCTGCACGCCGGAGAAGTTCAGCTTCGCGAGCAGCGAGCCGAGCACTTTCTCCGCCTCGTTCGAGTACTGGCCGGTCGGGGTCGAGGAGATGCGGTGGAGGAGGTTGTCGGCGCTGCGGACGCAGAAACGGACGGAGCGCGGGAACTCGGTCGAGAAGATGAGGAGTTCGATGACGTGCTCCAGGGTCAGCTCGCCGCCGAAGAGCCGGCGCGCCGTCGCGTACGCGCTGCACGAGCGCAGGATGGCGCCCCAGCGAATCGACTCGAGCGCGGCGTTGCGTTCGCCGTCCGGAACGTGAGTTGCGATGTCGACGAAGCGGCTCGTCTTGTCCGCGCGCTCCAGGTACCGGCCGAGCTGGATGAAATGCCACCCCTCGGTGCGCGGCAGCGTGGCGGCGGTGATGCCGTCGAAATGGAGCGACGTATGAATGACGCGCTCGTAAAAGGCTTGCGGCGAGCGCTCGAACAACGAGCGGGCGGATTTCGAGCCGAAGAAGAGGAACATGTCGTTCAGGCCCGCCCACATCGCCTCGGAAATCTGGTCGCGCACGGTCCGCGCGTTTTCCCGCGCCTCGCTGACGCACGACCAGATGGAGCCGGGATTTTCCTCGTCGAGCGTCAGGAAATACGTGACCGAACCCTGTTTGGGGTTGGGGTATTGCTCGGCAAAAAGCTCCTCCATCGCCGTGGCGGTAAGCACGGGCGACCAGGTGTTTTCCAGACTGTCGCCGACCGTGGCGGCGTCGAGCAGCAGCTCAGTTTGCACGAGCATGAGGCGGGCGAGATTCTCGGCGCGCTCCACGTAGCGGGCCATCCAGCAGAGGTGATCGGCGACTCTCGAAAGCATGGATTGATCGGGAAAAAAAGCGTCAGTTGTGCAGGACCCAGGTGTCCTTGCTCCCGCCGCCCTGTGAGGAATTGACGACGATGGAGCCCTTCTTCAGCGCAACGCGCGTGAGGCCGCCGGGGAGCACTTTCGTCCGCTCGCCGCAAAGGACGAACGGGCGCAGGTCGATGTGCCGGCCCTCCATCTTGTTGCCCTCGCAGAGCGTCGGATGTTGCGAGAAGTAAACGACCGGTTGCGCGATGTAGTTGCGCGGCTCGGCGGTCACGAGGTCCTTGAATTTCGCGATCTCGGCCTTGCTCGCCTTGGGCCCGATGAGCATGCCGTAGCCGCCGCTTTCGTTGGCCGCTTTCACGACGAGCTCGGGGAGATGCTCGAGGATGTACTTGCGATCGCTCTCGCGCCACGCGAGGTAGGTCGGCACCTGGTCGAGGAGCGGATCCTGGCCGAGGTAGTATTTGATCATCTCGGGCACGTACGCGTACGTCACCTTGTCGTCGGCCACGCCGGTGCCGATCGCATTGGCGAGCGCGACATTGCCGCGCCGCGTCGCCTCGACCAGACCCGGCACGCCGAGCATCGAATCCTTGCGGAAGACCGTGGGGTCGAGGAAGTCGTCGTCGATGCGGCGATAGATGACGTCGACCTGCTTGAGCCCCTGCGTGGTCCGCATGTAGACGAAGCCGTCGAGCACCACGAGGTCGCGCCCTTCGACGATCTCGATGCTCATCTGCCGGGCGAGAAACGAGTGCTCGAAATAGGCGCTGTTGAAGACGCCGGGCGTCAGCAGCACGCAGACGGGATTCGGCTTCTGCCGCGGGGCGATGTAGCAGAGCGTGCTCAGCAAATCCGCGGGATAAGTATCGACCGAGCGGACGCCGACGTTCTCGAAGAGCTGCGGGAAGACGCGTTTCATGGCGGCGCGATTTTCCAGGACGTACGAGACGCCGGAGGGGCAGCGGCCGTTGTCCTCGAGCACGAGATAGCGGCCGTCGCGATCGCGGATGAGGTCGGTGCCGCAAATGTGGATGTAGAGATCGCGTGGGACATTGAACCCGACGAACTCCGGCCGGAAGTGCGCCGCGCTGGTGACAATCTCCAGCGGGATGATGCCGTCTTTGACGATCTTCTGCTCGTGGTAGATGTCGTAGAGAAAGAGATTCAGCGCCGTGATGCGCTGGATGAGGCCGTTCTCGATCGTCTCCCACTCGTCGGCGGGAATGACGCGCGGGATGGGGTCGAACGGAAAGACGCGCTCGGTGCCACTCTCGTCGCCGTAGACGGTGAAAGTGATGCCCTGCTTGAGAAACAGGAGCTCGATGCTCTTGACCTTCTGCTCGAGCTCTTCGGCCGTCATGCCCTGAAACCGCTCGGCCACGGGTCGGTAGTAGGGACGGACCTCGCCGTCGGCGGAGACGATCTCGTCGAAGAGGGCTTCGGGAGTGTAATTTTGGAGGATCACTTGCGCGCCCTTTAGCAGGTTTCGTACTTCATGGGGGTTTTTGCGAAAACGCGAGGGATTACGAAGGAAAACGTTGCGCGCGGGGTCGGCGGCTCTGCGCAATAAGCCGCAGCGGCGGCGCGGGAGGGTGCGGAAATTTGCGCAGGGGCTTCAGGCTCCCGGCAAAGGCGGCACCACGCTGCGCGGCGGGAACTTCACGAAGAGCGGCAGGTAGAGGAGGAACAGGATCGCGGACAGAATTTGGAACAGGAGGAGAAACGCCGGGAGCATGTAGAGGCCGAACTGGCCGGCGAAAAATGCGGACAGCACGCCCAGGAAAAATGGGATCTGCATGAGCCAGACCTGCCGCATCCGCGCCAGCAAGTACCGCAGGCCGCCGCCCACGACGATGGGCAGCAACAGCAAGCTGACGCCGTACACGCCGAAACGCCCGTCGAAGGTGTTGTATGTCCCGAACGATGCCGGGATGAAAACCGCCGTCATGAGCGCGATGAGCGCGAAGCCGGTCCAGGCAAGCCACATGAGGAGTTTTGGGGCCATAAAGCGATCTGCTACTCCCCGGTTTCCAAGCCTTCGCCGGCCTCCGGCACCACCGCCGCGGGATTGATCCCCAGCGCGGCCAGAAACGCCTTGTGCGCGGGCGAGCGGGGCCGGCCGCGGCGCGCGATGACGCCGAGCGGGCGCACCATTTTCGGGCTCTCGATTTTCACCGCGGCGAGGACGCCGCTCTCGACTTCCTGCCGCACGGTGTGCTGCGGGACGATCGAGACGCCGCTCTCGATTTCCACCGCGCGCTTCACGGTCTCGATGTTGTCGAATTCCATCGCGTGTTCGATCTGCACGTTGTGGTCGCGCAGGTGGCGGTCGATCACCTTGCGCGTCGGCAGGTCGGGCTCGAAGGAGATCAGCTTTTCGCCGTTGAGATGGATGAGATCGATGGATTTGCGCTTCGCGAGCGGATGCGACGGATGGCAGATGAGGACGAGGTCGTCCTGGCTGAAAATATCGATCTGCAAACCGCTGCGGCGCGTGGGGTAGGCGACGAGCCCGAGGTCGACCTCGCCCGCGACGACCTCGGCGTAGACCTGCGTGGAGCGCCGGTATTCCACGTGCACCTCGACATCCGCGTGCTGCTGGCGATAGCGCTTCAGCACCGGCGGCAGCTCATGGAGGCCGATGGAGTAGATGGAGGCCAAACGCAGCTCGCCGGCGACCACGTCCCGCAGTTCGTGCAGGCGATCGCCGAGGTGGTTGTAGACGTTGAGGATCTCCTTGCTCGCGGAGAGGAAGACCAGCCCCTCCGGCGTCAGCTCCAGGCTCCGCCGGCCGCGCTCGACCAGCGTGACCTTGTACCGCGTCTCCAGCGCGCGAATCTGCTGGCTGACCGCGCTCTGCGTGATCTCATTCAAGGCTGCGGCCTTGGAAAAACTGCCGGTTTCGGCTAGATCCGAAAACACTTTGAAGGTGTCGATATACATGGGTCACCGGTTACTGATATGAATAAGCTCATCTAATCGCAAATGACAAGCCCCAACTACTTAACTTATGAGCGCGTTTGAGGATCGCTGGACGGCCGTGCGGGCGGGAATCGCCGCGGCGGAATCACGCAGCGGGCGCCCACCGGGGGCGGCGGAGCTGGTCGCCGTCTCGAAAGGGCATCCGCCCGAGGCAATCGCGGAAGCCGTGGCGGCGGGGCAGACGCTTTTCGGCGAAAGCCGGGTCCAGGAGGCGCGGGTCAAGATGAGCGAAGCGTCCGGGGCCGCCCGCTGGCACTTCATCGGGCATTTGCAGAAAAACAAGGTCCGCCAGGCGCTGCCGCTCTTCGAGCTGATCGAGAGCGTCGACTCTCTGGAGCTCGCGCGCGACGTCGACCGCGTGGCGGCGGAGCTCGGTCTGCGCCCGCGCATCCTGCTGGAGGTCAATGTCGCCGGCGAAGCGAGCAAACACGGCTTCACGCCCGACGCGCTGCGCCGCGAGATGGAAGCGCTCCTCGCGCTGCCGCGACTGGAAATCGAGGGACTGATGACCGTGCCGCCGCCGCCCGAGGCCGAGGATTCGCGCCGTCATTTCGCGCAACTGCGCGAGCTGCGCGACGCGCTGGAGCGGGAATTCGCGGTGGGTTTGCCCGCGCTCTCGATGGGGATGAGCGGCGACTACGAGGTGGCGGTGGAGGAGGGGGCCACGCTGGTGCGCGTGGGGACGGCGCTGTTTGGGGGGCGGAAGTGAGCGAGACCGCTCTTGCTCCTGCGGTGCGTGTGGCTACCTTGAACCCATGAGCGCCATTGAGGCACACGACGAACTCCTTTCCGTCGAGGAATACCTCGCGTCGGAAGAGCATGTGCTCACCAAGCGGGAGTACCTCGGCGGAATCGTCTACGAAATGGGTGGCGCGAGCCGCACCCACGACACGATCGTCGGCAACGTGAGACTCGCGTTGCGGGAGGTGCTACGTGGGATGAAGTGCCGCTTTCATGGGCCGGAGGTGAAGTTGAACTTCTCCGTTGTCGGAGCCGAGTATTTCTACTATCCCGACGGCATGGTGGTGTGTGATCCAACCGACGCGGACGACCGATTTTGCGAAAGGCCTGCGGTCGTGTTCGAGGTGATTTCCGAAAGCACGCGAGCGATTGACGAACGAGAAAAGCGCGACACCTATCATCGGCTGCCCAGCGTGCAGGCGTACGCAAGAATCGAGCAGCACCGGCCCGAGGTCGTCATCGAAGTGCGAACGACGCGAGGCTGGAAGTTGACGCGAATCCACGGGCTGGAAAGGGTCGTGGACCTCGGCTACAGCGGCCTCGCGCTGCCCCTGAGCAGGGTGTACGAAGACATCGTTTTTCCCGTATGACTCGTCCGGAACCGTCGCCTTTCACTCCCGTCCCCGCGTCTGAGCCGCTGACGGTCAAACTTGCCGTCGGCCCTCCTTCCACTACGTTGTGCTCATGAGCGCGCTTGCCGAAATCACTCCATTCATGACGGTGGAAGAGTACCTCGCGACGGAGGAGTTCGCGCCTCGCAAGCGCGAGTACTTGGGAGGCTTCGTCTATGAGATGGCCGGCGCCAGCGAGTCGCACAACCGGATCGCTTCGAATCTGAACCGCATCTTAGGCAACCACTTGCTGGGTGGCCCGTGCGAATACTTTGGTGCGGACATGAAGCTGAAGGTCGATCTCGCGAAGCTCTCCTATTTCTATTATCCGGACGGGATGGTCGCGTGTGATCCCACGGAGCATGGAAAAGACTATCGGGAGCGGCCATCGTTGATCGTCGAGATTACGTCGGAGAGCACCAAGGGCATCGATGCGAGGGAAAAGCTCATGGCGTATCGCCAGGTGGCGAGTCTTGAGGCGTACGTGCGTGTCGAACAGCTAACGCCTGAATTACTCGTGGAGCGGCGCACGGAGAGTGGCTGGCAGCAATGGCGCTTCAGTGGCCTCGACGCGGTGGCCGACTTTGGCGTGCTGGGAATCAAACTTCCGCTGCGCGATGTCTACGACCGCGTCGTTTTTCCCACATGACCCAGCGCATCTTCCCCAACAACATCCAGGTGATCGGCAACGAAATCGCGATCGCTTGGAACGACGGCACGGAGACGTTCATGGAACTGGAGCTGTTTCGGCGCTCGTGCCCGTGCGCGGCGTGCGGCGGGGAACCGGATGTGCTCGGTTACGTGGTGCGGCCGGAGGGGCAGTACACCGACGAGAGCTTCGAGATGAAGCGCTGGCACATCGTCGGCGGGTACGCCATGCAGCCGACGTGGGGCGACGGCCATTCTTCGGGGTTGTACGCCTTCGATTACATCCGTAAGATCGACGCTGCCCAGAAGACGTAGCGCTACCATTCCCCCCATGAGCCGCCGGACGAAACTCGCCTTCCTCGCGTCGCTGTTTTTGCTTTGCCTCGCGTGTGCCGGCTTGCAGGTCCATCGGCTGCGGGCGCGGAATCTCACGAAGCCGACGGAGCTCTTCGACGTCATCTGGCACCAGGTCGCGGCCTTTCGCGCGGACGACTACGCCGGCGCCTACCAGCAGGTCTCGATGGGCTTCCAGGAGCGCTTCAACATCGAGGCCTTCACGGACCTCATCCACTCGGATTACCCGCCCGTGCGCTATGCCGAGCGGATCGAGTTCGGCGCGGTGCAGTGGGATGGACAGTGCGCGGTCGTGCCCGTTTATTTCTTTCTGCCGGAGGGCGAAGTCGTGCCATGTTTTTACAGCTTCATCCACGAGGAGGGCTCGTGGAAGATCGACGGCGTGCGCGTGCAGAAACGCTGGCCGCCGGGGCGGCGCTTGGGTGGCTTGCGGACGTGAAGCTTCGCGGCGGGAAATTCCAAATCACAGGGACCAAGGGTCAAATAAGCTCCAAATCACAAAGACCAAACGTCTGAGGCGGACGCGCTGTTTGGATCTTTGACCCTTGTCCTTGGAACTTATTTGGCCCTTGGTGCCTGATGCTTGGAGCTTCCTTCAAAGAAGGTCCTGATACGCCAGCCACAGCGACCGAAAGTACTTCATGATCCGCACCGGATCGGGGCTGTCGGGGATCTCGGCGAAGGTGAAGCCGGTGAAGCCGCATCCTTTCAGCCCCGCGAACAAGCGGCGGAAGGGGTATTCCTCCAGATAGAGATCGCGCAGATGCACCGTGAAAATCTTGTTCTTCACCGAGTCGAAGTTCGCGTCAAACCCGCCGTCCTCCAAGTCCGTCTGGTTCGAGTTCCAGGTGAACCCGACATTCGGGTGGTTGGCGAAGTCGATGATCTTCTTGCAGCGCGGCACGTGCTGCGTTTCGGTGCCGTGGATTTCCAGCCGGATCTGCTGGCCGAGGCCGGCGCCGAATTCCCCGAGCTCGCGCAGGGCGAGGCCGATCTGCTCGAGCGTCTTTTCCTCCGGCACTTCCTTGGGCAGGGCGTTGGGCCGCACTTTTACGCCGGTCGCGCCGACGTCGTGCGCGAGCGTGATGTACTCCTTCGTCGCGTCGATGTCCTTGCGCAGCTTCGCCTGGTCGGGCGTGTGAAAATCGAACGCGCTGCCGAGGCTCCAGAGCAGCACGGGCGAATCGGCGAAGCGCTTCTTCACCTCGGCGCGCTCGTCCTTGCTCAGCGCCACTTCGACCCCGTGCTTGTGGCCGGTGCGCAGCTCGACGCCTTCGTACTTCGCCTCCGTGCAATTCTTGATCAACGTTGGCACGTCCCAGTCCTTGCCGATGTTGTACGTGATGGTGCCGAGCCGGAACGTTGAGCGGCCGGTGACGAAGGATTGGGACTTCACCGCCGGCTTCTCCGCGGCGGGGCTGTTGGGGGAGAGGGCGCCGAGCGCGCCGAGGCCGAGGACGGATGAGCGGAGGAACTGACGGCGGGAGGAGGTCATAGAGGGGCGCGCAGCGTACACCCATGGCCCTCGCCGGCCAAGCTTCAAGGAAGCGAACTTTTCTAATGATCGGTTGCGCGGGGCGTTAAACACGGTACCAGTCCTTCCCTCGAAAAATCCGGGCGCGCGCTGTCCCTGGCCAGCGGGTTTTCCGAGGCAATTTTTCAACATTACAGGCGCTTCATGCCCCAGACATTTCCATTTAATCTTCTGCGCCGGCGCAGCTTTGTGCTCGCCGCAGTGCTGCTGGCGGGCGCGGCCGCGGGAGCCGGCGTCAGTCAGTTCATGGCGCATCGGCAAGCGCCGTGTCTACGGTCGCGGCCGGCCGTCGGCGAGCTCGCCAAGCCCGGTCCTTGGGGCGAGCTTTCGCGCGCGACTTTCACCATCGCCGCGCCCGACGAGGCGCTGCCGGTCCGCGCCTTGGCGGCGAAAGGCACCCACTGGTTCTTTCCCAACGCCTCGGAGATGGA
>DASYIS010000286.1:0-7135 GCA_035997375.1 Chthoniobacteraceae bacterium
AGTTTTGCTCCCTTAAGGCTGGCACCGCTTAGGTCCGCCTTGGAAAGATCTGCATCGTCGAAAACCGCACCATCCAAGAGTGCACCCTGTAATTTGCTGCCCCCAAGCCACGCATCCCGCAGAACCGCATGTTGCAATTGGGCCTGACATAGGATCGCATCAGTAAGGTTCGCGCCGCTCAGATTCACACCGCAGACGTTTGCACGCAGGAGCTTCGCACCGATGAAAAGGGCGTCTTTGAGATATGCACGGCTGACGTTCGCGTCGCGCAGATTCGCGTAGCGGAGATCCGCACCTTCAAGAAGGGCACCGCTGAGATTCGTATCGCGGAAATCCGCGCGTTCAAGCTTTGCGCCGCTGAGGTAGCTTTCGGAGAGATCAGGGATCTCTTTGGTCGCGCGGCGCCAACCGTTCCATGCTGCGACACCATTGCGCAATATTGCGGAATGTTTGGGGTTCGCCATTTGTTTGATTCAGATTTTGCTGTTAGTCAATTATGCACAATCGACGGGACGCACACAGTCTTCGCAATCATATGTGGCTCGATCAGCATCGACCAGCGGTGAGGTGATCCTCTCGCCGGCTTTTTTCCTTCGCGGCGAGGGTGAGGTTTAGGGAAATACGGAAGGCGAGCGGGTTGGCGACATCGTGTGTAGCGTGTGAGCTCTTCCTAACGCGAGCGGTTTCCGGAGTGATTGAATTCGACCGTTTGCCGAGCACTCGCCATTTTCCCGACCACCCGCTACCCTCTACCCCATGACCCCTGAAGCCGAGCTCGCCCACCTTCGCCAGGAAGTCGCCACGATGCGCAAGCAGTTGAATGCGGTGCTACGCTTCGTCACCATCGAGGTGGACGAGGGGACGGGGGAGCCGGTCAATATGAACCTGCGCTGCGGAGTGGTGCTGTTTCAAAATCCCCATGACCCGCAGAAGACGCAGATGTTCATGGGCGGCAGTGAAGAGGGGCCGTTCGTTTCGCTGTGGGACAGCCAGGAGAAGGGGCGCGTGGTTCTGAGCGTGGAGAAGGATGTGCCGACCGTGACCCTCTACACGGGGGAGCTGAAGCAGGCGGTGCTGCTGGAGGCCCACCCGGCCACTGGCCGCGGCTTTGGTGGCGGCGCTCGACAACGGCCGGCCGCGCGCGCTGATCAAGGCCGGGGACGGCGATTCGGGCTCGGTCAGCATCGTGCACGATGACGGCCATTCGCGCATCACCCTGCACGGCACGGAGGACTCGGGCTGCCTGATGGCGGTGAACCCCGACATGAAGCCGACCGTCACCATCTCTTCCGCCGGCCGCACAGGCGGCGGCTTGATCGTTGTGAACGGGCCCACCGGGAAGCCCTCGGTCTACCTCACGCACGATCTGACGGGCGGAGTCGTGGTGGTGAACGGTCCCGACGGCCAGCCGACCGCCAGCCTGCCGGATGCGGGGTTCGGCCGGCAGAGGGGCGAGGAGTAGGGGCGCTTTGTCGCTTTTTGACCAGCGACCGCCGTTTCGCCCTCGGTTTTCGCAGAAACGAGAGGGATTTGTCCGATTCCGGGGTGGGGATGTCGACTTCCCCTCAGGGGATGCGGGCATCTCCGCACCGGTTGCGAGCGTCCTCTTCCGGGGGATCCACTTCCTCGGAGGGGCGATGAGGTTCCTCTTCCCGGCGGTCGATGGAGCGAGTCGGTGATGGGCTTCCTCTCCGCGGAAGTCGGGATCTCCTGCCCGGCGACACGCCGCCCGAGCCCGGATGCGGGCGATGCAGTCGGGTGGTGAACTTTTCGTCAGGAGATGCGGGCTTCCCGGCAGGAGATGCGGGCCACGCAAGGTTGCGTGGTCGGCTGCTCCGGGCCGGTTGGGGGCAGTGCAGGGTTGCGGTGCGGGCTTCCGCTCCCCGGTACTGGGCAGGGCCAGGGCGGGCGGAGTTGACCGACGCGGGAGATGGGAATCACCAGGGTGCATCGGCCATGACGCGGCGCGGGCGGTCCGCAGTACGATCGGGGGCGCGGGCGACGCTTGACGGGTTTTTGGGCGGGGCAGGGCTGCGGGGTCCGGAGCCGCGCGGGGGTTCGGGGCGGCGCGCGCCGCTCGCTCGCGGGACGACTGCGCGGGAGGAGGAGACGCCTGCCGGGACGATGCGCTCCCCGCCCGTGGAGTTGAAATCGCCGCGCGCGCAGGGAGAAACTCACACCTCAGCCTGACGGTGAGCGAGCCGCCGAGCCAGGCCGACGTGCAGGCGATCGTGACGAAGCTCAATGAGCTGATCGCCGCGCTCCAGGCGGTGTAAAGACGGAAGGCAGAGGAGATGCGCGTGTCAGTCGAGCGTCTTCAGCCCTTGCACCACGCTGGTCCGCCACACGGCCAGCGCGGGCGCCACGCTGGCGGCGATGCCGATGCCGGCGGCGATGGCGAAGGCGGAGCCGAGGATTTGCGGGGTCACGTCGAAGGTGATGAACATGCCGCGGGTCGCCTTGGGGACGTTCAGCGAGTTGGCGATCGTCCAGGCCGAGCCGGCGCCGAGGAACGCGCCCAGCATCGCGAGCCCGAAGCTTTCCGCGAGGATGAACGAGAAGAGCTCGTGCTGCCGGAAGCCGAGCGCCTTCAGCACGGCCAGCTCGCGGAAACGCTCGCGGATCGCCATGCTCATCGTGCTCGCGCTGACCAGCAGCAGGGTCATCACGACCGCGGCGCAGATGGAGCCGATGAGGATCTTGATGTTCCCCCACATCGAGACGAACGACATCTGGAACGCGCGCTCCGTCTCCGCGCGCACGGGGTCGGCGGTATTCGCAAAGGCCTTCTCGATTTGCTCGATGACCCGCGGCGCCGTTTCCGCCGACTCCGCACGCAGCCACCACGTGCTGACCTGGCCCCGGTTGCCGAGCGCCTCGTCCAGGTACTTCATGTGAAACCAGCAGTTGCGGTCGTCGAGCGTGCCGCTGTAGATGCCGGCAATTTTCAGCTCGAGGTCGCACGGGTAGAGGACGCCGATGAGCGTGATCTTTTGCCCGACCTGCAAGTGATAGCGCTCGGCGGTGTCCTTGCCGATGATGCACGAGGTGCGGTCGGCGATCCAGGCGGCGGTCTGCTCCTTCGGGATTTTGGCCTCGCCGAAGATCCGCATCATCTTGCTCGGGTCGATCCCGAACTGCCCGAAGCCGACGCCGGTGTCGTCCTTGAACTTCCCGCCGAACCAAGTGAACGGCATGACGGCATCGACTCCCGGAATCTTCTCGATGGTCTCACGCTGCCGCATCGGCAGCGACTCGGTGATCGAGACCCGGCTGCGGACCGCGATGCGGAGCGAGGCGCCAATGTCCTCCGGCGGCACCGTGAACTCATGCAACAGCGTCTGGAGCGTGACAAAGAGAAACACGCTGACCGCCACGCTGAGCACGGAGAGCGAGGCCCGGCGCTTGTTGCGGAGGGCATTTTTCGCGATGAAGCCGGCGAGCGTCACGGCAGCAGCTCTCCTTTTTCCAGGTGAATGCTGCGCGAACCGTACGCCGCCGCGCGCGGATCGTGCGTCACCATGATGACCGTCTTGCCGGCCTGCCGGCTGAGCGTCTGGAGGATGTTGAGCACGTCCTCCGCCGACTGGTGATCGAGGTTGCCCGTCGGCTCGTCGGCCACGATGAGCTTCGGGTCGGTGACGAGCGCCCGCGCGATCGCGACCCGCTGCTCCTGCCCGCCGGAAAGCTGCCGCGGCAGGTGAAGCGCGCGGTCGTCCAGCCCGACCAGCGCGAGCGCATTGAGCGCCAGCTCGCGCCGGCGGCGGCCCGGGATGTCCATCAGGAGCAGCGGCAGCTCGACGTTTTCCGCCGCCGTGAGCACCGGGATCAAATTGAAGGTCTGGAACACGAAGCCGACGTTTTGGTTGCGCCAGTCCGCGAGCGCGCTTTCATCGAGCCGCGTCACGGGGACACCCTGGACCGTGCATTCGCCGGAGGTCGGGCGGTCGATCCCGGCGATGATGTGGAGCAGCGTCGACTTCCCCGAGCCCGAAGGCCCCATCAGCGCGAGGAACTCGCCGGTCGCGATCGTGAGCGAGACGTTGTGCAGCGCGGTGACTTGGATCTCGCCCTGGCGATAGAGCTTCGAGAGCTCGCGGATGGTGACGATGTCGCCGGGCATGGGAAGTTCCTGGCACAGGCGGGACGGGGAGCAACGGCCGCTCGCCCTTCCTTCCTACCCCACCGCCGCCAGCTCCGCCTGCCGCAGCTTCTCGCTCGTGGTGATGGTCTCCGAGAGGAGGTTCTTCACCGTCGGCAGGGCGCGGGCACGGACGAACATCTGGTACGAGAAGAGCCCCGGCAGGAGGGCGATGAGGAAGGTGTTCAGACTCGCCAGGAACTTGCTGAGGGCGTTGTGGCCGAGCGCCTTCGCGAACGGCGCGGGCACGCCCTTCATCTCGAGGATCGTGTAACCGGTCTGCGCCATCAACTCGCGGAAGGAGGCGAAGGTGAAGAGCCGCGTGTGGGTGCGATCGAGGATGCCTTTGCGCCCGTAGTTGAAGTTCCCGAAGAACAGCATGAAGCGCGTGATGAAGAACGCGACGTTGCCGGTGGTCATGATCAGCTCCGGCCGGCGCGTGACGCTGGCGTCGCGCAGTTGCTCCATGAAGACCTCCGGGTCATGCAGATGCTCGATCACGTCGAGGATGAAGATCTGGTCGAAGTCCTGGACGGCCACCGGGAAGAGCCCCGTGTCGATGTCCCAGACCTTGAACTCCACGCGCGGATCGCTCGACTGCCGCACGTATTGATCGACCCCCACGACCTTCTTCGCCGTGCGCGCGAGCTCGGTCGAGACGTACCCCTGGCCGCAGCCGATATCGAGCACCGTGGCGCCCGGCTCCACGGCCGAGATCGCGAAGGTGTGCGACGACGGCATGCCGAGCTTCAGGTCGTACGTCAGCTCCACCTGGCCGACGTCGAACTTGCGATCGTACATCAGGTTATGGTCGTGCAGCTTCGCGCGGACCATCGTGCGAAAGACGTCCCACGCGTATTTCATCCCATTCACGTGGCAGATCTCGTCGCCGTAAAAGGTCGGGATCGGCAGCTCCTTGATCTGCACCCCCGCCATGTGGAGTTGCACGATGATGTCGGTATCGAAGTGGAAATCGTTCGAGTTCCGCTCAAAGGGGATGCGCTTGAGCGCGCGCGTGGAGTAGAGCCGGTAGCCGGAGTGGAACTCGCTGAGCTGCGTGCCGAGCATCCAGTTCTGGAAGGTGGTGAGCACCTGGTTGCCGACCCACTTGTAGAGCGGCATGCCGCCGGCGCGCGCGTCCTGCTTGTTGATCATCCGCGAGCCGAAGACGACGTCGGCGTTGTCGACGAGGAAGGGCTCGATGAGCATCGGCAGCTTCTCCGGCGCGTACTGGCCGTCGCCGTGGAGCAGCGCCACCACGTCGAAGCCGTTTTCGATCGCGTAGTGGTACCCCAGCTTCTGGTTGCCGCCGTACCCCTGGTTGATCGGCGTGCGCAGCGTGGTGATGCGGAAATCGCCCTGGCGATCCTCCCGGCGGAGGCCGGCCTGGAAGGTACGATCCTTCGAGGAATCGTCGATGATCAACACCTCGACGTTGCGGTTGTGCAGCTCCGGCGGGATGCGATCGAGCACGGAGTCGATGGTCTTCTCGGCGTTGTAGGCGACGATGAAGATGAGGATGCGTTTGTCTCCGAGCTGCATGGGTGTAACGTGACGGTAGCGGCAATTCCTTCGTTCGTCGAGCAGTCGAATGCTCCAATTCACACAAGATTTTCCGGTTTCTCAAATACCCCTTCGCACAAATGCGGCTCACATTTGTGCCACAACCGACAATATTTCCCTCGCCTCAACTTCCGCCTCCGCTTTCCCCGGCGCTTGCGAATACTGAGAAAGCCTATGGATGCACTCTCCAATCCCAACCCGATGCGAATCCTCGTCGTCGACGACGAGCCCTCGGTGCGCATGGTCCTTTCCGACTTCCTGCGCGAGGAGGGGCACGAGATCGCGACCGCGTGCAACGGAGCGGAGGCGCTGGAGACGTTCCACCAGTCCAAGTGGGACATGGTGCTGACGGATCGCGCGATGCCGGGGATGAGCGGCGACGAGCTGGCGGCGGCGGTGAAGCAGAGCGACCCGCACATGCCCGTCGTGATGATCACCGGGTACGTCGACCCGAAGCGCGACTTCGTGGCCGAGCCGCGGCAGGTCGACGTGGTCGTGCGCAAGCCGTTCACCTTCGCGGCCATCCGCAATGCGATGAGCGAAGCGACCGCCGCCTGCCGCTGAGCGAGCGGGGCGGGGCGCTTCGCTTGTCCACGAAACACACGAAAAATACGAAAACGGAGGCGTAATGAAGCGCCGGTTCGCGGTGATTTCAATTTCGGGCCTTTCGTAATGCCACGGGTCGATTTCTCTGACTTTGAACAAGAAGTTTTCGGACGGCGAGTCGCCCGCTCTGCGTTCTTTGCGTTCTTTGCGTTCTTTGTGGTTGATAGACTGCGGGGAGGAACCGCAGAGATCACAGAGAACGCAAAGGAAGTTGCAGGCGGCGACTCATCAAACGGTTGCGGCAGCGCCGCCTCGTGTCTTTCGTGGACCCCTCCCGGGCGTTCTTGGTTGGCGGCTCCGCGCTGGGTGACTCGCAAGCAACTCATCGCGGCGTTGAGCGGAATCCTTATCACCCTCGTCGCCGCGGCGAGCCGGCGAGTTTCCGGACTTTCCGAACGGATTTGCATGGTTTTCAGGAGCAAGTTGGCGAAATTTGCGCAACCACGGCCCGGCGCGCCGGCGTGGAGCTGGTGCCGGCGGCAACGCAGAGCGTGGCGGAGCCGAAGGGGGTGAGCCTGTCGAACCCCGAAGGCGATTTCGGGAAGGATTGCACGATGTTGGTTTCATCCTGAAAAGCGGAAGAGGGACCACGGATATCGCGGATGGGCACGGATCCAGAGGCACTTGCGCAAGATCGGAGATTCACCCAATGGGCGGTGGCCGGAATCCGTGCCCATCGGTGTAATCCGTGGTCAATTCCGTTCCATTCTCGGAATTGGATTCATCGGCTCTCGCCGGTGGGCGGTGAATTTCGGGAATTTCGGGAATCGCGTTCAGGAGCCAACGCGCGGTTTTCGGAAGCAGCCTCTCGATTCGGCGTGTCGG
>DASYIS010000287.1:0-4679 GCA_035997375.1 Chthoniobacteraceae bacterium
GCGCTCCCCGGGCCATGCCGCCTGCGGCGGCGCTCACAACCGCGCAATCCTCGCCCTAGCCCCTCATGGTCATCACCCAACTCGATTTCCACCAGCCCGGCAAACAGCAGGGCTTCCTCCAGGTCCCGTACTCCCACAACCTCGGCGGCTGGGCGAACGTCATGGTGCCGATCACCATCATCGCCCGCGGCGCGGGGCCGACGGTGCTCGTGCTCGGCGGGAACCACGGCGACGAGTACCAGGGGCAGATCGCGGCGATGAAGCTCGCGCGCGAATTGCAGCCGGCGCAGGTCAACGGCCGCCTCATCCTCATCCCGTCGCTCAACCTGCCGGCTGCCCGTACCGCGACGCGCCTCTCGTCGCTCGACGGCCTGAACATGAACCGCGCCTTCCCCGGCCAGGCCGAGGGCGCGGTGACCAGCCAGATTGCGCATTACCTCACGACCGTGCTCTTTCCAATGAGCGACGTCGTCATTGATATCCACTCCGGCGGACGCAGCATGGATTTCGTCCCATGCTCGACGATGCACCTCGTGGCGGATCGCGAGCAGCGCGCGCGGATGTTCGCCGCCATGCTCGCCTGGAACAGCGATTTCGCCTTTCTCTACGCGGATATCGCCGGCACGGGCCTGCTCCCCGTCGAGGCGGAAAACCAGGGGAAGCTCGTGGTGACGACCGAGATGGGCGGCAGCGAGGCGATCCCCGCGCGCGTGCATCGCATCACGCAGAGCGGGCTGCGCAACGTGCTCATCCACGTCGGCACGCTGAAGGGCCGCGCGCAGACGCGCGCGAGCCTCGGCCTGCCGCCGATCATCCTCACGCAAGCGCTGCGGCGCGAGGATTACCTGCTCGCGCCGGAGTCGGGCATCTTCGAGATCGCGCTCGATCTGGGCACCAAGGTGAAGCCCGGCACGACCATCGGCTTCATCCACCATCTCGAGCGCCCGGACCGCGCGCCCGAGTCCGTCGTCGCGCAGACCGCCGGCCACCTCATCTGCATGCGCGCGCCGTGCCTCACGCAGCAGGGCGACTGCGTGGCGGTGATCGCGAAACAGGTCACCGCGCGCCACGTCCTCCACGCGTGAGCGCCCGGCTTCCAGCCGAGAAACAAAAGGCCGCGCTGCTGGTGGCCTTCATGTGGGTCGCGTACTTCCTGAACTACTGTGATCGCCAGGCGGCGTTCTCGATGTTCCCCGCCTTTCGCACGGACCTCGGGATGACCGACCAACAGCTCGGCCTGATCGGCGCCTGCTTCCTGTGGGTCTATGCTTTCGGCTGCCCCATCGCCGGCCAGCTCGGGGACCGTTATTCCAAGCGCCTGCTCGTCGTGTTGAGCCTCGTCGTCTGGAGCATCGTCACCGTGGCCACCGGCTTCGCCGCCTCCGCGACGATGTTGCTCGTGCTCCGCGCCTCGATGGGGATCGCGGAGTCGCTCTACATGGCGGCCGCCATCGCGCTGACCGCGAACGCGCATCCGCCGGAGCTGCGCTCGCGCGCCATCGCCGCGCTGACCACCGCGCAAATCGCCGGCACGGTCGCGGGCAGCTGGTTCGGCGGCCGGATGGCGGACCTCGGGCGCTGGCGCGAGGCGTTCTTCATCCTCGGCGGCGTGGGCGTGCTCTACGCCGCGCCGTATTTTCTCTTCTTGCGCACGGTGCAGGAGGAAGCCGTCGCGCCGGCGAAACCAGGCGCGGGCCTCGCGATTCAAGCGCTGATCAAAGTGCCCGGCTTCCTGCTGCTGTGCGTCATCTTCCCCGTCTTTGTCTTCGGCCTCTGGCTGCTCTACGGCTGGCTCCCCTCGTTTCTCCACGACAAGTTTTCGCTCAACCAGGGCGACGCCGCGTTCAACGCCACCGTCTTCCTGCAGGGTGCCACGCTCATCGGCATGATCGGCGGCGGCATCCTCGCGGACGTGCTCTACCGCCGCACCAAAGCCGCGCGCCTCTGGCTCCTGACCGCCAGTCTCCTGCTCTGCGCGCCCTGCCTGCATCTGCTCGGCAACAGCGACACCCTCACCATGACCCGCGTCGCCGCCGCCGGCTTCGGGCTCTTCAGCGGCCTCCTCATGGGCAACATCTTCCCCGCCGCCTTTGAGATGGTCCCCATCGACACGCGCGCCTCCGCCGTCGGGGTGCTCAACCTCTGCGGCGGGATGATGTCCGGCGTGGCGACGCTGTTCGGCGGCCTGTGGAAAAAGACGCTTGGGATCGATCGCCTGCTTTCGCTCACGGGGATCGCGTATCTGCTCGCGGGCGTGGCGCTGGTGGTGGGGATTGGGGTGATGTTTCCGCGAGGTCGCCAGCACGCTTAATCGCGGCCTTCTTCACTCCGGCCAAGATACCTTCCTCTCGAAGGAAGTCCTCGAGCATACTTCCATCGTGTGGGTTCCGGCTCTCTCTTGGCTTGCGACTGCGCATCTTTCGTTTCACGGCATCGCGATCTCGATCCAGCCGCCGGGTTGAATTACCTCCAACGCCGCGCGAATCTGCGGGATCAGCGCGATGACGGTTGGCGTGTAGTTCGTCGGCAAGATGATTAGTGCGAGTTTTCGCGACGCCAGGGTTTGCTGATACCGAATGTTCTGATCCGCCGTGATCATCACATCAAACGCGGCTTCGGCTTGGGCAATCAAAAATCCATTGTCGAGTTCGTCCCAGCGCATCGCGCGCGCCGTTTTCACGTCGAAACCTTGAAGGTGCTTCAGCAGCGGCCGCGGCACGCAGTGATCCAGCAGCACTTTCACGCGGCTGCCCGTAATAGCCCGGTCTTTGCGTACTGCAGCACGGCAATCGCCTGCTCTCTCGTCACGCCCTCGAAGGCATCGAGGAACTCGTCGAGGGGAATGCCGCCTTCGAGATGTTCAAACAGCGTCACCACCGGCACGCGCGTGTGCGCAAAGCAAAGAGCCCCACTCATGCGGTTTGGGTTCTGCCACACCGGCACTCCTGGGATCGGATAGTTGTCGTGCGCCATGAGTGAACTCTACCGCACCTCGCGAAGGTCGACGAGCAGAACTTCCCGCGCTCTCTCAATCGAAAATCTTCCCCGGATTCAGAATCCCCTTCGGATCAAACGTCTTCTTGAGCAGCCGCATCAACCCCAGGCTCCCTTCCCCGATCGCGCCGGGCAGGAACTTCTTCTTCGCCAGCCCGACGCCGTGCTCGCCGGTGATCGTCCCGCCGACCGAAATCGCGAAGTCGAAGATCTCCTTCATCGCCAGTTCCACCCGCTCCATCTCGGCGTGATTCGTCTCATCGGTCAGGAAGGTCGGGTGCAGGTTGCCGTCGCCCATGTGGCCGAAGGTGCCGATGCGCAGATCGTGGCGCGCGCCGACGTTTTGGATGAACTGGACCATCTCGGCGAGCCGGCTGCGCGGCACCGTCGCGTCTTCCAGAATGGTCGTGGGCGAGACGCGCGCGAGCGCGGAAAAGGCCGAGCGCCGCGCGGTGGCGAGCTTCGCCGCTTCCTCCGCCGTCGCCGCGAGCGTGACCGTGACGGCGCCGCACTTGCGCGCCATCGCTTCCATGGCCTTCGCCTCCTCGGCGACGACGGCAGGATGGCCGTCGGTTTCCATGAGCAGGATGGCCTCGGCGTCGAGCGGCAGGCCGACATGGGCGTACTCCTCCACGCAGCGGATCGTCACCTTGTCGAGGAACTCGAGGGTGCACGGGATGATCTTCGCCGCGATGATCGCGGAGACCGTCTCGGCCGCATCGGCCATGCGCGCATAAGTCGCGAGGAGCGTTTGCCGCGCGGCGGGTTTCGGCACGAGCTGGAGCAGGACTTTCGTGATGATGCCGAGCGTTCCCTCGGAACCAATGAAGACGTCCTTCATCGAGTAGCCCGCCACGTCTTTCACGCACTTGCTCCCGAGCCAGATCACCTCGCCGGCGGCCGTCACGACTTCCAGGCCCGTGACGTAGTCGCGCGTGATGCCGTACTTCAGCCCGCGCAACCCGCCGGAGTTCTCCGCGACATTCCCGCCGATGGTGGAGATCTTCATCGACCCCGGGTCCGGCGGATAAAGCAGCCCGATCGCGTCCGCCGCCTCCGCGATGGCGAGCGTGATCACGCCGGTCTCGGCGAGCAGCGTGAGATTGCCGGCATCGACCTCGAGGATGCGGTCCATCTTCACCAGGCAGAGCACGATGCAGCCGGCGACCGGCACACTGCCGCCGCTCAGCCCCGTCCCCGAGCCGCGCGTCACCAGCGGCACGCGGTGTTCGTTCGCGTAACGCACCACCGCCGCGACCTCTTCCACCGTCTCCGGCAGCGCCACGCACGACGCCGCGCCATGCAGCGCGGCCGTGCCATCGAAGCCATACGTGAGCAAATGCTCCGGCTCAGTGAGAACACGCTCGGCGCCCAGCAGCGCGCGGAGATCGGAGTGAAGGGAGGACATGACGCGTTTCCTTACACGGAAGCGCTTCGAATGACGAATGACGAATGACGAATGACGAATCACAGCCATCCCATAGCACGGGAAATCGGCGTGCAAGTGCTGGATTGATGCGGGTTGCGGAGCGTCGGGTGGCGCAAAGCGGGTTAAGAATTTCCGCAGCTTCCTGCGGGGCGACGACCGGTGGCTATCCCACAGGTTTGAGGCCCAACCCTGGGAGCCAGCCCTGTTCTGGCTGGCCCAGCATGCGAAAGCTGCCACTGGCTGTCCCACAGCCTGC
>DASYIS010000288.1:0-4906 GCA_035997375.1 Chthoniobacteraceae bacterium
GGTGAGCGTCGCGCCGGTCGCGGGTGTGACGGTGAGCTCCTCAGGCACGAGGTAGGACTCGACAAGCCCGCCGGTCAGCGCGCTCGAGGGCGAAGTCGCGGCGGAACCCAAGCCGCGCTGGGCGAAAGCGGTCCAGAGCTCGCCGCGATTCGCGCCGCCGGTGAGCACCAGCTCGGCTTGCAGGATGGCGTTCCGCGCCTCGACGAAATTCGGATTGGCGGGGGCCAGCTTCATCCCGTCCGTGACGAGCTGGAGCATGAGATCGTTGCCCGTGGGGAAACCGAGCTTGCGCACGAGGTTCGCGCGCGCCTGCCACAAAGTCGCGCACCAGACCTCGCCCATGTTATGCACCTCGTCCGCCTGGGTCCCGACCGCCGGGCTGCGCAGGATGCCCGTATGCAGGCTCGCCTGCACGGGATCGATGTCCTTGAAGGTCAGCGGATTCTTCGTGAGCTGCGTCGAGTAGGGATAGCGGCGGATGCCGTAGTAGTAGTTGTCGAGAAAGCCGGTGATGATTTGGTTGCTGGCGTAACCGCCGCTCGCGAAGTTGCCATCCACGTTGTCGCCGGCTTCGCTGAGCAGACTCATCGCGTAGAAATCCGACCACCCTTCGCCCATGCCGCGCGTCTGCAGCGCGCTGATGCCGACGCCGCCGCCGACGAGCCGGTTGCTCAGGCCGTGCGTGCATTCGTGCAGCATTACCTCCGCGTCGAAATCGCCGTCGCGATCCGGCGTCGGGCCGGTGAAGACGTACATCTGTACCCGGCCCGCAGAGCCATCGGGCGGCGAGGAAAAGTTCGCGTTGTTCGTGCCGGAGCCGTCCTGCGCATCGGCCTGGACGGCGTCGTTGCCGAGGCCGCCGCGGCCGAAGTTGTTGTTCTGGAAATTGCCCGCCGCCTCGGTGAAACCGAGCTGGTAAAATCGGTCGTGCGCGAAGTTCACCCAATAGAAGAGGCTGGTGACCGCGGCGTTCTTGTTGCTCGCCGGCGCCAGCGTCAGGTCGAGCGGGAAATCGAAGACCCGGTTGGCCGCCTGCGGGCGCGGCAGATCGGCGACGTTGTCGGCGTTCGTATCGGTGTGCGCGTCGACGTTGTTGCCGCGCGTCTCGAGGATGCCGTCGTCGATCCAGCCGTTCGGCGAGGCGTTCAAGTCCAGCGCCTTCGTGGTGACGAGCGTGCGGCCGACGAGCGCCGGCTGCGTGCCGGCCGGCGTGGCATAGCCCGGCGAAAAAGGCGTCGGACTGTCGCTGGTAAAGACGTTGTAGCTGGCGTCGCTGACGTACTCGGTCAAGCCGCGCCGCAGCAGCACCTCGCCGGTCTCGACATCGACCAGCGCCATGAACATTTCCGCGCGCTCGTTGCTCGTGAAGACGGTCTGCCAGCACAGGCGCATGGTCGCAGCGTCCATCGGGAGCCACGTCAATTCCGCCGACGCGTCGCTCAAGGTCGGCGCGGTGAAGGCCTGCCGCCGGATGGCGCCCTCCGCGTCGCCCAGGGGGGCGACCTGCCGCTTGTCCACGGCGCTCCCCGCCCCCGCCCCGGCCCGCGCGAGCGCCTCCGCGGCGTCGATGCGCGGGGCCGCGACCAGGGCCGCGCGCGCCGGCGTCCCCGCGGTCGCCGCCGCGTCGGGATTGCGGATCCAACTGCTGCCGATGCTCACCAGCTCGCCCCGCGCGGTGAGATGCGCCTTGAGGAGTCCCTCAAAGACGGGAATGCCGTCGGTCTCCTGCCGCCAGACGACGGTGCGCAGGCCGTTGTGGGCGTCGGTGTAATCGCGATGCTTCGTCGCCGTCTCGAGCGCCTTCGGTCCGTGACCGAACAGCGCCTGGTGCTCGGTAAGAAAGGTTTTCACCGCACGCAGCGAGTCGTCGGCCGCCACGGTTTTCGCGGTCGCCGCGGTAACCGCGCCGCCCTCGCCCTTCGGCCCGGTGAGGAAACCGTTCGGCGATTGAATCAAGCGCGGGGCGCCCGTGACCGCGTGCCAATCGACGTTCGCGCCCGGCGCCCGCGCGCGCAGCGCGACCGCCGCGGTCTGCATCGTGCCGGGCAGCTTCGGCGCCACGCCCGGCTTGGCGGCGCGCTTGTCGATTTCCGCCAACGGTTGGCGTCGAACGGCCGTTTGGGCCTGGGCGTCATGATTCAGAAACCCGGCCAAAGCCAAGGTCCAAACCGCCAGAATAATCGATGTTTTCATCAAGGGGGTGCTTCCGCGCGCGGCACCGTAGCTTGGTTGAACATTCAGGCAACTGGTTTTTGAGCCTGATGATAAAATGACGGAAAAGATCGTCGATGGTCGCGCCTCCAACGGGAAAAAGACGGCGCATCGGTCGCCGATGGGGCGGCGCAGGGGCTCCGGGTAGGGCGGGCGTCTCGCCCGCCGCGGAGGGCGTCTTCGCCCGACGCGAATAGCAGCCTCGCCCGGCGATAACCAACCGCGCAGGCCCGCTCAATAAGAAAGCGACAGCGCCGTGGAGCCCGGGGCTGCTCCGCCCCGCCTTCGCCCGCTGTCGGGCGAAGACGCCCTCCACGGCGGGCGAGACGCCCGCCCTACCCGAGGCCCCTGCACCTTCCGGCGGCAGACTCCGACTACCGGCGGGCATTGGGGCCGGGCACGCCCTTTTTCTTCGCGGCGGCCCAGCGGGCCTTCATCGCGGCGGCGAGACGCGCGCGGACTTCCGGGCTGACCTGCCGCTTCTGGCCGCTCACGGGTCCGGCCGATTTCTTGACCGCCACGGCCGTGGCCGCGCCGGCGCTCGGCCCCTTTTTCACGGCCCAGCGCGCTTGTTGGGCGGCGGCCATCTTGGCGCGGGTCTCGGCGGTGAAGGTGCGGCGTCCTCCGCGTTTGCCGGGTTTGGCGGGCGCGGCCGCCGGCGTTACCGATTTTGCTTTGGGCGCGGCGGCCACGCTCCGTCCGCCAAGGACGGATTGTAATTCTTCCTCCAAGCGTTGGATTTCCTCCGCGATCTGAAGAGCGCGCTGCAGTTGACTAAGGCTGGGTGTGTTGTCAGGCATCGGCATAGGGTTAATGCAATTCGCCTCCGTCCGTCAAGCCGAGCGTGTTTATCTGCAAGTAATCAGTAATCCGGCGGCTGTAATCAGTCGGAGCGGGCCGCGTTATTCCTTCGGCACAAAGTCGAAGACGAACGCCTCGTCGAGGACATCCTGCAACGTGCCGACGAAGGCCTTGTGCTCGGGATGGACAATATACGCGTCGCGATCCGCAGCGGTTTTAAAGGTCACGATCCAGAGATGAGTATAACCGTGAGCGCGATCTTCCGGGCTGCTGTTCGTGCCGTATTCCAGCGACTGAATGAGGCTGATCTTCTGCTTAAGCGCGGCGAACCCCGCCTCCACACTCTTGATCTTGGCCGGGTCGGCCCCACTCTTGAATTTGAACGCCACCACATGGCGGACGGGCCCGTCGGCGGCAAAGGTAGTCGAGGCAAGCATGGCAAGGGCGGCGAGAAGGGTGAGGAATGCTTTCATGTGAGGAAAGGCCGAAGTGTGGGGGAACGGGGCGGGCGGTGCAAGGATGCAGTGCGGGGGTTTTGGAGGCGCGGAGAGCGGAAAGCGTCGCGCGACCGTTCCCGAGTTCATAGTTCCGCCTTTAGGCGGCTGGGCGCGACTTCTATGAGCGCGTCCGAGCCTCCGGAACGCCTCGTGTCAACACGTCTCTGCCGCCTAAAGGCGAAACTACGAACTCCGGTGGCGCCCTCACCTTGTCACCTTGTCATCCCCCCTCCCCGCTGAAACACTTCACAACCACGCCATGCCCCTCACCCATCTCCTCACCGAACCCGTCACCGACCCGCTTCCGCTCTACCGGGTGCGCGATTCCATTTATGCGGCCGATCTGCTGGCGGCGGCGATCGTTCACCTCGATCTCTTTACCTGGCTGGCGGATCATCCGGCGACGTTCGGCGCGATTTGCCAGCACTTCGAAATCAAGCCGCGGCCGGCGGATGTGATGATGACGCTCTGCACGGCGATGGGGCTGGTGGTGCAATCCGGCGGTGTGTTTCTGCTGACCGCGCGCGGGCGCGAGCATCTCGTCGCCAGCTCGCCGTTCAATCTGGCGCCCTATTACAATTCACTGCGCGACCGTCCGCAGATTCTCGACATGGTCAAGGTCTTGCGCACGGGCAAGACGGCGAACTGGGGAAGTTACGATGCCTCCGCCTGGGCCGCCTCGATGGAGCGGCCGGAATTCGCGGCGCAATTCACGGCCGCTATGGATTGCCGCGGCTATTATCTCGGGCCGGCCCTGGCGAAGAAAGTGGATCTCTCGGGCACGAAGCGCTTGCTCGATATCGGCGGCGGCTCGGGCATCTATGCGTGTTGTTTCGCCGCACGCTATCCGGAACTGCAGGCGGCCGTGTTCGAGAAGCCGCCGGTCGATCGCATCGCGCGTGAAGCGATCGCCAAACAAGGCGCGACCGATCGCGTGGAAGTGATCGCCGGCGATATGTTCGCCGGCCCGCTGCCGACAGGATTCGACGCGCACCTCATCTCCAATGTGTTGCACGATTGGGATGAAGACGTCGTGCGCGAGATCCTGGCCAAGTCCTACGCCGCGCTCGCCCCTGGCGGCCTCCTCGTCGTCCACGACGAGCACATCAACGCGGACAAGACCGGCCCGCTCCCCGTGGCGCAATACTCCTGTCAGCTCATGCACTCCACGGAAGGCAAATGCTATTCGCTCGGTGAAATGCGGTCGTATTTCTCGACGATCGGGTTCGATTGGGTGAGCTTTGCGGACACGGCAGCGGATCGGAGCGCGATCGTGGCGCGGAAGTAGCGGCTGCTTCCTAATCTTGCTCTAGCTCTTGCTCTTGATCGATTCGCATCCGTCCTCAACGCGGGCCCTTCGCTCACGAGTAGGAGCAAGAGCAAGAGCAAGAGCAAGA
>DASYIS010000289.1:0-46092 GCA_035997375.1 Chthoniobacteraceae bacterium
AAAGACGTCAAAGACGGCGTCATCACCTACAAGATCGCCGCCCACGCCGCCGACCTCGCCAAAGGCCACCCCGGCGCCCAATACCGCGACAACGCCCTCAGCAAAGCCCGCTTCGAGTTCCGCTGGGAAGACCAGTTCAACCTCGCCCTCGACCCCGAGACGGCCCGCGAATTCCACGACGAAACCCTCCCCCAGGAAGGCGCGAAAACCGCGCATTTCTGCAGCATGTGCGGCCCGCACTTCTGCTCCATGAAAATCACCGAAGACGTCCGCAAGTACGCCGCCGAACAGGGCATCGCCGAGGAAGAGGCGTTGGCCAAAGGGATGGCGGAGAAGGCGGAGGAATTTGTGGAGAAGGGGGCGGAGGTTTACGCGAAGGCGTAAGCCTACTCTGCCAGACGATCTCCCTCCGGCGTAGGTTGCAACGTTCAGGAATCAACGAAACTTAGAGATTTAGCTTCCAGCGCGGGGGGCGGCCTTCAAGATGAAGTCTCCACGACGAAAACGCCGACACACGCATTGAGATGAATCTCGAAAATCAAAGCCAGTCTGTAGTAGAAAAGGACTTCCGCATCTTGTGCTTAGATGGCGGAGGTTCGAAAGGCACATATAGTCTTGGCTTTCTCCAGCAGGTCGAGGCGCTGCTTGGCAGTCCCCTGTACCAAAACTTCGACGCGATCTACGGAACGAGCACGGGAGCCATAATCGCGGCTATGATTGGCATCGGCATTCCGATTTCCGAAGTTTATAAAACATACCTCATGCACATTCCAGGCATCATGGAATGCTGGTTTGCGTCGGGTAAATCAAACGCGCTGAACATCCTGACCTCCGAGGCTTTCGGCGAGAGGACCTTCGAAGATTTCAAGACGTTTGTCGGCATTGTTGCTACCAACTGGACGCTTGAGCGACCCTTCATCTTCAAATCATCCGTCGACGCGTCCTATGGAAGCAAGGCCACTTTCAAACCTGGCTTTGGATGCACCATCGCAGAGGCTGTGCGGGCATCAAGCGCGGCCACTCCATTCTTCAAGAGAGTCTTCGTCAATACGGAAAATCAGGGAAAGGTGGAAACAGCCGATGGTGGCTTTTTCGCAAACAATCCAACCCTTCTGGCTCTCACCGATGCTGTCGGATCATTCAAGATTCCGACGGCGCGTATAAAGGTTTTGAGTGTCGGCTGCGGAAAGTTCCCCGAGCGAAAGCGCAACCTTCTCATACGCCTGCTGAAGAGGACGCCCACTGCCAGGCTGCTCCAGAAAGTACTGAGCACAAACTCGATCACGATCGAGCATCAATGTAAGTTCCTTTTCCCGCAAGTGGAGCAACTCCGTGTGAACGAGAGCTATGAGACCCCAGATTTGGCCACGGACTTCTTAGAGGCAGACTCTCGCAAACTGGAACTACTTTACCAACGGGGGCGGCAGTCCTTTGAGTCGGCAGAAGAAAAAGTGAAGGCACTGATGGGATGCTGAGTATTAAAAAACGGCCATGAAAAGACTGGAGAATTTAAGAAACAGGAGAATCCCCCTTGACGAAGCACGGCTCCGGACTTTCGCAAAGGCAGCCGAGGTAGATAACGAGTCGTACGAGTGGCTCATTGAGGCGACTAAGCCAATCGAGGAAAAATACACGAACGAAACGTTCGCTCAAGGAGACCGCGTGCGGGACCAGTTGAAGAACAATCTGAGCATCACTCACGACAGCGAATTCGAATACCAGGGGTCGGTGACCTCCGATACGCATGTGCAATACCACAGCGACATCGACCTACTTGTCCTTAACGGCGTCTATACGACGTACGATGGGGGTTATCCGGTCTCGAACCCGGTGAGCAACGAGGTGGTTGTTGACTCTTTACTCGACCTAAGGAAGGACTCGGTTAAGATCCTCAAAACGCAATTCTGGAAGGCGACCGTCGATGAATCCGGAAACAAGGCTGTCGCAATCTCTGGCGGAAGCTTGACCCGAGATATCGATGTCGTGTTTTGCAATTGGTGGGACACGAAGGCGTATCTGGAAAACAAGGTCAGGGCAAATCGGGGGATTCAAGTGCTGGATGTAGACTCCACGACCCGCATTGGAAACAAGCCATTTCTCCACAATTGGTATATCAACGATAAGGACACCCGCGTCGGGGGCGGCCTCAGAAAGGTGATCCGCCTGTTGAAGAATCTCAAGTATGACAAAGAGCCAAATGCATCCATTTCAAGCTACGATATTGCAGCGTTAGGTTTCGAAATGCAGGATTCGGATCTAATTGTAGCGCCTGGCTCGTACCTAGCTCTCGCAAAAAACGCCTCTGCCTACCTCAACGGACTCATCAATAATTCGCAACTAAGGGACTCGTTGTATGTTCCAAACGGAACTCGCAAGATTTTCGGAACTGACGGTGCCTCCTTGGCCTCATTGAAAGAAATCACTTCAGAATTGGATCTACTTCTTGCGGACATTCCGAGAGATCTTTCCAACATCATCTCTTTCAGCGAAGCTAGGGGAAACTTCACAAAGAGCGCGTCGTGGACTGAAGCCCGTGCTTCACGAGTGCGGGAAGTGACGGACAGGATACGCGCCCAGGACGTCTGACGATCTGTTGATCGGACGCTGCCCACGGTTTCGGGCGGTGGTAAATCGTATGAGCGCATTCCGCGCCGTTGACCGCAATTCGCGCATGCTCGCGCTTGCCAGACCGCGCGTGAACCGTTAAACACCTCGCATGTTCACCCCCGGACAGGCGCGGCGGAGGAACCGCCGGCGCACGGCGGGGCCGGGGCGGTCATTCTCCCGCACGGCAGGTTCGTTTGACCTCACGGGAGAGCCATCCTGCCGCGCGGTCAAATCATTCTGCCGCACGGCAGAATCGTCTTTTTGGTGCGGCAGATTCATTCTGCCGTACGGCAGAACCCTTCAACCTCACGGCAGAATCGCCGGACCCTGCGGTAAAATCACTCTGCCGTGCGGTCAAATCATTCTACCGCACGGGAAAATGGTTCTGCTGCGCCCTTGGCGCGGCCTTTTTCACCGGGAAGATGCTCTCCCACAGCCATTTACAGCGCCGCCATGAAGCCCACCATTTGGGGCCAATTCACGTGGAATGACCCGAACGTCCGTTGGAACGTCACGTACGAAAAAGGCGATCCCGAATTCGTGGAGCCTCCCGGCGCCCCCTCTCCCTCAGTCCCCAAACCCCATAGAACCAAACACATGCCCAAGTCCGACTACCTCGAACCGAAAGACGGCCCCTTCGTGGACCAGATGATCACGTTCAAGAACGCCATCGGCGCCTACGCGACGCTGCTCGGCCTCACCCCCGCGCAGGTGACCGCGCAGGCGGCCGATGCCGATTACATGGAGTACGTCCTCAAATGCCTGGACCTCATGCGCAACAGCGGCAAGCAGTGGACCTCCTGGAAGGACCTCGTGCGCGACGGCGGCACGCCGCCGGCCACCGGCATGCCGATGCTCCCCACCCTCCCCACCACCGTGCCCGCCGTCGCCCTCGGCATCGAGGCACGCTTCCGCGCCCTCGTCGCTGACCTCAAAGTCCACCCCAATTACAACGACGGCATCGGCCAGGCCCTCGGCATCGAAGGCGCCATCCAGACCGGCCCGGACATGGCCACCCTCCAGCCCATCCTCAAACTCGAAGGAAGCGGCGGCATGATCAACATCCGCTGGGGCTGGCAGGGCAACAGCGCCTTCCTCGACATGATCGAGCTGCAAGTCGACCGCAACGACGGCAAAGGCTGGGTCCTCCTCGCCATGGACACCACCCCCAACTACACCGACACCTTCGCCCCCACCGCCGCCGCCAAATGGACCTACCGCGGCATCTACCGCGTCGGCGATAACCGCGTCGGCCAGTGGAGCAACGAGGTGAGCATCAACGTCGCGCCATGAGCTTTCCTGAACACCTGAAATTTGAGGGCATAGAGAAGAAAAGGTTCTGGCTGGGGGTAGTCATTCCATCTGTTCTCCTTTATTTGACGTTCGTAAGTCCACCGATGCAGCTGAAACCCGAATTTCAGCTTAAGGATGCACTGAAAGGCTCAAACCCAACATCCCGAGCGCGCGCGTCGGTTCAAAATGTCTCTGCACCCGTTGCGCCAATTCCGCCCGCTCCCGCCACGCCAGTGGCGACAGCGCAGGCTTCGGGTTCGGCCTCCAACGTGCCACAGGCGCTAGCAATTCCGACCCCCGCCACGCCATCTCCGGTACCGCAGGCTGCAGGTCCGGCCGCCACCGCGCCACAAGCGCAAGTCGCGGGCTCGCAGCCCAGCGGGTCGCTGTTCTACCCTCAAGCAGAGCTTCTAAAAGCACAGCACCAGAAGTGCGTCGAGGAAATCAAGATGAGATTGGAGCAGGAGGAGACATGGATCCATCATAAATTTGTATTTCTCGGAGCAATTTTGGCGGGTTTCCTCTATCGAACGCTGTTTCCCGCCAGCAGCGAAAAACCACGTCCAGCCGTAGTGCTGAGGGACGTTTTCGGTAGTCCGTGGTTTGTGATCGTATTGGCACTATGTTGCGGAGTTTGCATTATCGCCGACATGCATATTCGAGCAAATCGTGTAGTGATCAACGAAAACGGCGCGTGGATCGCGGCATACGTCGAGCCGGCATTTTTTGGGGGCGATTATGCCACGAACCAAGCAAATCTATCAAAATTCATCGGATGGGAGAAGTTTTTGCGCTTGCAAGGGGGATACCACAAAGATCAGTTATTTCACCTATTCTTTTGGCCAGAAATTTTCCTCGTGAGCGTTGGAGTTTATTCTGCCTTCGCCTATGTATTTTTCTGGCAGATTCAAAGAAATTATCGTGAGGAACGCGATTGCGGTAACTACTTGGAAGGCAAGCTTCGGTTTGGCTGCTATCTCATCTTGCACGCGCAGATTCTCATTTGCGCTGTTTCTACTCACTATGTGCCGGGTACCTTCCTCCTCGCGCCGTGGTGGGCATTCGGCGATGCCGTTTCCGCAAAATGGGCTGCGTGCGTCTATGGCCTGCTTGGATTGAGTCTTTGCGCTTGCAGCGCAGTGGCGTTGGGGAGCGAAATCGATGAAGCTCGGCAGCAAAGGAAGGCGGAACAAAAACGCCGAGACAGAACGATCGAAGCCAGTATGATTCAACGAAAGTTGCAAGAGCGCGGACTCCCAATTCCCAGTCGTGAGGCTATTGCAGAACGGGCTCACATCTTAGGGGAGCAACGCAGGCAGAACAGCATGCCTGGGACGGAAATAGATGATTGGGAGGGGGCTGAGTTCGACTTGCTGTCGGAAGCTTCTCAGCAAGCGTGCCAGCCTGCTCCAAGACCATTAGCTTAGGGCTCCGGCGCTATCTCTATTCCATCGGGTCGTGGCCGTCGCCCCGATGGCGAGTTGGGGTCGAGGGCGCCCGCTTCGATATTTTCGCGGTATTTGGTCTTGCCGTCGTCGATCTCGCCGTCGTCGGGCTTGTTCGGAGTGACAATCGCAAAGGCCCAGGGCGCTCACGCGCAGGCTTTTCACCCTGAAGATCACCGGCTTTCGGACGTCCTTTTCCGACGCGGGGACGCAGCTTCTCCACGCCCGCCTTCCATTCGGCCGTGCCGGCCGCTGGGGTGCTCACGATTTCGGCGGCGGAGCGCTCATATGAAACAGCCCCCACCCATGGCCGTCGGGGTCGACAAAGCTGTGGGAGTACATGAAGCCAAGATCCTCTGGCTGGTCGTAGGTCGAGCCCCCAGCGGCGAGAGCCTTCGCGACAAGAGCGTCGACCTCCCCCGGGCTCTCGCAGCTGAGGTTGATGAGGACCTCGACGGCTTTGGACGTATCGCAGATCGCCTTGGGCGTGAATCCGCGGAACTTGGAGTGCGTCGCCAGCATGACACGGATGGTGTCGCTGATGACGATGCATGCGCCCGTGCCGTCTGAAAACTGCGGGTTGAGCGCGTAGCCGAGTGCTTCGTAAAAGGCGATCGCCTTCGGCAAATCGGCGACTGGGAGGTTGAGGAATATTTGTTTGCTCATGGCTCGTGGATGATGATCACTCCTTCGACGAGCGAACGCGGTGAATCAGGACATCGATCGACTCTTCTCGGAGACTTTTCCGAACCATTGATCCCGTCCGCCTGTTCGCCACTCGATAATCGCGTTAACCTTGCAAACGCGAACGACCAATGATCCGACGCGTTCGAGCCGGTTGCCTTGCCATCGACGGAGAGCCGACGCACTGTCGGGAAGAATGAATGACCGCAAAGCCGCTGGAGGACTTTCATCCGAAGGCTCACCGCCGGGTTCGAACGGAGGCCGCGCGCATGAGTGAAGTCTTCGCGGAAGCGCAGCGCGAGCTGGCGTCGCTGCTGGAGCGGCACGCCGCGCGGCCCCGGGAGGCGCTCGTGCAGCTCCTGCTCATGGCGCTCGAACGCGAGGAACTCGTGTCCGTGGGCTACCGCGAATCGCTGATGGTTCCGCGGCTGCGCGCCATGCCCATCGATGACGAGGTGCGCGAGATCATCCGCCATGCCTTGGTCTGGACCTGGAAGGACGAGGAAATGCATTCGCTCTACATCCGCGGCACGCTCCTGCGGCTCGGCAGTCTGCCGCTGCGGCTGAAGTGTATGGCCACGCAGGCGGCGGGTGCGGTGGCGGGTTGGGCGAGCTCGGCCGTGCAACACACGCGCTGGCGGCAGGCGCCGCTGTCGCGTCTGCTGGCGGGGCTCATCACCACGGCGGGATCGGTCCTCGGCAAGCTGCCGAAGGCGGTGCGGGAGCAACTCCAATTCGGGCCGTTTCGGCTCTTTTGTTTGTTCAATATCGAGCTCGAGCAGGCCTCCGAGCTGAGCTGGGTGCACATCGTCCGGCTCGCCGAGCAGGAGCCGGATTTCACGCCGGCGACGCTCGACGATTTCCGCCGCGTGATCGACGACGAAGCGCGGCACGGGCAGGTCTTCGCCATCCTGGCCGAGGCGCTCGACAGCGACGACCGGCTGGTGCCCGGCGAGACGCCGGCGAGCCTGGCGGCGAAGTTACGCGGCGTCGGCGAGCACTATCTCTCGCGCGCGCATCGCGGCACGCGCGCGGTCGAGAACCCGCTCGGCAGCGGAGGCCGCGTGTGGTGCCGACGCGGGGAGACCGCGGAGGAAAAGGTGGCGCTCTTCCGGCGGCTGCTCGACGAGTCCGGCCTGCGGGAGCGCCTCGCGGAGCGCGCGCGCTTTCTCGGCCGGCCGCTGCCGGAGATGCGCGTCGCGATCAAGCCGACGTTCATGCTCGGGTATCATCGCAAGGACCGTTCGCCGATCACCGATCCGGCCTTGATCGCCGAACTCGCGGCGTGGCTGCGCGAGCAAGGCTGCACGGAGGTGAGCGTCGTCGAGGGGCGGAATATCTACGGACAGTTTTATCGGCATCGTTCCGTCGGCGAAGTGGCGCGCTATTTCGGGATCGAGTCGCCGCACTTCCGCGTCGTCGACCTGGCGGAAGAACAAGTGCCGCACCGCTACTCGCGCGGCATGGCGCAGGCGACGATCGGGCGCAGTTGGAAGGAGGCGGATTTCCGAATCACCTTCGGCAAGCTGCGCAGTCATCCCGTGGATGTGGCGCTCCTCTCGGTGGCCAATCTCGAGTCGGTCGGTGCGCGCTCGGACGAGTTTCTCTTCGTGGAGCGCCAGGCCGACCGCGCCACCGCGCTGATGATGCTGCTCGACGATTTCCCGCCGCATTTCGCCCTCCTCGAAGGCTACGATCTCGCGCCGGATGGCCTCGTCGGAATGATGGGTTCGCCGCGCCCGCGCACGCCGCGCCGGCTCTACGCAGGTGCCGACGCCCTGGCCGTGGACATGGTCGCCGCGCGGCATCTCGGCGTGCGCGATCCCGGCGAATCCAGCCTCCTGACCGCAGCGAATCATTGGTTCGGCGGCTGGTCCGCGCGCGTCGAAGTCGTGGGTTGCGATGAGCCGCTGCGAGACTGGCGCGGTCCCTACAGCAACGAGCTCTGGGCGATGATGAGCTTCTGCGCGCTGGCCATGTATGTGTTCGGCAGCGGACGCGGCGTGCGCTTCGTGCCCGAGATGGATGAGGAAGCCTTCCCGCCGATCGCGCCGGAAAGCTGGTTTCTGCGCTTTCGCCGGCGGAACATCCGCGCGCTGGTCGGGCTGCGGCATCCGCGCCGCGCGAGTGAGGATCAGGCCGCCGCCGCCGGTTCGCAGTGACAGAGCGATTCGCGCCCGTGCCACTCGTGCTCGATCTGCCGCATGAGCAGCGCGCACTCGAACTCGACCGAGCCTTCCGGGAAGACGCTGCGATCGCTGAGCACGCTCGACTCGGCGCGCTCGACCGCGAGCGGCTGCACCTTCCAGTTGAAGCTGCGCAGTTCGAGCCCGTCGTAGGTGCCCGCGCTGGCGGTGTCGGAGTAACCCAGCGACCCGCCCTTGAAAAAATCCGACGCTTCCTCGAGGGAGCCGAACACCGAGTTCGCGGGCAACTCCGCGGCGACGCGGCCCTTCACCGCGAGGTGCGTTTTCCCGTCGTCGCTGTCGATGGTCACGCTGTAGTCGGGATCGCTCTCCTCAACCTGGAACCGCGCGTGATCGTGCACGCCCGGAAAGAGCCGGCCGCCGACCAGCGCATTGAGCCGCGAGTTGGTGAGCCGGCGCGGAATGTAAACGCCTTCGCGCACCTGCCCGGCCACGTCCCATTCGACCGAAAAGCGCAGCGCCGCATTCTCCGAAGAGACGCCGACAAACGCGGGCAGGAGCCGCGGCCGGATGTCCTTCACGCGGATCAGACACATCCCGCCCATGCCCACGCCATGCACGATTTTCGGGCGAAACGGCGCGGGAAGGACGGTGCGCAGCACCGCGGGATCGATGCGGAAGTTGACGAGGATGCGACGGTCGATGATGCCGCGGATGACGGGGATTCTCATGGTGTTTCGATTAGAAGATGCGACGCGTCCATTCACGATCCTAAAGCAACACGCGTTCCCACCGGGCATAGCTGAACGAAAACGGACATTTTCCTGCGCAGTACCCCTTCGCCTCAGATCCGCACTTTGATGACGACCTTTCGGACCTGGCAGGGGCCGTCGAGTTCGAGGCCAGGCGCGTGGGCGTCTTCGGGGAAGAAGATGGTGAACTCGCCGGCCCGCAGGCGCAGCGGCGTCGCCATGAGGGGCGTGGCGAAAAGGGCGAAGTCCTTTTCGCCGTCATAGCCTCGAGTCTCGGCGAGGCCGGCCAGCGGCGCCCAGAGCAGCGTTTCCTGGCCAGATTGGATGAACTGGATGTCGATGCAGCTCCGGTGCGCCTCGAACTTGGCGTCGGCGATCGGCTTCGTCGTGTACGCCTGCACGAGCGCGAAGCAATCGTCGCCGTCGATGTCGTGGCGTCCGAGCGGCTGATCGGCGGAAAGATGGCGGAGGAATGCAAAGGCGGCGGCGAAGCGCGGTGCGAGCGAGGCGTAGCGGCTGGATTGGGCGAGCGTGTCGGCGATCATCGATTCAACTTCCTCGGCTGAATGGTGGTGGAAGTTTCCGCGGCGGTCAGGTCATTTCTTGAGGGTTGCCGGGGGACGGGAAGAAATGTGATCCTTCGCAACCTCCTCCATGAAACTCCGCTTCTTCGCTCCCCTTCTGCTCGTCGCCGCCTCCACTTTCGCCGCGGATGCGCCGCCGTTGCCGGCCATCCCCGCGGAGCCGATCGCCAAAAAGAAAGAACTGCTGTTCTCCGATGACTTCGCGGGGGGCGGAGTTGGGCAAGGCGTGGGCGATCGTGGTGCCGACTTTCTCGGTGGAGAACGGAACGCTGAAGGGGACGCAGATGCGCTTCGATGCACCGGAAGCGAATGGCAAGCCGGCGGTGAAGGGACATCAGGCCGTGATCGGCAATGACATCCCGACCAAGGACAGCGTGATCGAGTTCCGCTTCAGGCTCGGGGGCGCGCAGTCGGTCACCGCGGAGTATGACGACCGGAAGTTCAACGGCTCGCACTACGGGCACCTCTGCATGGCGCGCATCGCGGCGAAGGGCATCACGCTCACCGACCAGAAGGGGCTCGCGGTCGCGAGGCCCGAAGGCGCCACCGGCGAGCCGCCGCCGCCGGCCGGCCGGAAAAACGTCACCTTCCCGCTGAACCTCGATCCCGAGAGCTGGCACACGTTCATGCTGGAAACGGTGGGCGACACCATGCGGGCCTCGATCGACGGCAAGCCCGTGGCCTTTCTGCAATCCCCGGGCATCGCGCACCCGACGAAATCGAAGGTCGAGTTTGGCTGCATGGGCAAGGACGGCTTCTTCGACGATCTCAAGGTCTGGAACGCGGAGCCGGCGAAGTGACGGGCGGCCGAATCCGGCGGAGCTTACGACCGGGAAGACGCGGCAGGCCGTGACAGTTTGACACCGGTGCGCCTCAAGAGCTCTGCTTTACGCGAGGGTGCGATGGGGATAAGTTGCTCCCCATGAAAGCCGCATTCGCCGAGCCGGAGGTCATCACCAGGAAGGGAAAGCCCGTCTCCGTCATCATCCCGATCAAAGAGTACGAGGCCTTGTTGGAGCGCCTCGAAGATGCGGAGGATCTCGCTTACCTGAAAGAGGCGCACACCAAGGCCCTCTCCTTTCGCCCACTCAAGGAGTCCCTGGCGGAGCGCAAGAAAGCCCGTGTTTGAGATCGTCCTCGAACGGGAGCGATGTCTACCGCTGAATGGACCCGATCCTCTGCATTCTCGGTGGCTGCAACGGGGCGGGGAAGACGACGCTGGCGCGGGAGCTGTTGCCGCGGCTGGGGATCATGCGGTTTCTGAATGCGGACGAGATCGCGCGCGGGCTCTCGCCGCTCGATCCGTCGCTTAGTGCGTTCCGCGCCGGGCGACTGGTGCTGGAAGAAGCGCGGGCGCTCGTGGCGTCGCGGGCGGGCTTTGCGATCGAATCCACGCTCAGCGGCAAAACCCACCTGGCGCTGATCCGCGAAGCCAAAGCTCGCGGTTACCGCTTCCTGCTGCACTACATCGTCATCGGCTCCGCGAGCCAGGCGGTGGCGCGCGTCGCCTTGCGCGTGAAGATGGGCGGCCATCATGTGCCCGAGGCGGATGTGCGGCGGCGCTACAAACGGAGCCGCCGGCATTGGCTGGAAGACTATCTGCCGCTTGCCGACGAATGGGGCGCGTGGGATAATCACATATCGCCGGCGCTGAAGATCGCCAGCAGCCAGACGCACTCGCTCGAACAACTCCACGCCATGCTCGACTCTCCGAACCTCAAAGAGACGCCACCGCAATCGATGTCGGAGATGGACCGGGTCGTCCTGGAAGCGAGCCGCGTGGCGACCGAGAAGATGCTCGATTACTACCGGCGCATGGACATCGAGGTCACCCCGGAGATGACGTTGGCACCGGAGAAGCCCGGAAGGATTCGCCACCGGGCAGAGTGAGCTTGGCGGAGGCTCGTGCTCACGCGCCTTGCACGTCCCAGCCTTGGGCCACCAGGGCCGCGGCCAGCTTCTTGCGTTGGAAGACCGGCGCAAAGACCAGGATCGAGAGGGTGTCCAGTTCCACCTCGAAGCCAAGCCAGAAGGAGGTGCGCAGCGCCCGGACGGCCGGCCGCGGCACGAGGATGACCGGGCCTTCCTGCCACTTTACCGGCCAGTCGGGATGGCCGACCACCTCCGCCGGCAAATTCGTCAGGTCCGTTTCCTCCACGAAGGAAGCGGGCTGCGGCAGGAAACTCTTCCTTTCGGCTCCGAGCGTTTTGCCCGCGATCAGTCCTCCGAGCAGGCCGCCCGTCGCGCCGCCGACGGCGGCAGCCCCGGCGGCGATGAGGTCCCGATTGATCGCAAAATAAATGGCGTCTCGAGAGACCACGACGGCGCCTGGATACGGCTTTCCTTTCCGGGGGCTTTTCGTGCGAATGTTGAAGCCCTGCGTGCCCGAGCAAATGTTAATGTAGACCGGATCAGGCATTTGAAAATCAGCCGAGGTTTCGGGCGCCGGCTAAAGCGCGAACGGCGGTTACCGCTTCAAGATTCCATCCACAAATGCGTACAGCTCTTTGGTCGCCGGGTCGCCTTCGATTCCGAGGTCGTGGTCGAGTTTCGAGTGGTTCGTGTCGTTTGCGCCGAAGAGCTTGGCGGACAAGCCGGCTTTGGCGAGCTCCGCGCCGAGCCGCTGCGCCTGGGCGGTGGTGCTGGGATCGGCCGTGACGTGGAGGAGCAGGAAAGGCGGGATCCCCTTGTCCTTCGCCAAGTGGTTGACGGCGGAGTATTCGGCCCATTTCTCGGGCGTGCCTTCGAATTTTTCGCGATGCCCGAACGTCGGCTCGGGTTTGCCGGCGGCTTTGCGCGCCTCCGTGGCGGTGGTGATGACGAGCGGAATGTCGTACGTGTCGCCATCGACCGGCACGCATCCCTTGAGGTCGGCGAAGGGGACGCCCTCGGCTTTCAGGTAACGCTCGTCGGTGCAGAGGAGAGCCGCCAGTTGCGCTCCGGCGGAATGCCCCATCACGAACAGGCGGTGCGGGTCGCCGCCCAGTTCCGCAATGTGTTGATGCACCCAGCCGACGGACTTCGCGACGTCGTGGAAGATGTCGGCCATGATGACGGCGGGGAGCAGGCGGTAGTTGACCGAGACGAAGACGAAGCCCCGGTCGACGAAGGCCTGCGGTTTCACGTTGACGGCTTTCTTGTCGCCGGCCTGCCAGCCGCCGCCGTGAATCCAGACGACGACCGGGAGATTCTTCGCGTTCGGCGGGCCATAGACGTCGAGCGTCTGTAGCGGGTCGCCGGCCGGCGCGACGTATGGGAGGTCGAGTTTGGCGTTGAGCGTCGTTTCGTCGGCGTGGGCGGAACAGGCCAGGACGGCGGTGAGGAAGAGTGGGAGGAGCTTCATAGGGGAGGGGAGGACGACCAAAGTAAAGCGCACGGCCGGGCGAACTCCAGACATTAGGCGGGGGGCGCCTTACGACGGTGCGCGTGGCGCCGCTTCTCAGTGAAAAGTTACGCAATCACCCCGACCACGGCGGCGATGATGTAACAGGCGAGCACGCCGCCGATCATCGCGCGCAGGCCGAGCCGGGCGAGGTCGGCGCGGCGCTCGGGGCAGAGCGCGCCGATGCCGCCGATCTGCACGGCGATACTGGCGAAATTCGCGAAGCCGCACAGCGCGTAGCTCGCCAGCGTGATCGAGCGCGGCGCCAGCGCGCCGGGGTTCGCCGCCGCGTACTCGCTGAGGTGGATGTAGCCGATGAATTCGTTGAGCACGATGCGCTCGCCGAGGATTTGCCCGATGAAACCGCAATCCTGCCGCGGCACGCCGATGAGCCAGGCGAAGGGCGTGTTCAGCCAGCCGAGCGCCTGTTGCAGCGTCACGGGCGAGGCGACGCCCGCGGCCTGCTGGGGCCACGCGATCAGCGCATTGAGCAGCGCGACGACGGCAACGAAGGCGAGGAGCATGCCGATGATGTTGAGCGAGAGGGTGACGCCCTCGCCGGCTCCGGTGCAGAGCGCGTCGATCGAGTTCACCGCCGTCCGCTGCGTCTGAAAGTGATGCCGCCGGCCCGTCTCGCTTTGCTCCGTCTCCGGGAACATCACCTTCGCCATGAGCAAGCCCGCCGGCGCGCCGAGGACGGACGCGGTGAAAATGTGCCCCGCGCTCATCATCGGCAGGCTCGCATAAATGACCATCACGCCGGTCGCAATCGTCGAGAAGCCGGGGACCATGAGCGCCATGATCTCGCTGCGGGTCATCTTCGCGAGGTACGGCTTGATCACGAGCGCCGCTTCGGTTTGCCCGAGGAAAATGTTGCTCGCCGCGGCCAGGCTCTCGCTGCCGCTGGTCCCCATCACGCGCATCATCACCCAGGCGAGGCCGGCGACCACGCGCTGCAGCACTCCCCAGTGGTAGAGCAGCGCGGAGAGCGAAGAAATGACGATGATGGTGGCCGAGATCAGGATGGCGAAAATCGGTCCCGACTGAAACGCGCCCTTCAGCTTCGCTTCGTCGGCGAGCGGCCCGAACACCATCTTCGCGCCCTCGATCGCGAAGTCGTTGAGCCGCGCCACCGCGTCCTTGGCGCCCTCGAAGAGATGCATTCCCGCCGAGGTGCGCAGGATGAGGAACGCGAAGACAAATTGCAGCGCCATGCCCGCCAGCACCGTCCGCCACGGGAAGGCGCGGCGGTTGTGGGAAAGCAGCCACCCCAGCGCGATGAACACCGCCACACCGAAGAGCGAAATGAAGCGATCGAGCATCGGGAGGCGAGTGGGTAGGCGTTGGACGGCGCGGGTCAATGAAAATGATTCGCGGGCTGCTCAAACAAAGCGGCCCCACGGCGGCGTCTAGAGAAAGAGCGATTGCTCGAACCCCACAAATCCATGAGACCCCGTTATACCATTCTGGTCGCCGCCCTCGGACTGGCGGCGACAACCCTTCACGCGCGGGCCGAGGACCCGATCGCTCCCGCGGAAACCCAGCTCGACGAGTTCAGCGACGTGACCGCCGACCCCGGCGAGACGGACGACACCTGCGACCCGCGCGCCCGCCTCGGCGGCGATGCGCGCAGGCGCGACGAGGATCGCCGCGGTCCCGCTCCCGCCGGCCCCGCGGCCGACCAGCACCGCCCCGGTGGCGAACCGCGAGGCGGTGACCCGCGTGGTGGCGGCCCCGGTGGTCGGGGAGAACGCTTCGCAGGGCGCGGGCCGGGCGGGGAACACCATGACGGCCCCGGACCGCGTCCAGATCTGCAACGTCCCGGCGATGATCAGCGTGGCGGCCCCGGCGGCTTCGGAGATCGGCGTGGCCCTGATGGTCCGCGGCCCGATATGCAGCGCCCCGATATGCAGCGTCCCGGCGGCGATCAGCGCGGTGGGTTTGGCGGACCGGGAGACCGGTTTGCAGGACGTGGTCCCGGCGGCCCGCGGCCCGACATGCAGCGTCCTGGTGGCGACCCGCGTGGTGGATTTGGCGGATTCGGAGATCGGTTTGCCGCGCGTGGTCCCGGCGGTCCGCGTCCCGACATGCAGCGTCCTGGCGGCGACCAGCGCGGTGGATTTGGCGGACCCGGTGATCGTTTTGCAGGGCGTGGCCCCGGCGGCCCGCGTCCGGACATGCAGCGTCCAAGTGGCGATCCGCGCGGTGGATTTGGCGGACCCGGGGATCGCTTCGCAGGACGCGGCCCCGGCGGCCCGCGGCCCGACATGCAGCGGCCCGGTGTTGATCAACGTGGCGGCCCCGGCGGACCTGGAGATCGCTTTGCGTCCCGTGGTGGATGGGAGCGTCATCACCATGGCCCCGGCGGATTCGGAGATCGGTTTGCCGCGCGTGGTCCCGGCGGTCCGCGTCCCGACATGCAGCGTCTTGGCGGCGACCAGCGCGGTGGATTTGGCGGACCCGGTGATCGTTTCGCAGGACGCGGCCCCGGCGGCCCGCGTCCCGACATGCAGCGTCCCGATGGCGACCATCGTGGCGGCCCCGGCACTCCGCGTGACGATCAACGGGTAGCCGGCGGCGACCGTCGCGGCCCGGCGCCCGGCGGCGACGCGCGCCGCCCCGAGGGCGACCAGCGCGGGCTTGCCGGCCCCAACAACGACCAGCGATTCGGCGCCCGCCCGCAGGAGGGCGGCCCGCGCGGCCCCTGGGCTCCCGGTGGCCTGCGTCCCCCGATAGGGCGTGAAGGCGATTGGCAGCGCCCGACCGGTCCCGGCGACCAGCGCGCCGACTCGCGCCGGCCATGGGGAGAGCGGCGGCCGGAGACGCCCGATCCGTGGCGCGGTTACTTCTAGGTGGAGCAAGCTCAGCCGACCTGTTCCTTTCAAAGCGGCACGGTCCGATCCCGCGCCGCTTTTCCTTCGCCGGCCGCCGGTGCCGGGCGCGCTTATCCGAGAAACCGGAGTAGGGGTGACCACAAAATGGCTTGGCGCGGCAAAGCCGCGACCAAAAGGCTTGAACCGCCAAGACGCCAAGGCGCCAAGATGAACTTGAAAATGATGCTGCTTGGCGTCTTGGCGTCTTGGCGGTTTAAGAATCCTGTCGGGTTTTCGCGCAGAGGGCGGCGCGGTGGAATGGTTCATTCCTGCCGGCGTCCGGCATCAGCGGCTCGCACCGCCGACGTAACAACGCAGTCCCCCGGATTCGCTGCCCACGAAGACGCGTCCCCCCGCGACGAGCGGGGTGCTGATGCAGAGGTTCTGGCGGAAGGGGGCGAGGTCGTCGTTCAAGGCATGCTTCTCGAGCACTTCTCCGCTTTTCGCGTCGAGGATCGCGAGGAGGCCGTCGCTGCTCACGGCGTACAGGAGGCCGCCACGGCAGGCGGTGCCCGCCAGCACCGGGGCTTTGGTCAGCCGCCGGCGCCAGAGGGTGGCCCCGGTCCCGGCATCGAGCGCGGCCACCGTGCCATCCCGCACCGGGCAGAAGACCGTGTCGTCGCGGATGGCGAGGTGCCCCAGGACGGCGTCGCCGAGCTCGTTTTTCCAGCGGAGGCGGCCGCTGCTCTGCTCGAGCGCCTGCACCGCGCCGGCCGGCCGGGGGGACGCATTGGTGAAATCGCCCCGGCCGCAGCCGAGGATCGCCAGGTTGCCGTGGAGCGAGATGTCGCCGGTGGCCGGGTAGCGGGTCGGCGTCCGCCAGAGCAGCCCGCCGGCCGCGTCAAACGCCACCACCGCATTGCCCCCGACGCCGCTGCCGAAGAAAGCCGCTTTGCCGTCCGCTCGCAGCGCGGGCGAACTTTCGGGATCGATGACCGCGCGCTGCCAAAGCAGGCGGCCATCCGAAATGCGCACCCACAGCACCGAGCCCGGATCTTCCGCCGGCCGTTGATCGGCACGCTCGATCGCACCCGCGCCGATCACGACGCTGTCTCCCGCAATCGCCGGTGAAGACTCGAAGTGATTCTTCGGCGCCGCGATTTGCCAACGCAGTTGCCCCGTCAAAGCCTCCAGGCAGATGAGGTGCGAGCCCGCGTCGAGATGCAGCCCCTCGCCGATGAGCAGAGAGCGCCCGTCGGGCGTCAGCGCCGGCGAGCTGAAGAACCCTTTCAAGGGCCGGCCCTCGAGTTTTCCGGCCTCCCAGATGAGCTTTCCCGTCGCGCCGTCCAGACAGAAGATACTGCCCGAGGTGCCGCCCGCCCCGGTCTCGCAGGAGGCGGCGTACAGGCGGCCGGCTTTCCACGCGGGAGAGGAGAGGAACGAGGCGCCGAAGCGTTTGAATTTCCACGCCACCTGGAGATTCCGCGGCGCCTCCTCCGGGGCGCGGCCGGCCGGGCGCCTCTCTTCCGATTGGCCCGGCGCGGGCAGAGCCCAGAGGCCGGCCACCGCCAGCGCGGCGACCGTCCCCTTGCGGAGCCAGGCGGTGGGAAGTGTGATCATGCTTCGAAAATCCGGCCGGGGCCGGCCCTTCGCGGCGGCTTGGCTGCGCGCAGAGGAGAGTAAGGCATCAAGCGCGAACGAAGCAAGTGCCCTCCATCCGAACGTGCCAAAGGACGCCCGATCCGAGCCTGCCGCAGCGCGCCGCCTTTCTCCGTGCGGGGGCTCCGGCGCGCCAACGGCGCCTGAGTGGATCGCCCAGGGCATCGCCTGGGTAGTGGTTTGGTGGCAACAGGGCCGGGGCCCGCCGGCCCGACGGGGGCGACCGGCTGCCACCAAGGTTCGGCCCAGGCTCGCCAGCCTCAAGGCAGTCGCGGAAAGGGCGCGACGGGATCGATCACCGAGCCGATCTCGTATTTGCCCTGCGTGGTGGTGATCGTGCCGCCGGTGTTGGCGTTGGAAATCGTCTTCGTGCCGGGGACGATGCGGTCGAGGGGATCGGCGAGCGCGGCCGCGCGGACTTCGGCGAAGGCCGCCGTGACTTTCCCGCCAAATGGCTTGGCGGCGGTGGTGAGAAGGTACTCGAGGGCTTTGCGGTCAGCCAGGCTGGTGGGCGCGGCGAGGAGGTCCGTGGCCTGTTGCGCGGTGAGCCGGTTTTCCAGGACAGCGATGGAGATCGTCTGGGCGATGGCGCCGACGATCTCGCCGGTGGCATCTTTGAGATCGGCCGGGAACCCTCCTCCATTGACGAGCAGGGTGACCAACCCGCTCTTCATCGAGGAGAAGATCGTACCGATCGCCGAAGCCCGCAGGGCCGTGGTGCTGGCCGGGCCGCGACGGACGATGACTTGGCGGGTGAGCTCCGCGGCGAGCTCGCTGAGTTCATCGACGCGGTTGCGGGTCGGCACGAAGGGCCTGGTATTGATCGCCCTGGTCAAGGAGGCCGCCAACGGAGCGATCGAGGAAAGGTGGGGCAGCTTGCCGCCAGTGTCCAGAAGGGCGCCGATCGCTACCCCGACATCCGCCGCGCTCTCCTCGTCCACCGCGGCGGCGACGGCGCCGGCGATGATGATCGCTTTGCTCTGGAGCGCGCCCGTGGGTCCGGCCAGCGTGACCGCGGCGGCGATGTCGCCCGCCGTCTGGCCGCCGGTCACCTGGCCATCCATCACCGTCGCGTCCGCGACCGCGTTGATCGCCACGCCCGCCGCAATGCTGGGGGCGTTGGCGAGCAGTTGGAGCGCGGCCGCCTGCGCGAAGGCCACGTAATCGCTGGCCGGGAGAAGCGCGGAGAGATCGCGGGCAATGTCGAGGGCCGCGAGCGGCGCGACGCGGACGGTGTCGCGAGCCAAAAGGGCGAGCGAATCGACGGTGCGAGTGCTGAGCCTGGTGGCGACGCCGGCGGCCGCGGCACCCACCGCCGGCCCGTACGACGGAAGCGCTTGGGCGAATTGCACGGCGAGCGCGGCTTTCGCTCCATCGGTGCCAAAGGCGGCCGGGGAGCTGTCGATGAGCTTTTGCGTGATGAGCGCGGCCGAGGAGGGCGAGGAGAGCGCGATCGCTCGAAAGGCATAAATGCCGATGTTCCGGCGGATCGTAGCATTCGTGGTAGGCGCCGGCTCGTTCACCAGGCTCACCATTTTAACGACCACATCGGCGGCCACGTCCCCCGTACGCATCGCGGCGGCATTGGTGAAAGCGTAGAGATCGGCGGTGGCCGGCACTTTCCCCGTCAGCGCCTTGTCGATCACCGCGCCCGCCGCGGCGCCCGTCACGTTTTGCAGCACGCCCGAGGCGATGGCTCCACGCAGGGCGATGGTTCGTTTGATGACCGGGACGCCCGCGACCAGATCCGCGGCAAATTGCGCCGGGTCGCCGACGAGATGCTCGGTGATCGCGGCGACGATGGGGCCGATGGCTTTGGCCAGCAAGGGATCCCCGAGGGCGGAAAGCGCCAGCACCTGGAGCGCGGCGTCGCCCGTCAACTGCGCCGCGCGGCCGCCCATGACTTCCCCGGCCACGATCGGACGGTCGCCCGCCAATCCGACCGCCACGGCTTTGGCGAAACTGTCTTTGACGGCGTCGTCGCCGGTGACGAATTCGAGCATCTCCTGCATGAAGGAACCGACCTGCCCGGCGGCCTCGGTATTCTTGAGCGCGAGGATGCTGAACGATTGCAGCTTTTGGTTCGTCGTCGCGCCGACCGCCGAAGCGGCAAACTCCCGCGCGGCCGTCGCGATGGCCGCCCCGGCCGCCGGGTCCCCGCCGTCGGTGATCTGCAGCGCCCGCCCGATCAAGGCGGCCTTGCCGACGAAATTTAGCTGGAGGGCAGGCGACACGGTGTCGTTGACCTTGGCCAGCGCCGTGAGGATCGCCACGATGTCAGCGGCCTCGGTGAGGCCGCTCCCGAAGACCGCGGCGTCGAGCAGGCGAGGCGCGAGGGTGTTCTTGTCGGTGCGGGTCTTGAGCAGAGGCCGGACCCCCACGGGAATCGCCTCCAGCGCGGCTCTGGCCAGGGCCGCCGCGTTGGTCACGTCGCCGAGACCGTCCGCGTTCGTCAGCTCAAAGACGGCGTAGACCAGGTCCTCCGCTCTCACGGTGAGGGTGCTGGGCAGCAGCACGATCGGCGTCGCTTCCGTCGAGTCTTTGTCGTTCGCCAATTGCCGCAACTTCACCCTCAGCCGGTCCAGCGCCGCCGGTCCGTCGAGATGGGTTCCGCCGCTCAGGAAGATCCTCAACGGACTCTCGTCGGCGTCGTTACTCGGGAGGTGGAGCGTCGCCCGGCTGAACCCCAGCGAGCCGGCAAACTGCACCGTGAATTCCGTCATGCCCGAGGCCAGCACCGGCGTGCCGGGGCTGGCGATGACCGTGAAAGCGGCGGCCGCGGGACCATCGATCGTGATCGGGCCGAGCGTGAGGTCCGCATCGCCCGTATTTCTGATGGTAAAAGCGAGGGTGCCCGCCGCGTTCCCGAAATCCCTCGAGCCTCCGTCGGCCACGCCGGCGCCCGCGGGCTGCTCGACGGCGATGTCCGGCAGGTGGTCGCCGGTCCCGGTGAGGTTTACGACGAAGGGGTTTTCATCATCATCATTGTTCGCCAGGTGCATCGCCACCGTCCTGAGACCCGCATCGGTCGGGGCAAAGCGCACGATCAACGAAGTGGAGCCGGACGGGTTCACCACCCCATCTGGCGGAGTCAAAACGCTGAACGGGCCCGGCGCGCCGTCAAACGTGATGTCCCCCAGCGTGAGGTCCGCGCCGCCGGTGTTTCTGATGACCAGGGTCCGATCCGCGGTCGTCCCGGCGGCGACCGTTCCGAAGGCCAGGATCTTGCCGCTGTTAAAGTTGTTGGCTGGAGGATACTCGACCGCGATCTCCGGGAGGGTGATCGGGAGCGTCGCCGCCGGATGCTGAAAAAGATAATTGATCTCCGCGTCGGTGAGCGCCTGGCTGTAAATCTGCAGTTCGTCGATGAGACCCGTGTAGCGTCCCTCCGGGGCTGCGTTGGGCGCGTGATATTGCAGCACTCCCCCGACCAGAAAGGGCGGGGAGCTGTTCGGCACCAGGGCGTGCGGGTCCCGGCTCGTCTCCACGGGCGCCCCGTCGACATAGACGGCCGTGCTCTGCCCGTTGGTGTAAACGGCGACGATCTGATGCCAGGCGCCATCGTTGACACTGGTCGTCGAGGTGGGGCTGGCGGAGGCCGCATCCGAAGCCGCAAAGGTGGCCTTGTTGAGCGCCCCGCCGTCGCCCGTGGCATTGAGGGCGACGTAATAGCCGTTTGTGGCCGGACCGCCCGCGCCGTCATCGGCGCCGGCGAGGTGGCGGGAGACCGCGAAGGTGTCGCTGGCGGTGGCCGTGGTTTTGACCCAGAAGACGATGGAAAAATCCTGGTCGGAAAACCCGAAGGCCGGCTGCATGTTGACGTAGCCATTCGCCGCCCGATCCAGGCTGATCGCGTTGCCCGCAATGCCACCGGCCACGAAGGTAGCACCGCCCGGCGAGAGAGTCCCATCCACCTGGATGGCGCTGTTGCTGTTGACGGCGGTGGTACTGCCGGGGTTTTCGTCGAAATGGTACTGCGCCACGAGCGCGGCCTGCCCGCGACTGGCACCAACCGAAATCAACGCCAGGGCCGAAACGAGAGCAAGCAGCGCGGGATGTGTTGTCATGAGTTTCATTCCGAAATTTCGTCCAAACCGACCTGGAACGGCGTCTCCGCAGCTCATCGCGGCGACCATGGAGCCGGCCGATCGTGAAAGCAAGCGCGCTCTCCTGGGGGACACAATGGGCGAATGCTCCGTGCCGCTCGCGGCCGGGCACCACATCCGCCATCGCTGCGGGCCGGCGACGCGCAGAGTCTCGTCGCGTGGCTTACCGTTTGGCGAGCGTCCACTCGCCGTTCGTCGAGGACAAACTTGCGCGGCTGCCGGCGGAAGCGTGGCCACCGCAGGTTCCGGCTTATGACCTCACGATGTCCTTCATCACCGTCCCCGACACATCCGTCAGCCGGTAATCCCGCCCGCTGTACCTGTACGTCAGCCGTTCGTGGTCCAGCCCCATGAGGTGCAACACCGTGGCGTGGAGGTCGTGGACGTGGGTGCGGTTTTCGGTGGCGCGGAGGCCGAAGTTGTCGGTGGCGCCGTAGCTGTAGCCGGGCTTCACGCCGCCGCCGGCCATCCAGACCGTGTAGCCGTAGTGGTTGTGATCGCGGCCTTTCACGCCTTCGGAGGTCGGGGCGCGGCCGAATTCGCCGCCCCAGAGGACGAGGGTTTCGTCGAGGAGGCCGCGCTGTTTGAGGTCCTGCAGCAGGGCGGCGATGCCGCGGTCGCAGGCGTCGGCGAGCGTCTTGTGGCCGCCGGGGATGTCGTTGTGGCCGGTGTCCCACGGGATGTCGTAGCCGTCGATGGAGATGGAGAGCTGCACCACGCGCACACCACGCTCCGAGAGGCGGCGCGCGATGAGGCAGCCCTTCGCGAAGTCGCCGGGGCCGTACAGCTCCAGCGTGCTCGCGGTTTCCTTCGTGGTGTCGAACGCATCGGGCACGGCCACCTGCATGCGGAACGCCATCTCCATCGCGCCGATGCTCGCCTGGAGTCCAGCCTCGCGCTCGTGGCGCTGGAGGTCGAGCTGGTTGAGCTGCTGGAGCAGGTCGACCTGGCGGCGCTGCTCGGCTTGCGGCAGCCGCGGGTTGATGTCGCGCAGGATGGCGTCGGGCTTCATCGCGCCGAGGTTCACGTGGCAGCCGCCGTATTCACCGGGCAGGAAGGCGTTGCCCCAGTTCGCCATGCCGCCGCGGGGCTCGGCGCGGGGACACATGGAGACGAAGCCCGGCAGATCCTGGTTCTCCGTGCCGAGGCCGTAGACGAGCCACGACCCCATGCTCGGCCGTACCGGTTGCAGGTGGCCGAGGTTCATCATCATGATGCCACTCGCGTGCTCCGGGATGTCGGTGAACATGGAGTGGACGAAGCAGATGTCATCGACGCACGAGCCGACGTGCGGGAAGAGGTCGCTGACCCACTTGCCGCTCTGGCCGTATTGCTTGAACTCAAACGGCGATTTCATCAGCCCGCCCTTGGTGTTGCGGAGCGAGCGGAGATCGACTTCCGCCGGGCGCTGGCCGGCGAATTTCGCGATGTCCGGCTTGTAGTCGAAGGTGTCCACATGCGACGGCCCGCCCGGCATGAAGAGCTGGATGATCCGCTTGGCTCGCGCGGGAAAGTGCGGCGCGCGCGGCAGCATCGGCGAGCCGGGGGAAGCGAACGCGCCGCTCTCCGCCAGCACGCCGGCGAGGCCGAGCGAACCGAGCCCCGCGCCGAGCCGGCGCAACATGGCGCGGCGGGAGAGGGGCGCACCGAAAGAGTAGGGGAGGTAGTGCATGTTAGCTAAAGGCAACGGCGAAGCCGAAATTGACCAAATGTGTAGAGGCGGCTCTCTGTGAGCCTAAGCGAACAGGTGCCGCCTCCATCTTGGTTTGGCCGCGCCGCTGGCAGGACACGCTCAAGAAATTGGAGGCGGCATTCCTTCGCCTATGCTCAGGGAGAGCCGCCTCTACACATGAGGTCGATGGCCGTCCTCCAAAACACGTTTGTGCATGTATACGGCTATTCATGAAATAAATTGAATTAGCGGAGGAACAGAAACTCGTTAGAGCTGAGCAACACCTGCGCGTATTCCGCGAGGCTCGCGCTTTGTAGGAAACCAGAGCCGAGGCGGGCTTCGTCGGCGGTCGGCTCGCGGTCGAAGAGCAGGCGATAGGCGCGCGCGATGCGGCCGGCGGCGTCCGGCGCGTCGGCTTGCAGGCGTTTGGCGAGGCTCTCGGCGCGCTTGGCCATGAAGGGGCTGTTCATCATGAAAAGGAACTGCTGCGGGACGATGCTGGTGTGGCGTTCGGCGCTCGTCGCGCGGGCGCTTGGGAAGTCGAAGAGCCGCAGGAAATCGTCCGATTGGAACTTGTCGCCGTTGCGGCTGACGATGCTGTAGAGCGTGCGGCGCGGGCTCTCGAGCAGGCTTTGCGTCGGCGGGCCGCCCATCGTGCGATCGAGATCTTGCGTGGCCGCGAGCAGGCCGTCGCGCCATGCCTCGACGTCGAGCCGGCGCGGCTCCATGCGCCAGAGGAGGCGATTGTCGCCATCCTGCGCGAAGCTGCGCTGGTCGAGGCGGCTGCTCATCTGGTAAGCGGAGCTGAGCATGATGGTTCGGTGCAGTTGCTTGAGCGACCAGCCGGACGCGATGAAGCGGCGCGCCAGCCAGTCGAGCAGTTCGGGGTGCGTCGGCTTCTCGCCCACCTTGCCGAAGTTGTCCGGCGTGCGTACGAGCGCCTGGCCGAAGTGCCGCATCCAGACGCGGTTGACCATCACCCGCGCGGTCAGCGGGTTCTCGGGCTGCACGATCGCCTCGGCCAGCTCGACGCGCCCACTGCCGCGCGTGAACAGCGCGGGCGTCGCGCCGGCGACGATATGCAGGAAGCGCCGCGGCGCCATTTCGCCGGGCTTGAGCAGGTTGCCGCGCAGCGCCACCGCCATGTCGCTGCTGCCCGCCTCCGCCACGACATGGGTGGTCGGGTACTGCTCCGGCGCGTTCTTTTTCAGCGTCTCGAGCTCCGCCTTCTGCGCCTCCAGGAGCGCCTTCTCCTCGTCGGTCGGCGGCGTCTTGTCGGGCTTCTTCGCGGCGCTCACTTTCTTCTGCAAATCCGCGATCGCCTTCACGCTCGCATTGTATTGGTCGATGACTTCCTTGGGCGTGCCGGGCAGTGGCTTGTCGTCGTTGCGGGTATTCCGAAACACGCCGGCCAGCGAGTAGTAGTCCTGCTGCGGGATGGGATCGAACTTGTGATCGTGGCAGCGCGCACAGGCCGCGGTCAGCCCGAGGAGTCCGCGCGCCACCGTGTCGACTCGGTCGTCGAGCGTCTCCGACTCCGCCACGGCCTTGCCTTCGATCGTGCCGCCATCCGACTGGTAGGTCGGCCCGAGCGCGAGGAAGCCGGTGGCCACCGCGTCCGCGCCGCCGTCGAGGAGATCGCCCGCGAGCTGCGCTTTCACGAATTGATCGAACGGCAGATCGCGGTTCAGCGCGTCCACCACCCAGTCGCGATAACGCCACGCGTCGCGCTTCAGCGCCGCGCCATCGAGGAAACCGCCGAGGCCGTCGCTGTAGCGGGCGACATCGAGCCAGTGCCGCGCCCAGCGCTCGCCATATTGCGGCGAGGCGAGCAGGCGCTCCACCACGGTCGCGAAGGCGTTCGGATCGGGATCGTTCACAAACGCCTCCGCCTCCTCCGGCGTCGGCGGCAGGCCGATGAGGTCGTAGCTCGCGCGGCGCAGCAGCGTGCGGCGGTCCGCCGCCGGGGCGGGCGTGAGGCCGGCGGCATCGAGCTTCACCAGCACGAAGCGATCGAGCTCGCTGCGCGGCCACGCCTCGTCTTTCACCGCGGGCGGCGCCGGCTGTTGCATCGGCTGAAAGGCCCAATGCGACTGCTGCAGCGCGGGCCAGTTCCACTCCTTCTTCGGCGCCTCCACCGGCGCCTCCTCCTTCGGCCACGGCACGCCCATTTTCACCCACTGTTCGAAGTCCGCGATCACCCGGTCGCCCATCTTCGCCTTGGGCGGCATGGCGAGGCTGGAGTCATGATACCCGATCGCCTGGTTGAGCAGGCTCTTCTCGGGATCTCCAGGCACCACCGCGGCTCCGCTGTCGCCGCCCTTCAGCAGCGCCGCGGGGTCGTCCAAGAGCAGGCCCGCCTTCAGCTTCTTCGCCTGCGCCGAGTGGCACGAATAGCATTGTTCGGCGAGCACGGGCCGGATCTTCGACTCGAAGAACTCGACCTGCGCCGGCGACGCCTCGCCGGCGCCCGCACGGAGAGCGAGGCCAACCAAAGGCGCGAAGAAGGCGAGCGGGCGAAACATGTCAGGATAGATAATCCGTGAAGGCGGGGTTTCCTAAGCTGGGGAGATGGGGAGGGCGCCATAATGCGCGAGCGGAGTCGTCTGAGAGAGCAGAGTGCCCGAGCAGCTCGGCTTACACACGAATTGAATCGGCGCGCTCGGGTCGCCCTACTCAAACGCGACCTTTGTCTTCGGCATCGCTTCCTGGATCTTCGTGCGCAGCTCGGGAGAGTAGGGGGCTTTGCTGCTGCCGACCAGCCGCGCGGTTTTCAGGAAGGCGAGTTGCTTGAGCTGCGGGACGCGCTCGTCGGTGAGGTCGAGCTGGCCGAGCTCGAGGTGGTCGAGCTGTTTCATGGAGGCGACTTGCGCGAGGTCGGGGTCGGTCATCTTCGTGGCGTCGGTGATGGTGAGCCGGCGGAGGGTGGGGATGCCCTTGATGATGGCGACGCCTTCCGGGCTGCCGAATTGCTCGCCGAGCTGGAGGAATTCGATCGGGAACCGGACGATGTTGCGGAGCGCTTCCGGCGTGGCCATGTGCGTGCCGATCTCGAAATTCTTGAGGCTCTTCAGCTTGGCCAGATTGACGGCGGCGGCGTCGCTGAAATCAGCGTGGGCGAGGACGAGGCTCTCGACCTGCGGGAAGCGCTCGCAGATGGATTGGAGGCCCTCGTCGTCGAGCTTGCTGCCGCGGAAGCTGGCGCTCTTGAGGTTCGTCCAGCCGGCGAACTCCTTGAACGGGTGGCCCTGCATCTGCGTGCCGATGTAGCCGAGACGCTCGAGCTGTTTCAACCCGGCGAGATGCGCGAGGCCTTCGTCGTTCAGCTTGCCCTGGTTGATGATGTTGAGGACCTTGAGGTTCGTCAGTTTCGCCAACTCCGCGATTTCCTCATTGGAGGCGCTGGTGTTGAGGATCGTGAGCGACTCGAGGTCGGTGATGTGCCCGAGATGCTCGTAGAACGCATGATCGAACGGGTCGACCTTGCGCTTGCCTTTGATCCCGAGCGCGGGGCTGCTGAGATTCACCGACTTGAGCGTGTCGAACGCAGGGGCCTCCGGTTTATTCGTCAGCGCAACGGGCGCGGTGTTCATTTTCTCGTACGTGCCCTGGGCTTGCTCGAGCACCTTGATCACGGCTTCAACGTGCGGCTTTTTGGCGGCGGCGGCTTTCGAGGCTGCGGCGAGCTCGGCTGGAATTTCGGCGTGCAGACGAGTCGCTGTTAGGGCGCCGACGACCAAGGCGAGCGCGAGGATGGCGCGCAGCTCGAGCAAGACGAAAGGATGAGGCATAATGGGTGCGGGTTTAGAGATCAGCAGGGGAAACCGTGGGCTGTTTGCGGCGCGAGACCAACGAAATTCCCGGCCCGCGTGAAGAGTGCCGCGCCCGACGGGAGAGCCTTTACTTCTGCCCGAACCGTTTCAAGTAGTCCTTTACCACCGCGAGCATCTCTTTTGCCTTGATTGGATTCGCCTTCCAAAGATCCACAAAGGCGTTCGCACAGTTCGAATGCGGCGTGGCGGGCGAGCAGAGGGCATCGATTTCCGCCATCGTCCGCGCTTTCTCGGCAAGGTCCACGAGGAGTGCGGCCAGTCTGAATTTGTCGCCGATCTGGTCGAGCAGCAGGGCTCACCCATAAATCAAATCGTCCCGCACGCTGAGTCCGAAAAAGGCGATCGTGACGCGGGCGCGATTGTGGCCGTCCGCCGCGCCGGCGGGTTGGGCCGGTAGCGGGACCGGGCCCACAAAAGTTATGATTTTCTGCGGGCTGACATCAAAATCGCCGATGGGATAAAGCAAATAAGGCTGCTCGGCCTTGGTGAGGAGAGCCGGGTTCTTGCCTTTGGAGTTTGGCTTATTGACCGTTGGGAAGTAGTTCGCCTTCAGCGTGCTGTTGCAAGTCTTGCACGAGGCGGCATAGTTCAATTCATGATAGGCAAGGAAGGTGTAGCCCTTGGCGGTATGAGGGCTGGAGGGCAGATCCGCCGCCAGCTTCAGCTTTTCCCGCAGCTTGTTCGTGGGCCAGCTTTCGATGCCGTTCTTCGGACGAAAATGCTCCACATCCTGCTTTACCAGGTCGAACGCCGGCTGCTCGCCCAGTAGTGACTCGCAGAAGGCGCATTTTCCGTGCTGCAGCTTCATGTAAACCGGCTTGACGTCACTCCAAATCGATTTCTCCACCTTGTCGCCGTGCTGGAGCAGTTTCGTCGCGGCGGCGGCTTTCTTCAGCCAGTTTTTGTCGTGAGCGTTAATCAGGCCGCGCAGCTCTTGGTGGTGATCGGATAACCAATCATAGGGCAGGTCGCTTACTTCGCTTCCCGCTTCGGCTTGACCGTCTTGGCTCGTTTGGCGCGAGCCGGGCTGGCCCGGACCGCACGGCGTGGTTCGGCGGGGGGGGCGTTGATGGCCTCAGTCCCGAGGGTCAAGCTGCGCATGTAGTCCATGGCGGCGGCAAAAGCGTCGCCCGCGGGCTCGGCCGGCGAGACGGCTTTTTGCGCCTTCGACTCGAGCGCCGCGAGCTCCTCCAGCTTGCGATCGGACCGCGTGGTTTCCAGGCCGAAGTAGGGACTGAGCAGGATTTGCTCGGCGCTCAAGCCACTCACCGCTTCGGACATTTGGATGGGACCATCTACACTCAGCACGTGGATATTACTCCACTCCACACTCCCTACGACAATCGGGCTGTGGGTGGTGAAAATAAATTGGATGTTAGGAAAGGTCTTCGCGAGGAGTGGAATGACGCGGCGCTGCCACTCGGGATGGAGATGGAGATCAATTTCGTCCACCAGGACGACTCCGCGGTTCTGCACCAGCTTCGCGCCGGAGGGCGCGCCCATGCAAATATGATAGAGCATGTCGCCGACCCACCCGATGTACGCCCGGTAACCGTCCGAGAGAGCGCCCATTGGTAACCGGACCCCGCTTTTTTCCACCTGGTATTCCCCATCGACGAAGAAGCCCTCGAATTTATAGTCGTCTCCCAGCGCCAGTGAGATGAGGTCGACGATCTGTTTCCATCGCCCCGGATTACCGGTCTCCATCGCCGGCAGCCAGGAGGCGAGTGGGATGAGGGGATGGCCCTCGTCGAACAAACCCTGCACTCGCAGATAGCGGATCAGATTCCGGCGCTCCAGTTGCGCTGGGTCGGTGTTCTGCGAAGTGACCCGCCGGGTGGCGCCGTAGCCCACCACCAGGAAGGCCGGGGATTCGCGATCGTACATCTGCCGCCACACCCCGGAGTCGGACGTGGTCCGGGCAATGGTGTCCGCCGTGCCTTTGCGCACAAACGTCGCCGCCAGCGCATGTAGTTTGGCCGATGGATTTTTAGTGGCTGCCGGCACCGCTCCCTTGGGGTAATCTTGGGGCGCCAGAACAACTTGCGCGACGACCTCCGCGCGTGCCGGTTGTGGTTCCTTCACCGCCCTGCGCCGCACGATCGAGTAAAGGTGAAAACCAGAATTCTGCAGCACCGGCGCGATCAACGCCAAGGCCACGGACTTCAAGACGGTCGTCTTTCCGGAACCGTTGATCCCGAGGATGAGATTGACATTGGCGAGCGTCCGCCGGCCATCCGGATCAGCCCCCGGAAGCGGCGGCTCGCCTTTGCGCGGCATGCGATCCGGGTACTGAAAATGAATCTCCGCTTCCTCAATGGAGCGGGCGTTTTTGATGGTGAGCTTATGAACGTACATGGCCTCGCTTGAGAAGCTGGAAAGCCTTGCCGGGCGGATCCTTGGCTTGGCGGGAAGGCTACTTCGCCGGCTCGGCGTTCCAGACCTTGATGTCGTCGAAATAGCCGTCCTTGCCGGCGACGCCGAGCTCGATCTTGGACTTCGTCTCGTGGGCGAGGCCGGGCGACTTCAGGTAGCCGGCGGCTTTGCCGTCGAGGGTGACGCGCATCTGGTCGCCGACGGTTTCGACGCCGAACGTGTACCACTTGCCGGGCTCGAGCTTCGCGGGGAAGGGGAAGCGGGCGCTGCGGCCGACGAGGAGCTTGTCCCGCTCCGCCTTCTTCGCCGGGTCCTTCATCTCGTAGATGTCGTTGCGCATGCTCCCTTCCTTTTCATCGATGAGCGTGACGCCATCGAGGCGGACCTGCGCGCGGCAGAGGTGGCCGTAGTGCGAGCCGGTGAATTTGCGGTCGTCGAATTCAACGTCGATCATGCTCGCGCCCTCGAATTTGATCTTCACCTCGACCACGCTGTCCTTGGTCGGAATTTCCAGCCCATGGACCGCGGCGTGCGCGGTGACGGCCGGCTTGCCATCGGCGGCGGGGATGTTTTGGTCGCGCGTCTGGGTCCCCTTCAGCGTTCCTTTTTCAAAGGCGAAGGTGTCGACGACCTTGTGCCACTCTTTGGGACGAGTCGCCCCCTCGAAGTCATCGGAGAAGAGGAGCTCTTTTTTCTTGGCGATCGGATTGGCCGGCACGGTTGGCAGCGCGTCGGCGAAGGCTGCGGCGGTGAGGGTGAGGAGGGCGGCGGTGAGGATGGGGAGGCGCATAGGAGGGGAAGGGGCAGGACAATGAGACAATGAGACAATGAGACAATGAGATGGGAGAGACGCACTGTTCCGGTTCGCAGGGTGGGGGAGGACACGGCGGATTTTCAACCGTAAATGCGCGTGCGGCCGTCTCATTGTCTCATTGTCTCATTGTCTCATCATCCTGCATCCTCCCGGCATGCACCGCTTCTACATCCCCCCGCCGGCTTGGAAACCTGATCGGCTCGTGCTCGATGCCGCGGAGTCGCATCATGCGCTCGATGTGCTGCGGCTCGCGCAGGGCGACCGCGTGACGGTGTTCAACGGGCTCGGCGCGGAGATCACGGCGGAGATTGCGAAGCCGGCCAAGGGCGCGGTGGAATTGCGCGTGCTGCAGGCGGGAAATCACCCGGCGCTGAGCTGCCAGCTCACGCTGGGGCAGGCGATCCCGAAGGGGAAGAACATGGACCTCATCGTGGAGAAGGCGACGGAGCTCGGGGCGGCGGCGATCGCGCCTTTGCTCTCGGAGCGGACGGTGGTGCAGGCGCCGCCGGGCGAGGCGGAGCGGAAGGCGGAAAAGTGGCAGCGGGTCGCGATCGAGGCGGCGAAACAATGCGGGCAGAACTGGGTGCCGAAGGTGGAGAAGCCGCGCACCCCCAAGGACTTTTTCCACGCCAACGAGAAGTTCGATTTGATGCTGATCGCCTCGCTCCAGCCGGGGGCGCAGCCGATCAAGCGTGTGCTCGGCGAACTCGCGATGCGGCCGCAGAAGGTGCTCATCCTCGTCGGGCCGGAGGGCGATTTCACGCCGGCGGAGGTCTCGATGGCGCTCTCCAGCGGCTGCCGTCCGGTGACGCTGGGGCCGATCATCCTGCGCACGGAAACGGCCGCCATCTATTGCCTGAGCGTCCTCTCGCACGAGCTGGTCAACGTGGTGTGAGGCCGGGGCTGCGCCAAGAACGGACAACGTCCGCGTGGAGGGCACCGCGCCGTCGGTGCCGAGGACAGACACCGTCTGTCCGATGCGCGCCTGGCCGGACGGTGTCCGTCCTTGGCACCGACGGCGCGGTGCCCTCCACGCACCCGAAGCGTCGCGCGTGACCAAATTCGCTCGCCAGCGCGGGCCGGCACAGAGCAGTTTGTCTTCAACCCTATGAAATTCACCCTCTGGCTCGCCGCGTTCTGCGTCACTTTTTCGATCGCCCACGCGGATCTTGTGGTGGAGCAGAAGATGGAATCGCCCGTCATCAATGGCGTCGTCAAGATCAAGGTGAAGGCCAATCTTGCACGGGTGGAAGCGCCGACGCCGGTCGGTAACACGGTCTCGATTTTCGATCTCGAGAAAGGAAAAATGACGATCCTGATGGAGGCGCAAAACGTCGCGATGGAGATGGACCTCGGCGCGATGAAGGCGCAGGCGGCCGCGTTGCAGAAGGACGCCGGCGCGGAGGCCCTCAAACCGACGGCGACCGGCAACAAAAAGAAAGTCGGTGAGTGGGATGCCGAGGAGTACACGCTGACGACACAGGGCGTGACGATGCATCTCTGGATCGCGCCGAATTTTCCGAACGGCAAAGTCATCGCGCAGGAGATGGGCAAGCTCTCGCAAGGGATGTCCGTCGGCACGCCCGATCCAAACGCGCTCGGCTTGCCCGGCGTGGTCGTGCTCTCGGAGGTCGACACGCCGATCGGCAAAGTGACGACCACGCTCCAGAGCGCGAAGCAGACGCCGGTGGATGCGAAAGAGTTCGTCGTGCCGGAGGGGTACAAGGTGGTGCAGCCGCCGGCGGGGTTGGGGGGGAAGTAGGGGGAAGACAATGAGACAATGAGACAATGAGAAGGGAACGAGCCGCCACGACGGCTCGACTCATTGTCTCATTGTCTCATTGTCCCTCCGCCTCCCCTGCGTAATCCATTCGACATCCACGCCCGCCCGTTGGATGGTTCGCCGCCGTGATCCGCGCCTCTCTCCAGCATCTGTCGAGCGTGATCTGGCTCCTCGTCGATACGCTCCACGAGATGGGCGATCACATCTACTTTCGCCGGCGGCTGCCGTTTCGCCTGGAGCATTTCGTGGAGCAGGCGGATCGCACGGGCTTCGGGAGCGTGCCGCTGGTCGGGATGGTCTGCTTTTTCCTCGGGCTCACGATGGCGCTCCTCTCCGGCTACGTGCTGAAGACCTTCGGCCAGGAGCGGCTGGTGCCGAATCTCGTCGCCATCGCCTTCGCCCGCGAGCTGGGGCCGCTCATCACCGGCATCATGCTCGCCGCGCGGATGGGCGCGGCCTTTACCGCCGAGCTCGGGACGATGATGGTTTCCGAGGAAGTCGAGGCGATGGAGGCGATGGGGATCGGGCCGCGCCGGCTCCTCATCGGGCCGCGGCTGCTCGCGATTTTTCTGCTCATGCCGTGCCTCGTGGTCGTCGGCGACTGCGCGGCGCTGCTCGGCGGACAGATCATTTCCAAGATGGTCTTCGACATCCGGATCCTGGCCTTTGCGCACCAGGCGGTCGATTCCCTCGAGCTCCGCGACATGGTCGGCGGCGTCATCAAGAGCTTCATGTTTGGCGGCATCATCGGGATCGTCTCCTGTTACAAGGGGCTGGCCGTGCGCGGGGGCGCCGCCGGGGTGGGGGAGGCGACCACTTCCAGCGTCGTCACTGCCATCACCGTGGTCATCGGCTCCGATACCTTGTTCAATATCGTGCAGACGACGATCTTTTCCTGAACCATGCCCGCCGCGCCTCCTGCCAAAGAACCCGCCCGCCCCGAACCCGAACGGGGCGACGAGGACGCGCGGCCGGCCGCCGAGCTGACGGACGTCTACCTCTCGTTCGGTGAGAAAGAGATCCTGAAGGGGATCACGTTCCAGGTCCTGCCGAAGGAGCGGTACGTCGTGATGGGGAAATCCGGCGGCGGCAAGAGCACCCTGCTGCGCCTGATCCTCGGGATCCTGCAGCCGACCAAGGGCTCGGTGCAGTTCAACGGCGTCGAAGTCACGCGCATGGGCCGGCATCGGCTCAACCGGATGCGCCAAAAGATCGGCATGGTTTACCAGTACTCCGCGCTCATCTCGTCGCTCAGCGTGCGCGGGAATCTCGCGCTGCCGCTCGAGGAGCTTACCGACAAAAAGGCCGCCGAGATCAACGCGATCGTCGAGGAGAAGCTGGAGATGGTCGGGATGATCGACTCGATCGACGCCATGCCGGCCGAGCTGAGCGGCGGCATGCGCAAGCGGATCGGCCTCGCGCGCGCGCTGGTCAACGATCCCGAGCTGATCCTCTACGACGAGCCGAGCGCCGGGCTCGATCCGGTGACCAGCTCGACGATCGACGAACTGATGATCGAGCTCAGCGAGAAGATCGGCACCACCTCCATCATCGTTACGCACGAGATGGACAGCGCCTTCCGGGTCGCCACGCGGATGGCGATGATCTACGAGGGCGTGATCCACGCCGAGGGGACGCCCGAGCAGGTCCGCCATTGTTCCGACCCGGTGGTGCGCCAATTCATCACCGGCGACACCGAGGGCCCGCTGACCGAACACGTCGACTAGAGCCGCTTTTTTCATGAATGTCATCCGCCAGGAAATCCGCACCGGCCTGCTCGTCGTCGTCTCGCTCGCCATCCTCATCGGCGTCGTGCTCTACCTCGGGGCGCCGGGCGTCTTCGTGCCGCAAAAGACCTATTACATTTACGTGGAGAACGCCGGCGGGCTGAAGCAGGGGGCGGACGTCGCGCTCGCCGGGCGCAAGATCGGGCAGGTGGTGCAGCTCTTTTCGCCGGTGGCCGAGAGCGAGCGGCCCGCGCCGAAGTACGAGACCAAGGTCGAGGTGCGCGTCATCCGCATCGCGAAGATTTACAAGAATGCCAAGGTGCAAATCACCTCGGCCAGCCTCCTGGGCGAGATGTTCATCGACTTTACGATGGGCCAGGAGGCGAGCGGGCTCGCGCCGGGCATGAGCAGCTTCGAGGGGACCAAGGCCGGCAGCCTCTCGGACGCCGTGCCGATCCTGCTGGAGAAGCTCGATCCGGTGATGAAAGAGGCGACGGCGACGATGCAAGTCCTGCAAAAGGCCGGCGCCAACGTCGATCGGTTGACCTCCCCGGGCGGCGATTTTCCGAAGGCGATCGCCGAATTCCGCCAGGTGGGCGAGCACCTCAACGAGACGACCGGCCCCAACGGCCCGCTGCAAAAGACGCTGGTCAACGTCGGCAAGCTCACCGCCGAGGACGGGAAAATCTCGCTCACGCTGGACAACCTCCAGGGTCTCCTGGGGCCGGACAGCGACTTCGCGAAGACGATGAAGAACACGGAGAAATTCACGGAGGATCTCTCCAAGAACAAAGACTTCCCGCTCGCCCTGGCTAATGCCCGCAAGGCGACGGAGGAACTGAACAGCACGCTGAGCACCCTGCGCTTCCAGTTCTCGACCATCGCCGGCAACCTTGAGCAAGCGAGCGACACCGTGAAGCGCCAGCCCTGGCGCCTCATCTGGCCCTCGACCAAGAAATACGACGACGCCAAGCCGGCGGAGCGGGTGGAAGAGCGGAAGCCGGCGGAGACGGTGGAGCGGAAGCCGGTGAAGAAGCGAGGGCGGTAGGCGGCAACACGACGCCCCCCAAAAAAATTCAGCCCCCCGCAGCCGAATGGCTACGGAGGGCTGATGTTCCCCCCAGAACACGATTAGAATGGACCAGCTCCGCGCATCCCGCAAGAAGTTTTTGCGGAAAAGTAATTGCGCTCATGCTATGCGTGGAACACGCGATTGCGCGGATTTGTATTAGCGGCACTAATGAGAATCGCGCGCACGTCTGACCTCGGCGGGTTCTCCGATTTCAGAGTGATGAAACACCTGCGCATCGATCTCGGCCTGATCTTCCGGCTCCTGAAGAATTCCGCCATCGAATGGAACCGGGACAATGCGATGCGGCTGAGCGCCGCGCTCTCGTACTACTCCGTCTTCTCGATCGCGCCGCTGTTGCTGATCGCCATCGGACTGGTGGGCTTGGTCGCCCGGTCGGGGATGCTCGGTTTCGGCCCCGATCAGGTGCAAACCGTCATCCTGCAGCAAGTGTCGAAGATGGCCGGCCAGCAAGTCGGGGAATCTGTGCTGGCGATGGTGCAAAGCGCGAGCAAGACCGGCGGCTCCGCGACAGTGGTCGGCGTGCTCGTGCTCTTTTTTGGCGCGTCGACGGTCTTTGGCCAGTTGAAGGATGCGCTCAACACGATCTGGGGCGTCCGCATGAAGGCCAGTGTGGGGATCTGGGGGATGGTGCGGGAGCGTTTGCTGAGCTTTGGCATGGTCCTGGTCATCGGCTTTCTGCTGCTGGTTTCGCTGGCCCTCGGCGTGGTGGTCGCGGCCATGGGCGGCTGGATCGTCTCGGCGTTGCATCTCCCGACCGTGGTGGGTGGATTCTTCGCCTTCCTGTTGCCGTTCGCGGTCGAGACCTTGCTTTTCGCGCTGCTCTTCCAAGTCCTGCCGGATGCGAAGATCCGCTGGCGCTGCGTCTGGCTGGGGGCGGGGGTGACCGCGCTGCTCTTCGAGCTCGGCAAGGCGGTGCTCTCCTGGTACCTCGGCCAGGCCAGCACGACCTCGTCCTTTGGCGCGGCCGGGTCGCTGGTCGTGCTGTTGCTGTGGGTTTTCTACGCGTCGTGCATCCTGTTTTTCGGGGCGGAATTCACGAAGGTCTATGCCGCGGAGGCGAAGATGTGGATCGAGCCGGGCGAGTTGGCGGAACTGGCGCCGAAGCTCGACGGCCTGGTCGCCGGCGCGCCGGTGAAAGTCGGCGTCGACCCAAATCCGCTCTACCCGAATGACCCCGTGCCCTCGCTGCCAATGAAAGAGAGCCTCGCGCCGATCCTCGCGACGACCATGATCGAGCCGCGGGTCCTGCGAACGAGGCCCCTCCCGCCGCGCGTGGTGCGCATTCCGCATCGCGCCGGCTGGCTGGAGGTGGTGCGCGAACACCCGGGCGCGCAGATCGGGGCGGCGGTCGGCGTGGGATTGCTCATCGGGGCGGTCAGCCGTGTACTGGATCGCCGGGCGCCGACCCTAAGCGCCGGAGAACACTTCGCCGAGGGCTCGCGGAAGACGGTGGCGGCGGGGCGTTCGCTGCTGGCAGTGGGCGTGGCCTGGGCGGCGCGCCACTTGACCAAAAAAGCGCTCCGCGGATACGCCGAGCAAGGCGCGCATTGGTCGCACGCCGTGGCGGCGAAACTCGAGAAGGCGATGAGTTGAGCGGCGATCCGCCAGCCCGCTCGTGGTTAACGAAAACGAAGTGCTCCGACTCCTGGCCGGACGGCCAGCGGTGACGAAGCTGAAACCGGCGAACTTGCGGAGTTGCGGGCAACGACTCGCGAAAGGTGCCCATCGCGATGGCGATCCGCCGCCAGACGACCGTCTCCAACGGCTGACTGGCGGAGCGACGCGCGATGCGCAGCACGGCGAACGTCAGTCAAATCCTGCGGCGCGTCGCCGTGAAATCAGCGCGCTGTCAATATTCGTTGATTGAACCCACTGACACCCCAAGGCCCAATGCTGCCCCCACCTTGCGCCGGGAGAGCGTATCAAGATGGCGCTGGCGGACCGCGAGGTAATCCGCCAGAAAGAGGCAGCTTAAGCGCGCGTTGACTTCCCACTGGTGCGAGCGCTGCGCCACCGCTTCGAGGCCAAAACCCAACGCGTCCTCGACCGCGTGTGGGGCGGTGATGTAGGAGTCAGTGCTGGCCGGCCAGACCGAGCCGAATCAATGATCACTCACGTCTCCATCGAGAACTTCAAATCGCTCGTGAAGTTCGACCTGCCGCCGCAGGGGAATTCGCTTGGCTGGTTCACCTGCCTCATTGGCATGAATGGCGCAGGAAAATCCAGCCTTCTACAGGCCTTCGATTTTATCGCCCATGTCGCCACGGGGAACGTGCAGGAGTGGCTGAGAAACCGAGAATGGAAAAAGAGTGAACTGGTCAGCAACCTCGGCAAGAAGAACGCGGTAATCACCTTCACAGTGGAGATGAAGACGTGGCTAAATAGGCGGCTGACTTGGAACGCGCGTTTCAATACAGGGCTCGGGAAATGCACGTTTGAAGCAATCTTCCATGAGGAGGGGACGCTTCTGAGGCTGGAGGATGGAAAGCTGAACGTCGAAAACGAAGATGGCTCCCGGACGAGCTACGAAAAGGTTCCTTTTGAATTTGAAGGCTCCGTCCTATCCACGCTGAAACTGGAGGGCACGAGCGGGGGAATCATTGCGGTGAAGAACAAGTTGGCGAGCCTATGTTCGCTCGAACTTCTTTCCCCACAGCTCATGCGGAGAAAAGCCCGCACCGCACAGGACATCGGCGGCAGTGGCGAAAAACTGTCGCCGTTCTTGAATCAACTCCCATCGGAATCAAAGATGGATCTCCTGAAGAGACTTCAGGAGTTCTACCCGCACCTGATCAAATGGAATATAAAGGGATACCGGGCTGGGTGGAAAATCCTGCGAATGCAGGAGGACTACGGTGACGGGACTGCCGTTGAGGCGGGACACATCAACGATGGATTTCTGAGGGTGATCGCGATCCTCGCCCAAGCCTATACGACGCACTCGATCCTGCTTCTTGACGAGATCGAGAACGGCATGAACCCCGCCATCGTGGAGCGGCTGGTGGATTTTCTGGTGGAACTCGGCAAGAAGGACAAGCAGGTCATCGTCACCACCCACAGTCCGCTGATTCTCAACTACCTCGAAGACTCAGTGGCAAGGGAAGCCGTGATGTTGCTCTACAAGAATGACGACGGCAGCACAAAGGCATGCCGCTATTTCGACCAACCCGAGACGCACGACAAATTGCGTGCGCTCGGGCCGGGTGAAGTATTCGCCGACACCGACCTGCGAAAGATGGTCGCACGACTCGCTGCCGTCCTCCCGGACAAGGAACCCCAGCACACCAACGGAAAATGATTTTCGTCGTCTCTGGTGAGGGGCCAAGCGACATGGGCGCCTGTACCAATCAAATCGGACAGTGCAGCGGGGCGGATTTTCGCCACGGACCGATGGCCGTGATCGTGGACAAGGTCGTGGAAGGGGAGATCAACTATTCACTGCTCGATTCCACGGCGATGGAGTTCATTTCCGAAATGAGGCTCACGGGCCTTTCACGGGAACTGCCAATGGCGCTCTCCGCTGGTAAGAAGCGGGATTATGAAACCGCCTACCATTTCAAGGCCGCACGAGCGCTCGCCAAGCTGGCTGAGGGGCGCAGGGCGGCGGAAAAATGTGAAGTCGGCGCAGTGCTTTTCCGTGACGCCGATGGAACCCGTTCAAACGAACGAGGGCTCTATGAAGCGAAGTGGAAGTCCATTGAGGATGGTTTTGCCGCGGAGGCGTTCCCGCACGGGGTGCCGATGGTGCCGAAGCCGAAAAGCGAGGCGTGGCTGCTCTGCGCGCTCGAGGTGAACCCCTACCAGCAGTGTGCGGACTTGGAGGAATCCCTTTCCGGGAACGACAACAGCCCCAATCCGGCGAAGGCCCAACTCGATGCGAGATTGATCCCGATGGGCAAAAAGGTCACCGACCTGAGCGAAACGGTGAGCGATGGCATGATTGATCCGGGAAAGATCGACATGCCGAGTTTCAACCGGTTCCGTGATAGATTGCTCGAAGTCACGCGGGCAATGCGTGCGGCATAATTGAACAATTTCCCCATGCCCTCCAAAGCCCAAGCCCGAATCACGATAACAAGCTTCTGAAGGAGGCGGGCTGGCGATTCCTTCCCGGTGCACTGGGGCGGAAAGAGAACATCGTCTGTGAGCGCCGGGCGAGCGGAAAAGTGTTCGCGCCGAGCGTGGATTTTGGGGCCGAAGTTGAGCGGGCGCCGAGTGGTTTCGTGATTACGTGCAGCCGAATACGGATGGGCGCGCGGTGGCGAGGCCTCCACTGCAACGCCCTTAATGGTTATCAGTTCTCACTATCGAGTGAAAACCCCGTTGCTGCCGGCGAGAGCGCGAAGTATTGCGACCTTCCCAGATCGCGGGAACAATCGGCGTGAAAGATTCAGACTCATTGCCTAGGTGGTGGGCTGGCCCGCAGCGAGAGGCTCCGAATGCGGGCTCTCGCGAGCAGTGGCGTCATCGGAGCACCGCCGGCGACGGAACCGTCTTAAAGCTCATCCGCAAGCCCAGAGCTTCCAGAACGCTTTGAAACGTGCGCAGCCGTGGATTGCCGGCCGGGGCCAGCGCGTCGCTCAAGGCCTGACGGCTGATCGAGGTCTTCCGAGCCAGGGCTGCAATTCCCCCTTGGGCGCGGGCCACCAGGCGCAGCGTGTCCAGGAGGGAATCCACGTCGCCGTCCTTCTCGAATTCCTTGAGCGCGAGTTTCATCGCGAAGTCCGCGCGTTTCGGCTCCTTGAGCCGCTCGACGCGGATTTCGTCGAGCGGAATGCCGCCGCTTCGGTTGATCTGTTTCATGAGTTGTCCTTCCAAATAGCAGCCTGACCAGAGCGTTCCCAGCGCGAAGGGGGAAAGGAGGAATGGGTCGGTCAAACGAGTGCCCTTCGCCCGCTGTTTTTGCCTGCGGCAAAAAACGGGCTTTTGACGGGTTTTGGACGTGTGGAACGCGTGGCGCGTGTGGGTGGAACGAACAAAAACGTGCTTGAAACACTTTTCCAATAGGTGTTGTGAAAGGGCGGGGTAGGCTGGAAAGATGACCCCTTTTTGCGTCCACGAACGTGCTGCGGACTGCCGCGCAGGTGATGTGCGGGCGGGGATCGCCGGGCGGATGGCAGGTCGTCGTCAGGCGGGGCCGGCCGGCTGCGCCGAAACTCGCCCATCGGGCGATTGGCATTCCCAGGGATGTGCCCGGCGCGGCGGAGCTGCGGCCGGTTGGAGCTACGGAGATGTGGGTGGCCTGGGTGTTCTAAACCATCGGCGGAGTGGGTGTAGTTCGGAGCGCGTCGTCCTAGTCATGCGCAGACGGCCCTGTGGGCCGTCTGGTTGGCGCCTTCCGTCGCGGCAGTCTGCCCGCCGGCGCGCGGTGGCTTTGCCTCGGAAGGGGTGGGAAATGGAATGAAATTGGAATTGGTTTTTTGGGTCATCCCACCATTCCAGCACCGCTTTTCACAACACCTACATGAATCGTCTTTTTTCGCATTTTACCTAGGGAGGCCTCCGCGAAATCGACCGATTTTGTCACGCGAAAAACAGCCCTTTTCGCGCCCGAATTCGCGCCTTTCGCCAAAACGAAAGAGTAGGGCGCCGTGATCGCATGGGGGCGAGTGTCGGTAGTAAGCGGCGGAACGACAGGGGTGACGTCGGGTGGAGAGCAACAGAGTGAGGCATACGCCGATGCAGGCCCGTTCGGATTGGTTTTTGTTCTTGGGAGAACTGCCCCCCTCCACGCCCCCCGGGTCCGGGTCAGGCGGATGGAAAGCGTGAATTCGATGGGAAGTGGGCATGGGCGCATTCGTTCATTCCTCGGTCAAAACACACCTCTTCACCAACGCTCAGCAGGCGGGTTAAACTAAATAAATTGTAATACTTCATCCGGGAAACGCACGCGGAAAAAAATGCAAAAAAATGTCGCCAAGACCGAATGGATTCATGATTCTCGTCAACAATGCAAACCGCGTGAAGTTCTTTGCGGCAAGACCTTGAGCGCCGACCCCCTTTAAAGCAGCGTGTCCGTTCCGGCCATTCCACGGTACGGGCGAGACCAAAACAATCTCCAATAACCACACACCACATCCCCTATGAGCAAAATCGCACGCGTTCCAATCACCAACGTCTTCATGGGTGGCGACTATACCGGCGTCATCCTTGTCGGCCCGCAAAAAAGGCCAATGAATGTCATTCTCGACACGGGCAGCAGTGCGCTGGCTCTCGATGGGACAAAGTACCAACCGGAGTTGACCTCAGGCGACACGTCAACGGATCTGGCGCAGACCGATTCCTACGGCGACGGCAGCTCCTGGACCGGCGCCGTCATCGAAACGACGCTCACGATCGGAACGGGGAGTACGAGCGTCGCGTTGCCCGGTGGAAATGCCGCCATCGCGTACGATGCCTCCCAGGATATGTTCCGTGGCAGCGACGGCATCCTTGGCCTGGCTTATGCCCCGCTGGACGATGCATTCCGGATGCCCGGCGATACCTGGCAGAACCAATACTCGGCCGAGCAGGTGCGTGGTGGAGACAGTACTCTCCTCACCCCTTATCTCAATCAACTCCAACAAGCCAATCTCACGGTGGACAAGATCGCGTTTTCCACGCACCGTTCGTTCGTTCGCACCGGACACGGCGGGAGCGCGGATCCGATGAACAACGGTTGGATGATCGTCGGCGGCGGCGAGGAGGCGACCGATCTCTACACCGGGAGCTTCCAAGGCTTGAAGGTCGTATCGGATACCTGGTGGTGCACGGTATTGAAGCAAGTGATTGTCGGCAATACTTCCCCGATCGCCGCCCGGTTGCAGGGCCCCCAAGGCATGCCTTCGAATTCGATCGTGGATAGCGGCACGAACAGCCTGAACCTGGGTCCGCAGATGCTGCAGGCGATCGCGGCCAAGCTTCCGTCCGCCCAACGGCAAATGCTGGTTCATTCGATCACTACCGGCACCCCTGTGGCGGTTTCCCACCTCAAACTCGACCAATGGCCCACCATCTCTTTTGTCTTTTTGGGCGAGAGCGGCGATGTCAAGCTGGACGTGCCGGCCACGAACTACTGGCAGGTTGACACCGACGAGGTGGGCTTGGCGTTGCCCGCGATTACCAGCGGGCAAGCCAACCTTGCGATTCTCGGGCTCCCTCTCATGAACGGTTACTTCACCCTCTTCGACGGAGAAGCCGACGGCGGCAAGGGTGTCATCAAGTTCGCCACGCCCAAATAGCAGCGGCAGGAACGGGGTGGTTCTCCGAATGCGGGAACCGTGCAAACTACGCGGCCGCATGCGCGAAGAAGCGCAGGCGGAGCCGCGCTCTGCCTGGGGGAAGCCGCGTTCGCGAACCTGCTCCACTCAAAGTTTATTTCGGTTTCGCTCCAGCCTGTTCCAACCCCGCCTCGCCGATGGGCAGGAACCAATACCCCGGGCCGTACACGTTCCGGAAAAACAGGCCGGCGTCCGTCCCGACCAAATCCATGTACATGTCGATCGGCGGCTTCGTTTCGTCGGTGGTCACGTGTTTGGCCCGGAGCTGGTCGGCTGCCTTGGGGGCCTCAAAGCGGATCGGGCGCTCCAGGAGCAGCTGGTCGTGATCGAACGCGGACAGCACCAGGATTTCGCCCGCGCCGCCGGGCGCCGGCTTCATCCGCAGCGACCAGAGCCTGCCCGCGGCGAGCGCGATCGGCTGCCCGGAGTAAATGTTGTAAGTGAGATCCTTGAGCTCAGCCGGAGCCTGCGGCTTGAATGGCTCCGCCGGCTTGGGAAAACGGCTCCCGAACCAGGGGTCGATCGGCTCGCCTTTGCCCCGGATGAGCGCGACGCCGCACTCGGGGGAGACGAAGAGCGTGGCCGTGTCGAGCGATTGCGCCAGCACGCGAAACTTGGTGGGCAGGAAGGGGTTCCAGCGCTTCGTGGCCGCGTCGTACGTGTAGGCGTGCTCGCTGCGGTCGGCGTCGTCGATGAGCACGGCCGGCGCGCCGTCGGGCGCGGCAAAGACGTGGCGGATGTCGTAGCGCGCGCAGTTGTCGAATTGATTCTGCGCGGGGCGGCGGCGGTTTGAGGAGAGCACCGTCACTTCACCGGTGGCCCTGGTCCATTGTACGATGCCGCTCTCGCCGGTTCCATCGTAGAACTCGTAGGCTGCGACGAGCCGCTCGTCATCCGCATAGGCCATCCAGTAGTTCTGATCCGGCAGCGGCAGCGTGCTCCATTCCTTTGTCTTCCGGTCGTAGCGGCGGATGCCATTTTCCTGGCCGGTCAGTCGGTTGGTGCAATACAGCGCATCGGGCCGCACGAGCAAGAGCCCCGCCATTCCATCGCCGGGAACTTCGACGCGGTTGACCACCTGGAGGCCGGGCACTTCCACCTCCAGGATGCGGTAGTGATAACCAGAGCCGGCCGGCGGGTTCGGCGTGTGGTAGGTGAGCGAAAGCCAGAGCCGGCCTTCCGCCCACACCGGGCGCGAGATGGCGTGAAAGACGATGTCGCCCAGCTCCGGCGGAGACCAAAACTGCTTCACCGTGATCGTATCCGCCGGTGGCGGACCGGCGAGGTCCGGGAACTTCTGGAACAGCCGGGTCTCGTACGCGGCGTAGAATTCGGGTTCCCGCGCGAGCCGCTGCTTATGCGCGAGCCAGTGCCGGTAGAGATCCGCCCCTTCCTCGTGCGTCAATTCATCGACGTGCCACATCATTCCCGGAATGCGGAACTCATCGCGCTTCGCGTTGTCCAGGTAGTAGATGAGCCAGCGCTTTTCCAGCGACGCGCGCGTGGGGTGGAAGGCGCCGAGGCTGCTCGTGAGGACGCTCCAGAGGTACTCATAAGCCAGCCCCTCCCGCAGCAGCATCTCGCGCGAGGTCCAGAGCTGCTCGATCAGGTTTCCGACGGCCGGGTCGTTCCGCAAACGTTGGCGGTCGGCCAGGTCCGCCGTCTCGAGCAGCCGCCCGTCGAGCACCTCGATCTGGCTCTTTGACTGGAGCAGCGAGTCGCGGAAATCGCTCCAGAGCTTCGCGAGCTCCGCCGGCGCTTCGCCATGCCAGGCGACCAGCCAGGGCAGCCCGCCGTATTCCTGCCCGCCCCGGCGATCGAGCAACTGGCCGCGGACGGTGGCGTACAGGTTCATGCGATTGCGCCCGGTGAAGCGGCGCGCCAGCAGCTCGCGCCAGGCGGCCACGGCCTCCGCCGGCGCCTCGGACCAGTAGGGGAGATACGTGGCCGCGAGCAGGTAAAAGTGTTCCTTGTCGTCGGATTCGTCTGCCGTCGCGGCCCCCTGCACCGCCGCCGCCGTTTCGCGCATGAGCCGGCGCAGCTCGGCGATCGCGGGGCCGTGCTCCGCGAGGCTTGGCTCGTGTTCGGTGGCGTAACGCAGGAGGCGGGAGCCGCTGAGCAGGACGGTCGTCCCCAGCTCCGCGAATTCCGTCACCGAGCGCTTCGGCGTCGCCGCCTCGCCCCATTGCGCAAAGAGCGCGACCGCCTTGGCCGCGCCCTGCAGCCGCCCGCCGAGGCTTTCCGGCTCGATCTTCTCCTTCTCGTAATCGACCGGCCAATTGACCCCGCCGCTCAGCGACGGAGGAAACGCGACGGCGCTCTCTCCGCGCGTCCGCAGTGCGAGCACCGCGGCGGTGTGCCGGCCCTGCGCCCAGGCGGAGTCGGCCGCCTGGCGGGCCTTGCGCCACTGGCCCGCGCGCAACGCCGACTCGGCATCCCCCTGCAACTGCGCGGCTTGATTGAGCGGAGTCTCGACGGCCGGCGCGGTGGAAAGCGCGCAGGACAGCAGTAGCGCAAGAAGACGCGCCTTCGCCATCGATCGCCGGGTCCTTGCCGGCCGGCGAATCGGCGCGAAAGCCACGCCGGAGGCCGGTGGAATTTCGGAAAGAAAGGTCATGCTTTGGTCCTCCAATTCGCCTCGATCACGCTTGGAGGCCGCCGGGGGCGGAGCGGCTGCAGACCTCTCGACTGAAGGTGGATTTGCGCGAAGGAATGTCACGCTGTTTTCCTGCCCTCGCCTGCAATGCGGCGAAGCCGCATCCGGTTGCAGCCACGGCCCTGTGGGCCGTTTGGACGCCTCGAATACCCGGCGGGTGGAGCGTCGTTCAGCGCGCGTGGCGTTGGTCACGCGGAGACGGCCCCCAGGGCCGTGGCTACAACCGGAACTACGAATTCGCGCCCCGGTCTGAGTTTTGGCCGCCGCCGATTGTCAGGAAAGACGAAGTATGGCTTGCACGAAGGGCCGGGGATTGCTCTGCTCGGGCTCGGTTCGCAGATCGCGGATCGACCCACCCCCCAAACCTCCCACGGACGCTGCGCAAACCAGGCGGTGCCGACCCGACCCCATGTCCGAGAAGCCGACGTCCAGCCAGTTGCGCCGAGCCGGCCTGATTTTCCGCATCACCGCGGCGGTTTTCGCCGTGACCGGGATTACCTATGCCGTGAACGCCTATCGTCACGAAGTGCCGGATTCCGACATGTCGATGTCGGTGCTCCAGTTCTCGCTCGCCGTGGTGTTCTTCGCCGTCGGGGCGAGCTGCTACCAGCGGGCGCGCGCGGAGCAGCCGGTCCGCCATGACGACGGCCGGCCGGAGTGAGGAGGCGATCGGTCCGAGGGCGACTCGGTGCAGGCCGCGCTACTTCCTCTCTTCCACCACGGAGGTTGCTGTCCAGAGCTTCTTCTCGTGATCGAAGGAGAGCTCCACCTGCCAGGCGTGAACCTGCCGTTCACCGCCCTGGACGGTGAGTTCGCCCGGCAGATGGACGACGGCTCCCGCGGTCTCAGGATCGAGGGAGATGCGCGCCTCCTCGAAGGCGCCGAAGCGGATGAGCGCGCCGGGGGCGAGCGCCTGGTGGCGGACGGCGTCGCGCGCGCGCCAGTAGGCGGCCCGCTCGGTGTACTGGAACTGGCTGAGCTCGCGCCAGGCCTCGACGATGCCCGGCAGCAGGAAGCGCCCGATGACGACGAGGAAACAGATGAACGCAATCGTGAGCCCGCGGAACTTCCACTTCCGCCGCGGCCGGCGCCGGATGACGATATTGGTGACCGGCGCCCAGTCCTCCATCCCTTCGCGGACGAAGAGCGTGTCCTCGCCGATGATCCCGGCATTGAGCTGATGATCGATCTGGCGCAGGGTGTACGGTCCGCGGCGCTCGCCCTGCACCTGGAGGTGATAGATCTCCTCGCTCACGAGGCGGCTCCCGCGAAGGGCCGTGCGGGGAGGCCGGGATCGTGGCACGGGCGTCCCGCCCGTGGGGCCGGCGGGCGTCCCGCCCGCTGCGTACCGCGACGGCCAAACGGGGACTTCCGAATTCGACAGGCGGGACGCCTGCCGGCCCCACG
>DASYIS010000290.1:0-12177 GCA_035997375.1 Chthoniobacteraceae bacterium
ACGCCGTCATCATCGGCAGCCCGAACGTGAATCCCGGCTACGTCCTCGTCGGCAACCAGGACTACCCGGCCATCGCCACCGATTACGAGCAGACCTTCCGTGTGCTGAAGGCGCTCCCCGTCGATTTGTTTCTCGGCGCGCACGGCGGCTATTACGGTCTGGTGGACAAATATCCACGGCTCGGCGCCGGCGCAAATCCGTTCATCGATCCCGAAGGCTATCACAAGTACGTCGAGGAACGAGAGCAGGCGTTTCGCGCGGAGTGGGAAAAGCAGAAGGGGAAGTAGTCGGTTTGCGCGGCCTTGACGGCAGCGTCGTCTTTCTTCTCCCTGGCTGCCTTCAGCGCGCCCTGCGCCGCCTTGCAGCGTTTCAGCACGCGATCCTGGACCGGCGCAATCGCCGCCACCAACTCGCTTGTTTTGCGCCTGGCTTGAGTTTCACCGCGACCACCCGTTCGACCTCGAACTCATCATAGTGCCCCGCGGCGTCGAGCTTCGCGCGCAGGTCGAAGACGATGTTCGGGTCCGTCGTGTCGGAAAGCTCGGCCGTGGTGTGATACGTCTTGAACGCCGCGAGAACGTCCTTCGTGTCGTTCACGAAATCGAGCACGTAGGTCGTTTCCTTGCCGGGATAGGCGTGGTTCATGCCACAGAGCAGTGGCTGGTCGAAGTCCTCTGAAATTTATTCGCGACGAGCAGGATTTGATAATCGTCTTCTTGAACGCCTCGCGAATGTCGCGCCCTTTGAGGTTGGGGTTTAGCGTCTGGCTGTTTTCGGTGAACGCATCCGGCCGGAAGTCCGGGTCATTCACCTCCCCGGAAAAAGAGCACCAGCGTGTGCATCTTATAGCCGCGATCCTTGATGGTGGGGCGTCGCATCTTCTGAGACGACTTCGCCGCAAAGCCAAGCCCGCTCCTCTTTCAAGAGCTTTTGTATCGCCGCGATGCCAGGCATCCCTCCAGGCTCCCACAAGAAGGCACCCATGAATCGCATCCTCGACTTCCGCGGGCCGCAGTGGAGATCGACGCCGCCAGGCGAGCTGTTTCCTTTCCCGGTCATTCTGAACACCGCCTCTCCCAGGCTCCGCCCATCGCGCCAGGCAGAGCGGCGCGACTGAAGCACGGGCCATCGCCTATGTTGTTTTTCCAAGGACACGAATGGCAACTGGTGCCAGGTCGCTCCGTGTTGGAGGCGCGGGTGGGCCGGGAGCATCGGACTGAGGTCACCTGGCATTGGGAAGCCCACTTCATCGCGGCGGGCGGCTGCTGGCGCCGGGTGCGACATGCCGACCGCCCACAGCTGGAAGTACGAGTCGGGTTCTTCGAGCCGAAGGTGCGGCATTGGACGGAGCTGGAACGCGTGAGCTTTTGGGACCTGGAGAACCGGGAGAACGATCGAATCTTCACGGCCGCGGGCCTTCTGGAGACCCGTTACCGGCCGGGTTTCGCGCACGGTCCGGAACCTTCCCGGCTGGTGGATCACATCTGGCGCGTCGCCCGTCGCGATGGGCACCAATTCACGATCGAGTTGGCCGCCTTTGCCAATGGGCGGGACATCTTCAACGCACTGGCCGGCCTCGCCGTGGCGCCCGATGGCGAGCCGGCGCCGCTGGAGTGCGATGAGGCGTTTTGGAGAGCCAATGCGCAGCTTTACCTGGTCGAGACGATCCCTTTCGGGGTGGTGCATGTCGAGGTGCCGCGCAACGCCGGCGACCCGGAAACGCATGCCCGGCAGCGCGCGCGCTCGCTGCTGGGGCTCGAGGAGCCCCACTGGTGGGAGGTGCGCGACTTCGCCAGCTGGCAGCGCGCGGAGTGGCAGGACCACTGCGGAGATCTCCACGCCGAGCTGCACTTCCACGACCGGTATGAGGAGTAAGGGATGAGCTGGGTGCATTTAAACGGGGAGCGCTGGGAGGCCACCCAGGACATTGCCGAGTTGCAGCTCCACCTCGCTCGCCCAACCGCGCTCGGCGAGCGGCAGGATTGGAGCCTCGAGCTGACGCACATGGTGCCGCGGAGCGAGCCCGCACCGGGTGCGTGGGCGGAAAAGTTTCTCACGCTGCATCTGGAGGGCCTCGGCTGGACGTTGCGCGACTGGCGGCAAATCGCCGGGCGCGAACTTCGCGCCGACGCCGCCTGGCATGGAGCCCAGCCGTGCTGCCACTCCTCCGGCCTGGCGCGCGAGACCACGCTCGAAGTCTGGGAGGTTCACCTGCGCGACCCGGCCAAAGACGGCCCGGGACCGGAGACGATTCGCGACCGGTCCTGGCGGGCCCACGACTTCACCATCCGCTTCGGCGCTCGGGGCGGCTTCGACTTTCCCATGGAACTCGAGGCATGGCTGCTGCCGGAGGAGACGTACTGGCAGCGCGAGCCCGAGCCTGCGGAAGCACTCCGGCGCTTCGGCGAGGGAGCGCCAAACCTCCGGGTGATGGCGCCCGCGGTCTTCACCACGGGCTGGGTCCACCTTCCGCCAGGCCGCGACCCTCTCGCGTCGGCCCGCCGCATCCTGCGCGAAGAGGTCATGCTCGAAGAAATGCACGAGGCACGGATTCAGTGGGCCACTCGCCCAGGCACCGTGACGGAAGCGGGTGAAGTGATGAGGCAGTGGCCGCCGACCGTTTTCTTTCAAACAGAGCCCGGCACCCCGCGCCGCCGCCGAAGCGCACAAAAGCCGCCCCGTTGACGCCAGCCACGGAGTCGGCGGCCAGCCCAGTGACCAGCAGTAACGCCGCGACATCCTCGATCTTCCTCTCTTCCTGAGCGGCGCGCAGCTCCATTTCGCGCTCGAGCTCGCTTGGGAGATCCAGCGTCATTTTCATGCCGAGGCGGGCGTCGGCATTTATGCTGGCCAGGTGCTCGCCGCCACGGAGAGCATGCGCCGGTGCCAGCGGTGGGATCGTACAGGGAGCGCACCACGCCGGGCCTGGTCAAGGCGGCGTCATCCTCGATGAAGAAGAGGTTCACCATGAGCCGGATGACTTCGCGCGGGGTGAAGTGCTCAGGATCGACGCCCACTTTTTCACCTTCGCGCCACAGGTGTTCACGCTAGACTCCCAGGCTGATGAACCGGTGGCTCCCCTCGCTTTTCGTTCTCGCCGCGTGGTCGCTGCCCGTCCTGGCTCAGCAGCCGGAAGTGATTTTCCAGAAGGCGCAAACGCTGGAGCGCGAGGGCAAGGTGGACGAGGCGTTGCGCAATTATCTCGCCGTGCCCGGGGGCGAATACGCGGCGGCGGCCCTGGCTCGCCAGCATCGCGAGGGATCTCTGGCGCTCCTGCGCGAAGCGGCCGGCGCCCCGCCGCGGTGGCGGCTGGTGGAGGGCGACGTGCTGCTGGCTCTCGGGCGCAAGGCGGAGGCGCTGCAAAGCTACCGGGCGGTCGCGGCGAAGATCGGCGCGACCGCGGAGCAGGGGTGGAGCGCGGGTTTCCTGCCGCCGGACTATTACCCGGTCGAGCCGCCGGCGCAGAGCGAGGACGACGAGCCGGCCCGCCGGTGGACACAGCTCGCGCTTCCGTTCGAGCTCGGACCGGGGAGCCATCGCGACAACTGGCTCATTCGGCGGTTCATCGCGCTCGAAGCCTGGCCGGAGGCGGGGGCTGAGTTCTCCCGCATCTGGCAGTTGCACCGGCAGGAAACCTGGCCGCACCGGCGCGCGGTTGAGCAGTGGAACAAAGACGAGAAGCCGCGCTGGGTTCGTCCAGCCGGCTTCACGGGCAAGGGGCTGCAGTTCGCGCTCGATTACGCCTTTTTCCTGAAAACGCGCGGTCAGGCGGACGCGGCGTTCGGCATTCTCCTGGAGCCGTTGCTGCTTCTTGATCTGGACCGCAATCCCAACTTCGATCATCCGGGTGAACCGATCGCCGGCGGGGAAGCGGCGCGGCTTCCGCAACGCCTCGGGATTCGCCATTCGATCTTTCTCGAAAACGCGGGCATTTCGCGCAGCGAATTCATTCGCCTGGCGTATGGCGGGTTCAAGGAAGCCGGCCGGGAAGACCATCTCGTCGCGGCCTTGGAAAATCAGATCAAGCGCGGCGAAAACCGCGCCCGCCGCGTGCTCGCGCGGGTGCGCATTCAGCAGGGTAAGCTGGACGAGGCGCTCCAGTTGGAGCTGGCCTGCATCGAGGAAGGAAAGTTCAACGCGCTCTCCGCGGAATATCGCCGGGGCGTGGTTTACGAGGCCGGCCAGAAGATCCCGGAGGCGGTGGCGGCCTTTGAAAAAGCCCTCGCGCTGCCGGGCGACGCGTTCGACCTGGCCGACGCTGAGGAGGAATCCGTCGAGCGCGCGGTAATGTCTGCCCGGTTGATGCCGACTCCCGGACCGTCGCCGATCACGGCGCGCGGTGGATTTGAAGTGGACGTGCTCGGGCGGTTGCTCCGCCTCTACCCGGGGCTCGGGGAAACGGAAAAGACGCTCGAGCTCACGCTGCGGCAGTTCGCGATGCAGCCGGCGTCGTTGGAAGATTTCAACGCGCTCGAGGAGACGGCGCGCCGCTTTCGCGCGGCCGGCCAGGAGCCGCAGCTCACGGCCTGGATGACGGAGACGGCCGCCGCGGCTGCGAGCCCGGCGGTGCGTGCGAACTTGCGCTGGCGGCTCGGCGACTTCGGCACGGCGGCGGACGAGGTGGCGCGGACGCCGGGCTTCAACGAATATACGCTGGACGCTTGGTGGGAGCGGTTCGCCGCGGCGGGCGTGGACAAGCTCCGCCTCCTGCTCAAGAGCGTGGTCGCGGCCCACCCTGAGCAGGCGCTCGCGCGGCTCCACCTGCTCGATCTCGACGGACAACTGGGGAGCAAGGAAGCGATTCCCGCGTTCGAGGCGCTGTTGGCGAGCGGCGTCGAGCCGACCTTCACCCACGGGCGAGGTCCGCGGAATCGCACGCAATTCAAGGGATATTTCGACGTCGCGTATCGGCTGATGCGCCTGTACGAAACCCACGGCGAACCGGCCAAGCTGGCGGCGCTCGGGCTGCGGATCGCGCGCGGGGACAAGCCGTTCGGTGCTCTCGATGGCGAGCGTTTCCGCTATCGCAACGAGGCCGATGCCCCCGAGTTTGCCGATGCCGCGCTGGCCGTCGCAATCGAGCACGCCGTAGACGAACCGGCACAGACGGCGCTGGCGGCGGCCTTGAAGGCGAGTCCGTGGACCGGTGCGCGAGCCCAGATCGAGCGGCGCATCGCCGGCGCGTGGAAGCCCTTTCCCGGCGCGCAAAAGCAGAGCTGGGCCAATTCGCCGGCCGGCGCGGAGTTACTCGCCTCCGACGAAAACGTGCTCTGCCTCGCGCGCGACGACCGCTTCTTCTACTCCGGGCATCCCTGGGGCGTGGCGGTGTGGGATTTCGCCGGCGCGGCGGTCACGAGGCTGGCGCTGGGCGAGGCCGTCGGCGCGCTGGCCGTCGTCCACGGGCATGTCTGGGCGGGGACGCCGAAAGGGCTCTTCCGCATCGCGCCGCCGGCGGGCGGGGCGGTGGGCAAGTGGAGCATCCTCCACCAGCCGCTCGATGGCGACGTGCCGCTGGAGCAGCGTCAGGGCCGCAGTTCGCCGGACCTCTACAACTACGGGTACGACAACGGCGTCTACACCCTGGCCGTCGACGGCGACCTGCTCTGGATCGGTTCGCACCGCAACATCCAATCGCTCAACGTGCGGACGCTCGAGCTCCGTCCGTTCTCGCTCGAAGAGCTGAAGCTCGACAACCGGGCCGACTTCGAGCGAATCGTGCCGACGGCGCGCCACGTCTGGGCCGACAGCTCGCAGGCGGGCCTGCGGCGTTACGACCGCGCGACCGGCGAGTGGGCGGCCATCATGAAGGAAGGCCGGCGCGAGGGGGTCCGGTTCATTGGGGTGGTGGATGACCAGGTCTTCGGCGATGTCTACATCGATGACAACCTGCGCCACCGCCCCTGCCGCATCGATCCGGAGACGCTCGAAATCTCGCCCCTGGCACTCGACGGAGCGGACGTAGGGAAGCTGATCAATACGACCGTCCGGCTGCTCGGGAAGTACGGGGGCCAGCCGGCCTTTGCCACGGACACCTGGCCGTACGTGCTCGACGCGACCGGCGGCAAGCTTCGCTCCCTGCAAGCCGTCATGGAGAAGATGAACGAGGAGCGGCGCGCCACGCGGACGGCGAACGACGGCCCGTTGGGCCGGGCACTCGCTGTCGTCGAATCGCTCGCGTGGTCGGCGAAGCTGTTCGCGACGCCCGCGGCAGACGGCTGGCTGGTGCTGGATCTGCCGGGCGGCGCGCGGGTGCTGGGCAGCCGGACGAACCGCACGCGCTACGAGTATCCGCACGAGGACCGCACCGACGAGGACATCGAAGTCCACGCGAACGACGGCGGGCTGTTCTTCATCGCCGCGGGCGGAAAACCCGAGCGCATCTCCGCGCCCGCGCGCTCCGGCGGTTTGCCGGCCGACCGTGTCTTCCGCGCCCTCCCCGACGGCGGACAGACGTGGCTCTGCACCACGGGCGGCCTCGCGGTGCGCGACGCGGGAGGCCGCATCGTGCAGCATTTCAATCGCATGGAAGGACTCTGCGCCGATCGCATCGTCGGTGGCGCGGCGCTCGCCGGGCGGCTGTATTTTGGCACGGGGTGGGGCGACTCGGGCGGCGGCCTGGCCCGGTGGAATCCGCGCACCGCGACCTTCACCACGTACTTCCCCAGCGACGGGCTGGCGACCGGGAAGGTGGAGGCGGTCGCCGTGGACGACGGACGCCTGCGGTTGCAATACGGCGTCGAATATCTCCGCTACAACGCAGGCTCCGGGCCGATGTATCGACGATTTCCACCGAGCTTTTTCGATCCCGCCAAGGGTGCGTTCAGCCCGCCGGGAAAACCGGACTTGCTCACGCAAAACGACGCGCAGTCGTCGACGAAGAGCGGGGGAGACCCTCTGCCCTACTTGGGCGGCTACCTCCTGCTTCGCGAAGAGCGCGATGGCAAAACCTGGCTCTGCGGGACGCGCGGCATGCTGGTGATCGCCGGCCGCGCTTCGCCGAAGCTCACCATCGCCAGCCTCGGGGCGAAGCTCGTGGACGACCCGCGCCGCGTCCAGCTCGCCGAGGCCAAAGCGCGCCCGGTGCCGGCGGCCGGCGCGAAGGAATTCATTGCGGCGCTGCGCGATCGCAATCCGTTCTTCCGCGCGAAGGTCCTGGCCACGCTGCCGGCCGTGACGGCGGAGCTGCTGCCGTCCGTGGCCGCCTTGCTCGACGACCCCGAGATCCGCGTCCGCGGCACCGCGCTCCACCAGCTGACGCGAAGCACCCTGCCCGACGAAACGCTCGTGCCCCTGTTTGAGGCGCGGCTGCGCGATGCGGACCCCTATATGCGCGCGGTGGCCGCGCTCGCGCTCGCCCGGCGCGGGCATCTTCCGCCGATCGCCGTGCTGCGCGAGATTTTCCAACGGCGCGATAGCCACGGAAATTTCCCCTATGGCGCCGATTCGTCGGTCGGCGTGCTCGCGGACGCCACCCGGCTGGCCGAGGCCGTCGCGCCGCACGCCACGCCGGAGGTCTTCGCACTGCTGCTCGAATATCCGCCGGAACCCAGGAACTTCGACCGTGGGAAAAAGGTCTTTCCGGAGCTCGGAGCATCGCTGCTCCGGCACCCCGAGGTGGGGGCGCTTCTCCTGCGCGCGCACGATGCGGTCCGGCGCGATCCGTTCCAGCGCGATTTTGCGCAGTACGTGTTCGGTGCGGCCGGCCGGGCGATGCTGCCGGTCCTGCACGAGGCGCTGGGCAGCGACGACCGGGTGGTGCGTTCGAACGCGGCCCGCGGCTGCGGCGCCATTGGCGACCCCGCCTCGATCCCGCTCCTGCTCAAGGCCCTCGATCTGGAGAGCGGGCTGTCGCGCGCCTCGATCGTCTGGGCCTTGGGCGAGCTGAAAGCGAAGGAGGCGCTGCCCGCGCTGGCCGGCCTGTACGCGGACGCGCGCCACGACGAGCAGCGCCGCCGCGGCTCCGGCTTTCGCGGCGGGCAGGCGTTGGTCGTCATGCAGGCCCAGTACGAAAGCCTCCGCAGCTTCGAGTCGATCGCCGGCGATTGGGACGAACTGAAAGCGGTGCTGAAACCGCGCGCGATCGATCCCCGCCGCGACGAGGAACTGCTCGAACCGCGGCACATCCTCGAGGCGGTTGCGAAGATCGGCGCCGGCGCGGCGCAGGATTTCTACCGCCGGCTGGCCGCGGAAAAGGAGGTCGACGCGCGGCATGAAGCCTCCATCCATCTGGCGGAAGGAACGGAGCTGGAGAACCTGCCGGTGCTGCGCAATCTCTCCGCCGATCCCGAGTTCACGGTGCGGATCGGCGCCGCCGTCAGCCTGTGCATTCTCAATGATGCGAGCGGGCCGCCGGCGATCCTGGAATTGCTGCAATCCCCGCACGAATGGATTCGGCGGCAGACGGTGGAGCAACTGGTCCGCGTGAAAACGCCCGAGCGCCTCGCTTTCGCCGCCGGCCCCCTCCGCGCCATCGCCGCCGATCCCACCCTCGACGCGTCCGCCCGCGCGGCGGCGCGGCGCATCCTGGATGGAATCCCGAAGGGGCGTTAGCCTGCCGGTCCCGTGGAGCACGCCCGCCACGCGCACGCGCGGCGGGATGCTCTCTGTCTGATTGTCTCATTGTCTGATTGTCTGATTGTCTCTCCCTCCCTACAGTCCCCGCTTTCCCTTATGGCCCAGGCAATCATGGACCCCGAAGAGGTCCGCCGCTTTGCGAAAGAGCTCAAGCGTTTCAACGACGACGTGCAGGTGCGCGCCGCTGCGCTGCAGGCCCGTTTCAATGCCCTCGCCGGCACGTGGCAGGACCAGGAGCACGAGAAATTCGCGGAGGAGTTCGTCGCCACCATGAAGGTCCTGCGCAAATTCACCGAGGTCTCGGAAACGCAGACGCCCTTCCTGCTGCGCAAGGCCCAGCGCATCGAAGAGTACCTCGGCCAGCGTTAACCTGCATCCCGACGTGAGTCGCCTACGAATCACACGAATCAAACGAATCTGCAGGAATGCGGAAGATTCGGCTGGTCGCGCGCCCGGACGCCAATCCTCAGATTCGTGCCCCATTCGTGTGATTCGTAGGCAAAAACTCCGGCTTCCGGCCTGACCCATGGCGGAGCAGGCCCGAGTTTCATCGATCGAAGCGCTGGAGTCCCTCCGCGCCACGCTCCTCGTTTTTCACGAGCGCGCCCGGCGCTGCATCGATGAAGTCTCGGATGAAATCAACCGCACGCGCATCTGGGTGCAGCAGGATCAGCGGCACCACTGGGAGCGCGAGCTGCGCAAGCGCAACCGCGCGCTCGACGCCGCCGAGCAGGAGCTGCTGGCCGCGAAGCTCTCCGCGCTGCGCGACAACGTGAAAGCCCAGCAGGACATGGTGCGCAAATGCAGGGCGGCCGTCGCGGAGGGCGAGGAAAAGCTGCGCAACACGAAGATCTGGACGCGCGATTTCACCCACGAGGTCGATCCCCTCGCCCGCCGGCTGGAAGGGTTGCGGTATTACCTGGATCACGATCTGCCGAAAGCCATCGCGTATCTCGTGCAGGCGCAGGGGACGCTCGCCGGCTACGCCGAAATCGGCTCCGCGGCTCCGCCTTCGGCGCCGCCCGCCGCGCCGCCCCACATCCCATGAGTCTCCGCACCAGCGCCTCCAATCTTTCCGAAACGCTCAAGCTGATCAACGCCGGCTGGGAGCGGGCGCGGGAATCGTGGACCGACGTGAAGAGCCGCGAGTTTGGCGCCGCCTACCTGGACGAGCTGCCGCAGCAGATCGCCCGCGCGACGAACGTGATCGAGGAACTCGACGGCGTGCTGCGCAAGATCAAAGCCGATTGTGAGTAGCCCATTCCTTACCGCCCGCGAAACGCTGGCGCTCCTCGCCCGCCTCAAGACGCTCGTCGCGCAGATCGCCGAGGCGGAAGTCCGTTCGCTCAGCGAAGTGCAAAAGCGCCGCGTGGCGATGGAGCGCAAGTACCGCGACGCCACCATCCGCGCGCGCACCGCCGAGGAGACCTTTGCCGAGACGGACGCGCGCCAGTGGGCCGAATATCAGGAGCGCCTCCAGGCGCACCAGGCGGCGCGGCGCGTCCGCATCCAGGCGCTCTACCGGCAGAGCCTGCGCAAGCTCGACACGTTGGCGCAGCGCAAGAAGGAGAAGTTCCTCGGCGATCTGCAGATGCGGCACTTCCGCGCCGAGCGGCAGAAGCCGAAGGAGACAAAGCAACTCGAAAAGGAGTTCGCCACGGTCTCCGCGGAGCTTGGCGGACACGAGGCGAGGATCAAGGATCTCATCGCGCGCACGGACCGCGCGCTCGGCGGCGTGTCGGCTTTGCGCCAGTTTTTCGAGACCGCCGCGCCGGTCGATCTCGAGTCCGCGCCGCCGCTCGGCGAGCAGGTGCCGGCGCTGGAGGAAAGCGTCGCCGCGCTCGAGCAATTCCCGCTCGTCCGCGGCTTGCGCTACGTGCCGCCGCCGTATCTTTACGGCGCCGCCGCGCTCTTCGGGCTCGTCATCGCTTTCCTGCTCGGCGAGATGACCGGCGCGATCGCCGGCGGCGGGCTCGCGCTCGTGATGTGCGGGCTGGTGTTCATCGTCCAACACACGGCGACCGGCCAGGCGCGCGACCCCGCCGCCGCGCTCGCGCCGGCGCTGACGCTGGCGAAGGCGACCGTTGAACAGGCGTTGCAGAATGCCACCGCCGCGCACGAGGAAAGGATGGCCGCGCTGGAGCAGCGCTTCGCCGCGGAGTACGCCGACATCGAGGGCCAGTGGGGGAACGGCGACGAGTTTGCGCGGAAATTCGTGGTGAAGCAGCGCGAGAAACTCGAGACGCAGGTCCTGCGGCTCATGCGGCGCAACGAGGAGTTCCTCGCGCCACGAATCGCCGGCGCGCAGGTCGCGCACCAGGCGCGCGGCGAGTCCACGCTCGCGCGCATGGCAGCCGAGCGCACCCAGCGCGAAGCCGCGCACGCCGCGGAACACACGACGCTGAGCGAGGAGGAAAACGTCCGCTGGGCGCCGATCGAGACGCGCTGGCGCGAGGAGGTGCTGCCGGTCTACCAGGAGGTGCTCGACGCCCGCTCCGCCGGCGCGAGCAAAGGCCCGGCGAATCTCGCGGCGGTCGAGCAATGGCGCCCGCCGGCGGAGTTCACGAGCAGCATCGAGTTCGGCCGGCTCGCGCTCGATCTCGCCGAGCCCGCGACCGGCTACCCGCGCGACCCGCGCCTCCAGTTGCCCGGCCCCGTGCGGCTCGAGCTCCCGGTGTCGCTCGTCTTTCCGGAGCAAGGCTCGCTGCTCTTCGAGACCAAGGATTCCGGGGAAAAGACGGTCATCGACACGCTCAACAACGTCATCCTCCGCTTCCTCGCCTGCGTCCCCGCGGGCAAGCTTAGCGTCACGGTCATCGATCCCGTCGGCCTCGGGCAAAACTTCGCCGGCCTGATGACGCTCGGCGACTACGAGGAGAGCCTCATCAACCGCCGCATCTGGACCCAGCGCGAGCAGATCGACGAGCGCCTCGCCGAGCTGAACGAGCACATCGAGAAGATGATCCAGATGTATCTGCGCGACGAGTTCGCGACCATCTCGGAGTACAACGCGAAGGCCGGCAGCGTGGCGGAGAAGTACCACCTGCTCGTCGTCGCGGACTTCCCCGCGGGCTTCAGCGAGACGGCCGCCAAGCGCATCCAAAGCATCGCCGCCAGCGGCCCGCGCTGCGGCGTGTTCACGCTCATCCATTGGGATACGCGGCACATTCAACCCGACGGCCTCGTGCCCGAGGAGCTGCGCAAACGCGCCGTCTGCATCCGCCGCGACGGCGCCGCGTACGTGATGAACCCGAAGGAGAATCCCGCCGGCGCGACGCTCCTGCTCGACCCGCCGCCGGAGCCCGCGGTCGCCGCCGCGCTCGTCCACAAGATCGGCAAGAGCAGCATCGACTCCAACCGCGTCGAGGTTCCCTTCTCGCAAATCTCCCCGCCCGCGACGGAGCTCTGGCAAAGCGAAACGACGCAGGAGCTGCGGGTGCCGATCGGCCGCACCGGCGCCACGAAACTGCAGTACCTTTCCATCGGCAAAGGGACACGCCAGCACGCGCTCTTCGCGGGCAAGACGGGGTCGGGCAAGTCGACGCTCTTCCACGTCATCATCACGAATCTCGCGCTCTGGTGCAGCCCCGAGCAGGTCGAGTT
>DASYIS010000291.1:0-13308 GCA_035997375.1 Chthoniobacteraceae bacterium
CGGCCCGCAGCAACCGCCTCCCCGAGCAACCGCTGCCGTTCGTTCCCTTCCGTACACGCACCCTGGTCTGCGAGCGCGACGGCGAGATTGTTCTGCGTTGACGCCCAAGCCTGCGGCAACTGCTCCCGCGTGTTGACCTCCAGCGCGGTGCGATAAGCCGTGACCGCCTCGCCCAGCAGGCGCAGTCTCTCCGCCCCTTCCGCGCGCCTCGCCTGGTCCCGGAGCGCAACAGCGAGGTTGGTCTGCGTCATTGCCCAATACTGCGGCAACTGGTCCCGCGTGTAGACCTCCAGCGCGGCGCGATAGGCCGTCACTGCCTCTCCCAACAGGCGCAGTCTCTCCGCCCCCTCCGCGCGCGTCCCTTGGTCCTGGAGCGCGATGGCGAGGTTGTTCTGCGTCATCGCCCAGGCCTGCGGCAACCCCCTCGTGCGGACCTCCAGCGCGGCGCGATAGGCCGTCACCGCCTCGCCCAGCAGGCGCAGGCTCTCCGCCCCCTCCGCGCGGGTCCCTTGGTTCCGGAGCGCGATGGCGAGGTTGTTCTGCGTCGTCGCCCAGGCCAGTGGCAAACTCGCGCGCGTGCGGACCTCCAGCGCGGCCCGATAGGCCGACACCGCCTCGCCCAGCAGGCGCAGGCTCTCCGCCCCCTCCGCGCGCGTTCCCTGGTTCCAAAGCGCAGTGGCGAGGTTGTTCTGCGTCGTCGCCCAATATTGCGGCAACTGCGCGCGCGTGTAGACCTCCAACGCGGCGCGATAGGCCGTCACCGCCTCGCCTAGCAGGCGCAGGCTCTCCGCTCCCTCTGCACGTTCGCCTTGGTCCGAAAGCGCGTTACCAAGGTTGTTCTGCGTCCTCGCCCAATCCTCCGGCTCCACTTCCCGCGCATGCAGGTGGAGGATGCCTCGTAAGACCTGAACGGCTTCGCGCAGCTTCCGATTGCCTTCCGCCGGCTCGATGACGATCCCGCGCTCCCGAAGCAACTCCGCCAGGGCGTGGCGCGGTTCGCTCCAAGCCGGGTCCTCGGCGACGATCGCCCGATAGGCGGCCTCGGCTGACTCGATCTGCGCGCCTTTGACCTGGAGGGAGGCGGTAAGCATTTGCTCGCGGAGCAGCTCGCGCTTCTCCTGTACGGCTTGTGTTCCTACCGCGATGGTACGGCTGAGCTGCGCGAGTCTTTTCTCCCGTTCGCCGCTCTTTGAGGCGAGGAAGCGGAGGGCGTCTTCCGGGCCTTTCTCCGCGAGAATGCGGGTGGCCACCGCGTAGTTGGCGCTGGCTTCCTGCTTCTCGAGGACCTGCGCGATGCCGTCGAGAAAGCGGTCGGCGTCGGCGATCTGCTGCTCGCGGGTCTTTTCCCACTCAGCGATCTTTTCCCAGTCGTGGACCGGGTCGAGCCGGGCGATCTCCTCGCCCGTGCGCCGCTGGATGTGGAGGGTGAGCTTGTGGCGGATCTCCTGGCGCTCGTCGATGAGGAGGCGCTGCAGGGCGCTGTTCTCGGCGTTCGCGCGGACCTTCTGAAGATCGATCTCACCTAGGAGGCGCACGAAGTCCGCGTGGGAGGCGATCAACTCGCGCTTGTGCTGGCCGCCGAGGATCGCCTCGCGGTGCGCACGTTGAAGGGCGCGGAGCTCCTCCGGCTCCGGCTCGTGAGGATCGTACGGGAAGCCGTCCGCGCAGACGAAAAGATAGACCTGTTTCCTCAGCTCGCGGGCGATGTGGTACTCCCACTGCGTGAAGCTGCGGCGCGGGCCGCCCGCCGCCGGCGGTTCGGCGCCGTAGCGCTCGCCGACGATATGGAGGACGGCGTCGCTCTCCTCGAGCTTGCGCCGATCTATCTCCTGCAAGGTGGAGGCCTGCGGGCCGAAGTGTTCCTGCTCGATGGGGAAGTAGCCGAGTGTGAGCAGCTCATTCTTGGCCGCGGTACGGATCGTGCCGAGATCGGCGCTCGTCGCAGAGATGAATACTTTGAGAATCTCCCCCATGCGCAGCGGATGCTACCACGCCGGCGGCGCGGGCGCATGCAAAGAATCGTGGCAAGCCGTAACGCGTTTGGACTTATCGCACCGAATCGGCTTCAAGATCCCTTACGAGTCTGGCAAAACAAGCTTCGAACTGGTCGTGGGACTTCCAGTTCGAAAAGTCCGGAATGAAATACTGCCGCACTTCCTCGGCAAGATCCTTGCCGCTCGAGGAATCGCGACACTCCCAGCGCAGGAGGGTGTCATAGTCGCAAATTCGCACCGGAAAAAGCTTTCGCTTTCCGCTCTTGTGTTGGGCCTTGAATGCCTTGCGCAATTCGTCCATCACCCACTCACTCCGCAGACTTTCCTCCGAGAGGACAATCAGCAACTTGTCATGGATGCGAATCGCCTCGTCGACTTGCTCTACTATTTTGCTGCCGCCACGCAAATCCTCTGGCGCATACCAAACTGGAATGTCTCGACCTCGCAACTTCTCGTGCAGCCGCCTGACAAATTGTTCATTCGCAGTGCTATACGAGATGAAGCACGAGGGAAACTGGCGAAGCTGAGGCGGGTCAGACAAGGATGACGCGCTAGGGCGTTCTTTCACCTGATCGACAAGCCGTTGCCACCCCTCGATGAGCAGCACCAGTAATCTCCAAAGCCAACTTCTACGCTGCCTAAGTCCTTGCAATGCAAATGGAATCTCTCGAATACTCAGCTCAAATTCGCCAATGGTATGTGCGACATGATAGTGATGCGGCCCTCGAAGAATAGCCTCACGGTGCGCGCGTTGAAGAGCGCGTTTGGCCTCCGATTCCGGATCATGAAGGTTGTAGGGGAAGTCGTCTGCGCAGACGAAGAGAAAGAGCGGCTTCTTCAGTTCGCGGGCGATGTGGTATTCCCACTGAGTGAGGCTGAAGCGTGGTTGAGCGGGGTCTGACGGGGGCTCGTAGCCGTAGCATTCGCCGACGATGTGGAGGACGGCGTCGCACTCCGCGAGCCGGCGGCGGTCGCCCGCGAGCAGTGTCTCCGGCGCGGGGCCGAAGTGTTCCTGCTCGATGGGAAGGTAGCCGAGGGTGACGAGAGCGTGCTTGGCCGCCGCGCGCACCGCGCCGAGATCGGCGGTGGTCGCGGAGATGAAGACTGTGAGAACCTCGCCCATGCGGGGCGGATGCTGCCACGGCGGCAGCGCGGGCGCACGGGAAAAGGAACGGGCGCCGGCGAACCTTACGCCGGCTCTTCCAGCAAACTCCGCAAATCATCCAGCGTCAGCGCCTTCGCGAAGGCTTCCTCGCCGAGGACGTCGGCGGCGAGGGCGCGCTTTTGGGTTTGCAGGGCGCGGATTTTCTCCTCGATGCTCCCCTTCACCAGCAGCCGGTAGGCGAAGACGGTGTCCTTCTGGCCGATGCGATGGGCGCGGTCGATCGCCTGGTTTTCCACGGCGGGATTCCACCACGGGTCGAACAGGACGACGTAGGAGGAGGCGGTGAGGTTGAGGCCGAATCCGCTGGCTTTCAGCGAGAGGAGGAAGACGGCGGCGCCTTCGCTTTCCTGGAAATCCGCGATGAGCGCGCCGCGGTTTTCCGTCTGGCCGGTGAGGATGAAATGCTTCCACTCCCGCTTCTGGATTTCGGCCTGCAGGATTTCCAGCACCCCGACGAATTGCGAGAAGACGAGGACCTTGCGGCCCTCCTCGAGCAGCGGCTCGAGCATCTCCATCAGCGCCTCGACCTTCGCGCTCGGCTCCTCGGCGCTGGTGGCGTCGACGAGCTTGGGGTGGCAGCAAATCTGCCGCAGGCGGAGGAGCGAGGTGAGGATGTTGAAGCGCGCCTTGTCGAGCTCCTTGTCGGTCTTCAGCTTGAGCAGCGCCTGGCGCGCGCGCTTGAGCTCGGCGCGGTAGAGCGTCGCTTGTTTGCCCTCCATTTCGCAGAGCAAATCCTCCTCGATCCGCGCGGGGAGATCCTTCGCGACCTGCTCCTTGGTGCGGCGGAGCACGAACGGCCGCACGCGCCCGGCGAGGCGCCGGCGGGCGAGCGGGTCTTCCTTTTGGTCGTACGTTTTCGCGAAGCGCGAGCGGAGGCCGAGCACGCCGGGCATCGCGAAGTTCATGATGCTCCAGAGGTCGAGCAGGCGGTTCTCGATCGGCGTGCCGGTGAGCGCCACGCGCTGCGTACACTCCAAGGCGCACGCGGCTTTCGCGGTCTGCGAGTCGGGGTTCTTGATCGCCTGGGCTTCGTCGAGAATGACGGCGTGCCACTGCACGTGCGCGAGCTTTTTCGAGAGCGAGCGAAGCTGCGCGTAGTTGAGGACGAGCAGGTCGCACTCCTTGATCGCCTCCAGGACGTCGCCGCGATCGCTGCTGCGCCAAAGCCGCACGCGGAGGTCGCCGGCGACGAAGCGCTTCGCCTCGCTCGACCAGTTGTCCATGACCGATTTCGGGCAAACGACGAGGCTCTTTTGGCCCGCGTAGTCCGGCAGCGTGCGGAGCCAGCAAAGCCAGGTCAGGGTCTGGATCGTCTTGCCGAGGCCCATGTCATCGGCGAGCAGGCCGCCGAAATTATTCGTCGAGAGGTAGGCGAGAAAATGAAAGCCCTCGAGCTGATATGGCCGCAGCTCGGCCGTGATCGCCGCCGGCTTGTCGGGGCTGACGCGCGCCTGCAATTCCGTGACGCGCAGCTTCAGCTCGCTCGCGCGCTCCTCCGGCAGCAGGCGCGACGCGCGCTGGTGGCCGAGCTGCAACGCATGGAGCCGCTGCGGCTCCGGCGAGGCGAGGTCGGCGGCGGAGAGGCCGAGATCGGCGAGCGCTTCGTCCTCCTCGGCCGTGAGCTGGAGCGCGAGCTTTTTCCAGCCTTTGGCGCCGAGCCGCACCCAGCCGCCGCGCGCGCCGAGCAGCGCCTCCAGCTCCTCGGGCGTGAACTCCAGCTCCGGCACATCGAGCGCGACGCGGAGATCGAACCAATCGACGCCCGCCGGCTCCACGTCGAGCCGCACCGAGGCGGCGATCGGCGCCTCGCGCAGGGTCGCCAGCATGGGATCGAGCTCCAGGTCGAGGGAGGGCGGGAGCGTCTGGAGCCAGTCGCCGAACTGCTGCGGAAACTTCTTTGTGACGCGAGTCGACCAGCAGTCCATATCGCTCCAACGCAGCCCGAGCCCGTCGACCAGCGCGGGCGCGGCGGCGAGCGGCGTGCGATCCCAGTGGACGATCGGCTTGCCTTCCGCCGGCTTCGGCTCGGTGTGACCAGATTGACCAGATTGACCAGTCGGATCGGTCTCATCCTCATCCTCGGCGTCACCGGTGAAATCGCTCCATCCCATCGAGCCGAAATCCTCGGTGTGCGCGGGGTTGTCCCAGCGCGCGGAGATGCGCAGCTCGAAGATTTCGATACCGACGTATTCGGCGAGTTTCCCCTGCGCATGCAGCCGCGGGCGCCGCACCTGCACGCGTTGTGCGAGGCGCGCCGGCAACTCCACGCGGGCCTGCTCGAGCATGGCGACGCCAACCGGCGTCTCCAGCGCGGCGGCGGGGATGACGAGCTTTTCCGCGCCGCGTTTCACCGTCTCGGCAAAGGCGGGCGCTTCGTAAAGGGTGTCGGCCGTGACGTAGAGGACCGGCTCGCCCGGCAGCACCACGAGCGCCGGCGGGAGGCGCTTCCCGCTCGGCAGCTCGAGCGCGAGCGTGTAGTCTTGCTCGGCCGATTCAGCCGCCTTCACCTTCCAGCGAATCTTTTCGTCGGCCTGTTGAAACGGCTCGCCGGCCGCGGTCAGCACTCGAGTGCGGAGGAGCGAGCTCGTCAGGAGCTTGCGCGCCATGAGCGTCGCGTGCTGGCTCGCGTAGCGGGTGAGCGGATCGTCGCCCCAGCCGGTGTGGAGCGTGGTCCAGATGAGCAGGCTCTCGTCGTTCATCGGCACCTCGCGGCCCGCGTTGGTGCGGTTCAGCTCGGTCCAGCGGCCTTTCTTCATCGGCTTCCAGAGCCCCTCCGCCGCGACGTAGTGCTCCACCTGCATCCCCTCGCGGAGGAAGAGGACGCGCAAATCGAGCGGCGCCGCGGCGGCCGGCCCGGGAGTGTGCGCGGTGCGCTGATGCAGCCAGCCGGTCCACTGCTGCACGACCTCCTGCCGCCGCCACGGCGCGATGATCGCCTCGACCTCCTCGGCCGGGGTGATCTGCGCGAGAAAAGCCGGCGCGGGCTTTTTCTTCCGCTGGAGAAACTCCGCGAGGTAGAGCCAGGCGTCCCACGCGCTCTTCGGCGGCGCGGGCCAGAGGGTGTGCCGTTCCCAACTCCAGTTGCTCTTGCCGCCGAGGATGAAATAGAGCTCCTTCTCCGGCGCCATCCCCTCGGGGTGTTTCTGCCAGAGCTCCACGATGGCGCGCGCCGCGCGGCCCTCGCCGCGATCCAGCGGGCGCGCGAGCTTCTGCTCGAGCTCGGCGAGGAAGCCGAGCTCCGCCTCGGCGGCGGGCGATTTCGTTTCGGCCTGGAAGGGAAGGTCCGGCCCCCGCAAGAGCACGCGGCGATTGGCGGCGAGCAGCGCGGCGAGCGCGGCGTAGCAATGCTCGCACTCGCGAAGCTTGCGGCAGGTGCACTCGCCATGCCACTGGCGGCTGTCGAAATGCATGTCGACCTCGTGCTCGCCTTCGCGGTCGAGCACGGTCGCGAGGAAGGCGTCGTCGGGATCGATCCACTCGAAGTCGCGCGCCGCATTCGCGCGGTAGAGCGCGTCGCCCAGCAACCCCGCGGTGCGCGGCAGCGATTTCAGGTACCACGGACCGGCCTGCGTGGCCTCTTTGCTCAAGGGAATCTGCACGGTATTGGGTAAATGGGAGGGCTCACCGGCCGGTTGCGCAACGTTCATCGCGCTTTAGGCAGTCTCCGGCGCGGCCTTCGGCAAATGCCGGGCGCAATATTCCTTGCCGTCGCGCGCGACGCGGAAATCCATGTACGCGTCCTTCGCCTCGGTGATGCCGCAGACCGCGCACTCGTGGAGCGTGACGCCGTCCGCCGGGCGCACCTCGGCCTCGAACCGCTGCCGACGCGTCGTAACTTCGACGCGCGCCTTCGCTTCCATGAAGTGCTCGCGGCCGAAGAAGAGGAGATAGTTGCTCATGCAAACGACGAGCGAGACGCGATAGCTCCAGCCATACAGGACGCAACCGAGGAGGAGCAAGGCCGCCTCGAACCACGCCAGCCACTTGATCTTCAGCGGGAGGATGAAGAAGGCGTAGATGACCGTATCCGGGAAGAAGCGGGCGAAGCCGAAGAGGAGCGTGGAATTGAGCAGAAAGGGGGCGAAGCTCGCGCCCCCGAGGAACATGGAGGAGATCATGATCGCGACCATGCCGGTGCCGTAATAGACGTTCAGCTTGAAGGCGCCGATCGCCTGCTCCAGCCCGGCGGCGATGAAGTTCAGGTAGAGCAGATAAAACAGCATCCCGAGGAGCTCGCCAAAGATGCCCCCAAAGCCCGGGATGAAGATGAACGTGACGAGCCGCCAGACCTCGCCCTGCCGGACGAGATCCGGGTTCAACTGCAGGAACTCGAGCGTGTGCGGGTAGAGCTTGTAGAGGACGTAGACGAGCAGATTGAAGCCCACGAGGATGCGCCCCAAGCCGTGAATGGCCAGGTGTCCAAAACGAGCTTCAGCGCGGTCGAGCCAATTCATAGAACCGTCCAGCCTCCGACCCTCCGGGTGAGAATGCAAGGTCGCGATGGCGTGAGAGGTCCGAAAAAGCGCCGCGACTCCCTCTTAATCCTGCTCCTGCTCTTGCTCCTGATCTCTCCGGAGAGCGAAGGGGAAGGATCAAGAGCAGGAGCAGGAGCAGGATTGAGAGCAAGCTCCGCACGACGCCAACCTTGTTCCGCCCGTCCCCACGAGCGATACCTCTTCACCGCCCAATGCCTTCCCCGACCTCCCCCGCCCGGCCACGGCTGCTCGTGGTCGAGCTTTGGGGCCTCGGCGACCTGGCGTTCTCGACCACCTTCCTGCGCCTCGCGGAGCGCGAGTGGGACATTACGCTGCTCGGCAAACCGCACGCCGCCGCGCTGCTGGCGCCGACTTTCCCGGAGATTCGCCATGTCGCGTGCGACGCGCCGTGGACGGCGTTTCGCGGCAAGTACCGCCTGCACCGCTGGCCGTGGCGCGAGCTCGGCGGGCTGCTGAAAACGCTGCGCGCCGCGCGCTTCGACGCCGCGGTCTCCGTGCGGCCGGATCCGCGCGATCATCTCCTGATGCGGCTCGCCGGCGCGCGCCGCCGGTATGGTTTTCCGCGCCGCGGGAGCGCCGCCCTCCTCAACCGACCGGTCGCGCGCAGCCGTCCCAAGCAGCACAAGGTCGAGGACTGGCGCGATCTCGCCGCGGCGCTCGGCCTCGCCGGCAGCGCGACGAGTGAGCCGGTGCTCGACCACGCCCGCCACCGCTCGCCGCGCGTGGACGCCTTGCTCGCCGGCATCACGCCCCCGATCCTCTGCTTTCACCCCGGCGCGCGCATCCCCGTGCGCCGCTGGCCCGAGGCGTATTTCGCGGAGATCGTCCGGCGGCTGCGCGCGCAGTTCGACTTCCACCTGCTCCTCGTCCCCGACCCCGACGGCTACGGCGCCGCGCTCGCGCCGCTGGCCGACAGCGTCCTTCCGCCGCTCACGATCGGCGAGCTGGTCGACGTCCTCGGCCGCATCGATCTGCTCCTCTGCAACGACAGCGGCCCTGCGCACCTCGCCGCGGCCTGCGGGCGGCCGACCATCCCGATCTTCGGACCCACCGACCCGGACTGGTTTCGGCCGTGGGGCGAGCGGCAAAAGGTGATCATCCGCGACATCTGCCCGCTGCGTCCGTGCTTCGATTACTGCCAGTTCCCGGAGCCGTATTGTCTCACCAAGCTTTCGCCGGATGAGGTCTGGCCGGAGTTGCAGGCGCACGTGATGGAGTTGGTGGCTCGGGGGGTCCTGCCTGAACGGCTGGTGAAATTGCGTGCCTGATTCTTGACGGTAATAATAGGATATGCGCCCCGACGACAAAACACCGAGGGACGCCTTTACGGTATGCAGGGTTAGCCACGGTTCTGTGGGCCGCTTGGGCGCGTGTACCAAGCTGAGGCTAGAGTTACCGAGCCCTCTCGCTGTTTGAACCCCTGACCACTCGCAACGCCCAAACGGCCCACAGGGCCGTGGCTACAACCCTGCATTCGCATGCGCGCGCGGTCCTCTCGAGGACGCCGACACTCCGAGGCCATGAAGGCGTTCCAATCACCGCCTTCTGTACCGCCCGCATTCCACCCCTTCTGTCACTGGCTTTTCGCGCCCGCGCCCGCGATCCTCTCCGCATGAAACCGCACCCGCCGCTTCCCTGGACCGCCGTCGGCGGCGGGCTGCTCGCGGTGGCGCTCTTCAGCCTCACCATGCCGCTCATGCGGCTGGCCGTGCGCGAGCTCGACCCCACGGTCATCGGCGTCGGCCGCATGCTCCTCGCCGCGGGGCCGGCCGCGATCGTGCTGACGGTCGTGGGATTTCCGCGGCTGAGCTGGGCGCAATTCGGCCGGCTCTGCGTCGTCACCGGGTGCCTGGTCTTCGGCTTCGCCTGGCTGACGGCGATCGCCTTGCGGACGGTCGACAGCCATCACGCGGCGATCGTCGCGGGCGGCATTCCGCTCTTCACCGCGATCAGCGCCACCATCACCGGCGGGCGCCGGCCGAGCATCCCGTTCTGGCTGGCGGCGGCCGCGGGAAGCCTGCTCGTCGCGGGTTACGGCATCGTCCGCTCCGGCGGCGTGGTGACGTATGCCGATCTCCTTTTGCTCGCCGCAGCGGCGGTCTGCGGCGTCGGCTATTCGGAAGGCTCGCGCCTCGCCTCGGAAATCGGCTCGATGCGGCTCACCTGCCTGATGCCGCTCGTCGCGGTTCCCGGCGCGTTGCTTTTCTGCTGGGGAAGATTCCCCGCGTCGTGGGCCTCCCTGCATGCGGTGACGTGGGCGGCGTGGCTTTACAACGGGCTCCTCAGCGCCTTCGGCGCGTTCTTCCTCTGGTACCCCGCCCTGCGGCGCGGCGGGGTCGCGCGCATCGGCCAGCTCCAGCTCGTCCAGCCTTTCCTCACGCTCATCGCCTCCGTCCTTCTGCTGAACGAAACGCTCGGCGCCGTCGACTGGCTGGTCGCCGCCGGCGTCGTGGCCTGCGTGGCGGTGGCGCAACGCACGCGGGACCGCGCGCCGGCGGTGGTCCCGGAGGCGGCGCGTGCGGTGAATTCAGGCGCAGTGTGATTGAGCTGCAGACAAGGAGACAAGGAGACAATGAGACCGGAGCCGGCGAGCGGCGGCTATGTCTCGTCTTCGGATTGTCTCCTTGTCTCCTTGTCTCCTTGTCTTGTCTCACGGTCCCCCTCCCCGGCGCGACTTGCCACGGAGGCACTTTTTAGCTAAACGACACCGCACCATGAAGACCCTCTCCCTCCTCTTCTGCAGCCTCGTCCTCCCCTGCCTCGCGCACGCGCAACTGCTGGCCTCGCCGGATGCGACCAGCCGGCTGCTCGGCAAGCCGACCTTCACCCGCGCCATGCCGGCCTCGAACATGACGGTGGCCAACTACAAGACCGACGCCTACAAAGTGGCGGCCGGCTTCAAGGAGAATGCGGCCGTCTACTTCGTCTACAAGAAGCAGACCGGGGCGGCTTTCGCCGAGGCGGAGATCCAGCAAATCCTGGACGGCCATCCGGGCAACGAGGGCAAGTGGAAGTGGCGCAAGGACGTGATCACCGGTCGCGGCGGCCCCGCCGTCCACAAGGGCGGGGTGAAAGACGTCAATGCGGCCGAGGAATGGCATGTCTTCGCCAAGAAAGAATACGGCGCCGCCTACTACCCGGAAAAGAAAGCGCTGGTCATCTGGGACGCCGGCTCCGGGGTCGATCCGGCGGCGCTGGTCAATCAGTCGAATCTGTAGTCGCGATCGCGGCCCATCGGCAGCGCCGGCGACGGGATCGCATTTCCGCTGGAGCCGGCGAAGGCGCCGCTTTCAGCTCCATCTTTGGTTGGTACGCTTGAGACGATTAGGAGATAAGGGTCACAGGAGATAGGGATCAGGCGGCGGGTCAGGCGGCCTCCTGCCCGCCTTAGCCGGGTAGGCTCGGCGGAGCGTTGTCTCCCGACAGAGAAATGAGGCCCGTCCAACGATCAGTACCCATACGGCTTGGGCTCCCCGCGCCGCTCCGCCGCCTGGTCCGCGCGGCGCCGGGAATCAATCACGATCTCGCGCTGGCGATCGCTCTCCGCTTTGGCTTGGGCCTGCTCGTCCGGCGAGGGGGCGGAGTGATGCAACATGGAGTCAACCGCCAGGACGCCGGCCGCGAGGACGATCGGCGTCCACATTTTGATTCGCTGCTGCTGGTAGAGGTAATCCGCCCACCCGTAGCGAATGTCATCGACGCTCCCTTCTCCTCGGGCCAACCGTCTCCGGGCTTCGTCCACGTCGCCGTTCGCGGCCGCGCCATACACGCGCGTCCATTCCCGGGAATGCGGCTTCCAGTCCGCGGGGATGCTGAGATTGACCGCCGGCAGCTCCTGCGGGGAAGCCGATGGGGCCGCCGCCGCGTGGTTGGCCCGGTGGCCGCTCGGGGTCTCTGATTCACAGCCGGCCAGCAGCAGAGCGGTTGCGAACAAAACAGGGATGGAGAGGGGCTTCATGGATGGCGTGTTGCGACTTGGGTTCCGGGGCTTCAACGCAGGTTCGGGATTGGGAGGCCAACGAATTGAGCGAATTGGAACGAATGAAGCAATTCACATCCACGAGGCGCAAGAGATTGTCCCGCGCCGGTTGAGTGTCAATAGTGAGAACTGACCCCTTGCCACCTGGACCCCTTGCCACCTGTGGCCTTGCGCCGGTGCCGGAGGGCGCCAAGGTTCGCCGATTCACGCTTGGATCGTGCATGAAGCATCCTTCCTCCTGATTGGAGTAATGAAGATCGATTGGCATCCGTCTCCCGCCGAGGGATGCTGTCAAGAATTGCCTCCTGACCCCATCGGACCATCCATCGCCTTGACCCCCATCGCTCCCCCTGACCCCCATCGCTCCCCCTTGCCGCGCTCTTGCCGCCGCTGAAGTCGCCTATTCTCGATCCTCTGAGGGCCAGCCGATCATCCACGGCGCCAGTCCATGTTCCACCGATCTCTGCGATTCTTCGATTTCCCTCGTTAATGCGTCAAGCAACAGTTTTCCGCTTTGCGAATCCCCGTATTTCTTGGAGAAGTTCCGTTTGAATGCTTTTGCAAAGTTCCGCCCTGACTCGGTGTCAGAAAGTACTAGCGCTTTCAACGCAGAGAGAATCGGAGGGAAGTGCTTAATCCAATGATCGCCCTCTGGAGCCTCCCGATCTAACAGTTTGAGTTCATCAACGCCGGGCAATTTATCGGGCAGATGCCTCGCTTGGTCGACCAAAAATTCATTCATTATTTCAATCGCGCTGTCCGTTCGTTCGTGAGCAAGCTTGAAGAGTTCCTTCGACAGGCCGCGCCGATCCATGCTTGCAAGTGACGCCGCTGAAATGTCAGACTCCCCCCGTTGACGTGGGAGCGGATTGTTTGCAACTGCTCTGGGCGGAGGGGAAGTTGCCACAGGTTGCGCGGTTGCTGGTGACGGCGTCGCTGCATTTGAGATCACCTTATCAAGTCTACGAGATCGGGGCGAACATGCTCCGACCGACATGATGCTCAACGCAATTGGCAGGATAAAACGAATTTTCATCTCGATGTCTTACTGGGCTAGTGGAGAAACCAAGACTCGACTCACCATCTCGTCCTTTATTCGTTTACGCTCAAAAAATATCCCTGGCTCGAGGGATACGTCGTGCCAAAGTGAAAAAGGCACGTCGTTATAGTCATTCATGAAGTCCCGCCAAGGCTCACCATGCACCGCATTCATTAGGCTATGAAGTACTTCATGACTGAGTGAGTAGCCACTTATCGCCTCCGAGTCGAGAACTATTTTGTCCGCATAAACAAGCAGACTTGGCGGCATCACCTTGCGGACCGTGGTTGCTGCCTTTGCCGAAGCCGGGTTGAATCTAGCGACGAAGTAAACCCCGATCTCATCTTTCGCCGTCTTCAACGCATCAAACATTGCCCTCGATTCGTCTGGAATGATCAATTTATTTGTTCCCTTTTCCGTATATGGCTCATTAAAATCACCACCGGCATTCCCGCCAAACACAACACCTTTAGGGTTGGCGGCTACCACTTTGAATGCCCCTTCGGCCAATTTAAGTTGAACTCCGCACTGCGCGAATCGCTCCTGCGCCTTTTGAAACTGACTTTTTGCGGCGGCAGATGAAATAGCTTGGTCTAGAAAAAATCCACCAGCCAAGAGAATATACCCCCTTAGTT
>DASYIS010000292.1:0-4436 GCA_035997375.1 Chthoniobacteraceae bacterium
GTGCCCGTTCGGGCACTGGACGAGCTTGCGGAAGTTGCAGGGCGAGCAGGGGAGATCGAGCCGCACAACCGACTCGGGCCGCCGATACGGCCCGACGGTGACGGGGTTTGTCGGTCCATAGATCGCCGCGAGCGGCACGCCGGCGGCGACGGCGAGATGCGCGACGCCCGAGTCGTTGCTGACGCAGAGCCGCGCCCGGCGGACGAGCGCCGCGAGCTCGCCGAGCGAGGTCTGGCCGGTGAGATCGCGCGCCTGCGGACAGGCGGCCTGGATGCGCCGGCTGAGCTCCCGGTCGCCGGGGCCGCCGACGAGCACGACCTCGAGTTCCTCCGCGATCAGCGCCTGGGCGACCTCGGCGAAACCCTCCGCGCGCCAGTGCTTCGTTTCCCACATGGTGGAGGGAGAAAGAAGCGCAAAGGGCGCGTCGCCGAGTCCGCACTTATGGAGCAATTGCCCCGCGCGCGCGATCGCCTCGGGCGCCAGATGGAGGGTTTGCTCGGCGGGTCCAGGCGTGAAGCCCAGCAGCTCGCCGAGCCACAGGTAGCGGTCGACGGCGTGGACCTCCAGCGTCGGGATGGGAATGCGATGCGTGTACGCCAGCCACGCTCCTTCCCGCGCGCCGGCCCAGCCGCGGGTCGGCACGCGGCGCGACGGCGTGTGCTCACTGGGTGTCTCGCGCCGGCGCCCCGGCCGGTCGAAGCCGATCCGCACCGGCGCGCCCGTGGCCAGCGCAAACGCCGCCGAACGGAGCTGGCCGTGCAGGTCGATCGCGAGGTCGTACCGCGCTTTCCGCAGGGTTTGCAGCAGCGCGGGGAGCTCCGTCCAGGCCCGCAGCCCTTTGCGAAAGGCGCGGCGGTCGAACAGGACGACGCCCGAGAGCGCGGGGTGGTGTTGCACGAGCTCGGCGTTCTCCGGCGTGACCAGCCAGTCGATCTGCGCGGCCGGGTAGCGCCGTCGCAACTCCACGAGCGTCGGCACCGTGTGGACGACATCGCCGAGCGCGGTGGGCTTGATGAGGAGAATCCGGGAGAACTCGGTGTCGCGGAGCGGGGACAAGGTGAGAGCTATAAACGGTGGACCGCGTGTGGGCAACTGGCCTGCCGCCAGGATCATTTCACGCGAGCGCTCGAGCGCGAAGTCATTCTCATCGGCCCGGCGGGCCGGAAGCTGGTAGCCGGTGGTGGAGCGAGTGTAACGAGCGCAACCACCGGAATTCCCAAAAAACACGGCCGCGCCCCGGCAGGGGCGCGAGAACGCTGACGTATGGCCTCGGGTCTCGCGCCGCCTCCGGGGCGCTTGCGCGTCTTGCGAAGGTTCCGGTGGTTGCGCTCGTTAGACTCGCTCCACCACCGGCTACCAGCTTTCAACCCTCCGGGTTGGCGGGCGGCCCCTCACCCTAAAACGGAATGTCGTCTTCCTGCCGGGCCGGCACGTTTTTCTGGCGAGGCGTCTCAGGAGCGAGGATGGGGGAGGCGGGCGCTTCCGGCCGGAAGGGGAGCACGAAGGCCTCCTGGAACGTGAAGTTGCCGCGGAAGTCCTCGATCGAGTCCGTCTCCGTTTTCCCGAAGGTCCCGAGGCGAATCAAATGATAGACCATCTCGCCGAAGTCGAAGCACTGCTTGAGTCCCCAGTAGTTGAACACCGTCATCACCATCGGCCCGTATTGCTTCAACGCGTATTGGCGGACTCCTTCGAGCAGTTGTTGGCCCGTCACGTGGCCGCTTCCCTCGGTGTCCCGCTGCTTCTTGCGCAGCTTGGCCGTGTAATCCAGCGCGTCGCGCAGGAAAAAATAGGCGTCGCGCTCGAAGCGGGGGTCTTCGGCGATGATCAAATCGACTGCTTCTGAGAAATCAGGTTTCTGCATAGGGGCGGTAAAAACGGAGCACACCGGACCGGGAATGCACGGACTTCCCGCCGCACAAAGTATGTCTCGAAAGGCACTTGTCAACGCTGTGCCGCGCCTGTTTGGGTAGGTTTTTCCCTGCTCGTTTGTGGATGGGTTTCAGCGCCGTCGCGCGGCCTCGAGACTCAGTTGCCGCCCCCTTGCGAAACCACGCCGGCGGAGGCGGCGCCGACCAGCGTGCCGCCGTCCTGGCCGATCAGGCCGATGCTGTTCGGGAGTGCGATCAGATTGCCGCCGCCTTGCGAGACGACCGAGGCGCCACCGACGACGATGATGTTCCCGCCGCCTTGGGAGACCACGTTTCCGCCGCCTTGCGCGACGACACTTCCGCCATCGTGCGAGATAATGCTGCCGCCGTCGTGCGAGATGATATTGCCGCCGCCTTGCGCGACGATGAGCGCGCGCGTGTTGGCCAGCAGGCTCGAGAAACCGCCCCCGACCAAAGTGCCGCCGTCGTTCCCGATGAGGGTGCCGCCGTCCTGGCCGATGAGATTCGCGGCCTGGGGCAGGAGCAGATTGATCGCCTGGGATTTGAGCAGGCTGCTGAGCATGCCGGGCTGCAGCAGGCTCGAGACGGAGATCACTCCGGCGCCTGGGTTGATGCTGATGGAGCTGCTCGCGCCGAAGACCACGATGTTGCCGCCGCCTTGCGCGACGATATTGCCCCCACCTTGCGAAACGACATTCCCGCCACCCTGAGACACGACGTTGCCGCCGCCCTGCGCGACGACGTAGCCGCCGCCGAGCGGGACGACGTTCGAGGACTGGTGGGGTAGATTGACGACTTGCAGTCCGGTAATGAAGGAAGAGAGCGCCTTGGGTTGTGGGTTGGGATCGTCGGGTCCCAGAATGGTGACGGTGGCGGGCTGGGCGTAGACCGGCTCCCGGTACGAGGACTGCATGTAGGCGGTGTTCTCGACGAACGTGCCCGGTTCGGTCGCCCGCAGGGTCACCGTCAGGGCGCCTGCTTCATGGGCTCGCACGGGGCGCGCGTGGCCGTTGGGCATCGCCTCATTATTCCCGCCGAGAGGGAGCGAGACATAGTGCTCTCCGGCCGCATTGACGATCTCGGCGGCGCCCGTATAGCCTGCGTCCGCCGAGACGAACGCTGTATGCGGGGGAATTTTCATCCGGACGTAAAGGGCGTCCTCATCGAAGGCGCCGGCATTCATCACAATCAGTTGGATCGTGAAGAGCTCGTCCTTCCGCACATACTGCGGCACAATCTTCCAAATGCCGAGGCTCGGTGGGATGAGGGAGGCGTCGTAGGCCGCCAGCCTGGCCAGCAGCCCGTTCGCGCGGAAGGGGATGGGCGGCGGCGGCGCGGTGGCGTTGGCGGTGGTTCTGCCGGGGACTTCCGCTTTCGCGGCGACGCGTGGCGCGGCGTTCCCCTGGATGTACGGGAAGGGCAAGTCGACCAGCGAACCGTTGAAGTCGATCGCCCCCACGCCCACGATCACCTCCATCCTCACGTAGCCGGTCGTGTGCGCGTTGATCTTGCTGAAGGCAAAGGTCGGCACGCCGTTGATGACGCTAAACGAGTTGCCCGCGTGGCTGAGGTCGATCTGCTTTACGCCGCTCGCCAGCTTGGTGACGAAAGCCGTGCGATAGAGCGTAGTGTTGGCCGGAAGCGGCACGGTGAGCTGCACTGCGGTCGCCGCGCCGGTGCCGAGGTTCTGGTACTTCACGTCGTAGCGGTAGAAGCCGGGGACGAACCGCGGCGGATTGGAGCCGGGGACGAGCGGCAGGGCATGGGGATGGGTGCCGGCGACGATCACCGGGGCGTCGGCTTTGCGGCCGAAGATCGCATTCAGCGCGGCTTTCGAGGCGGCGAGATCGTGCGTGACGAAGGGGATGATGCCGCCCGGTTCGTACTGCGGTTCGGCGACTTGCGCGAGGCCGTTGATCTTGAGCTCGAGGTCGTCGCCAAAGGAAAGGCTCCCGTCATTGTCGGGGAGATTCTCTGCGCTGACGGAGGCGCGGAACTGGTGGATCATCGTGCCGGGCGCCGGCGCGTCGATGCCTTCGGAGGAGACGTCGATGGTGTAGGAGACGACCAGGTAGTCGCCCGGCTTCACGCGCAAGCCGGCGATGCGGAGCGTGTGATCCGCGCCCAGCTCGGCGTGCGGCACGAGGCCGAGGGCGCTCGGCGTCTTCGAGAGGACGCGCACAAAGCCAGCCCGCAGCAGGCGCGTGCCGGTGTTGCCGTTGCCCGCCGCGACGAGATCGAACGCGTTCACGTTCATGCCGACCGGCACCGTGTCCTCGATTTGCACGCCCTCGGCCGTCGTCGGCCCGGTATTGAGGACCGAGAGGATGTAGGTCACCGAATGCCCTTGCTCCGAGACGTTCACGGTCGTGCCGTCGCCCTGGTCCTCGCTCTGCAGATTGTCGTCGGGGTCGAGGGGGTTGGCGCCGAAGGCCTTGATCAACGTGAGGCGGGGCGCTTGATCGAACGCACCGGAGACCGTCGTTTTCAGGATGCCGCTATCGTTTTTCGTGAAGGCGGAGGCGTTGCTCGCGTCGCCGAGGA
>DASYIS010000293.1:0-10376 GCA_035997375.1 Chthoniobacteraceae bacterium
TCGGGAGCGACGACATCTGCTGGACCCAATCGGCGGGAACCGGATCAGACGTTGGACGCTCGACGAGCGCCCGGAGCCCCTGAGCCGTCGAGGGCAGCGTGCCACCGTGTCGCGCGTACGTCGTCAGCGCCAGGGACATCAAATCTATATCCACTTCGACCTTGGTCATTCCGCAGCCGAATTTATGCTGACGTGTCGCGATCAGCAAAACGACCACAACCAAGGCCACCATCGCGCAAAACACCGCAGGTCTCATGGCCCGCCTCTACTTCTGCCAATTCCCGATATCATCCTCCGTTCCCGGCCGCTTGTCGGGGCCGGCGGAGTAAATGTCGAAGGCCGTCGGGTTGTGAACGCCCGGCTGCACGTAGCGGTACGCCTCGCCCCAAGGGTCCAACGGAAGTTCTGAGAGTTGTTGTGTCCACGCGGCGGGAAGGGGTCCGGTCGTCGGCCTGGCGACGAGCGACTGAAGTCCCTGTTCGCTCGACGGGAACCGATGGGCGAGCGACTCGTAAACCGTCAGAGCCGTCGCAAGGGTGGAGACGTCGCCTTCGGCCCTCGCAGTCTTCGCTGTATCGAGCGTCGTCTGGCGCACGCAACCGGTCAGTGGCAGCATGGCGGCGAGCGCGCAGGCGGCGAGACGGTTCATAGGGTCAACCCAAGCGATTCTTTTGCGAGCGCCGCCCATCCGAAGATGGAACTTACTGCTGCCAATTCCCGATATCATCCTCCGTCCCAGCCACCTTGTCCGGGCCGGCAGAGTAGAGGTCGAAAGTCGAGGTGTTATGTTTGCCCGGCTGCTCGTAGTAGTAGTCATTGTGCCAGGGATCTTTCGGAAGCGAGGACATCTGCTGCGTCCACGCGGCGGGGCGAGGGTCGGAAGAGGGGCGTTCGACCAGCGCCTTGAGCCCCTGCGCCGTCGAGGGGAGCGTGCGGGCCAGTGTCTCGTAGGTGGTGACGGCCAAACTGAGCGTGGAAATGTCGCCCTGTGCCTTGGCGATGTTGGCGGTCTGGAAGGCGCCCTTGAATTTGTAAATGGCGGCGCCGAGCAGGAGGATGATGATCGAGACCACGAGCATGATCTCGAGCAGGGTAAAGCCCGCGGCGCGATGGACGGAGGAACGTTTCATAAAGAGGCAAGGTAAACCAAACGGCGGAGATCGCAACTACGGGACGGCGGGACTCTCGCTCCCTTCCCACGGGTACTTGAGCTGGATCTCGAGCGCGCGCACGGCGACGGGGCGGGCGAAGCGGGGGAGGAAGAGCGAGATGCGGTTTACCCCCGCGACGAGCGACGACGCGGGGACGATCTTTTCACAACGCAGCCAGCCGGCGTAGCGATAACGCACGTCCGCCTGCGCGGCGACGATCTGGCCGCGGTAGCCGGGATCGGCGAGATCGGGCAGGCGCGGGGTGGCCGGGCCGAGGGTGCGGTTGTTGATGCAGACGCCCGGCGGGTCGGCGATGTCGACGTTGAGCACCTCGAAGGAGATGACCGCGAGCAGCGGCGCGCGGTCGAGCTGGAAATCGAGCACGATCGGCTCCTCCGGCGGGAGCTTCGTCGCCGGCGCGAGGAGCGCCGCGCGGACGCGGCCGAAGAGGTAGCTGTCATCCGCGCCGACCACGACCTCGGGCATTTTGCCGAAGGGGTCGATGAACTCGAACGGCCGCGAGAAATCGAGGGTCGTCTTCGCCTCGGTATGCGTCGCCGTGCTGAGAAAAGCCCCGTGGACGTCGCTCCCGTCGCCGGGAATCGCGATCTCGATATAGTCGACGTTTTTCACCGGAATGAGCACGTCCGCGGAGTTGGTCAGCCCGAGTCCCGCGCCGAGCGGGCCGGACTGGTAGTTCAGCGCGCCGGTCTCCGTCCAGCCGGTGATCCGCGGCGCGGCGAGGGCGTGATCCTCGAAAAAGAGCCGCAGGTGGACCTCCGGGTTGAGCGCGGCCATGCGCCGAAGGCGGAGGCGGAAGACGGTGCTCAGCGGCTCGCCCGGCAGCCGGCGCGGATGCTCGCTCGCAACCGATTCCAGCCAGATCGGGAGCGCGAGCCGCGGGGCGTTCGGCTTCGCCATCGCGTGGAAGTCGAGCCAGACCGTGAAGGGGATCGGCTGGCGACGAAGCTCCTGCGCGCGCGCCGGAACGAGCGCCGCGAACAGGCCAACCGCAAGGAGAAAAAGGGAACGCATCAAACCGGGGAAGCGCCGTCCAATAGCCTAATGTGCCCCGGCGCGCAAGCCGGAGGTCAAACTAAAGACGGCGCTCAGGATGCCGAAGACGACAAAGCCGACCACCACCGCCACCGCCAGCATGATGGCCGGCGGGATGAGGGTGGAGATGACGCCGACCTGCCGCCCGAGCTCGCGCTCGTAGACCTCGGCGATGTTGTTCATCGTCTGCGCGAAGCGGCCGGTTTGCTCGCCGACCGACATCATGTCGACGAACAGCTCCGGGAAAAGCTGCTGCTCGGCGAGCGCGGTCGAGAGGGTCGCGCCATCGGTGACCGCAAGGCGCACGTCCGCCATTTTCAAGCGGATGAACTCGTTCCCCGAAATCTCCTCGAGCAGCTCGAGCGCGCGCATGAGCGTCACCCCATTCTCGATCAGCGTCCCCAGCGTGCGGGCGAACTGCGCGAAGAACCGGTAGCGCAGCACGAGCCCGTAGAGCGGCGCGCGCCAGACGAACGTGTCCCACCCGAGCCGGCCGCCCGGCGTGCGGACCAGCGCTTTCCAGCCGAGATAGAGACCCGCCAGCACCGCCAGGATGGCCCACCACCAATGGGTGAGAAAATCGTTCGCGCTCAGGAGGAGCTTGGTCGAGGTCGGCAGCGCGCCGCCGGCTTCGGCGAAGAAGCTGCTCAACTGCGGCACCATCACGGTCACGAAAATGACGATGAGCCCGATGCCCGCGAGGACGAGCATGGCCGGGTAAAGCAGCGCCTGCGCCACCTTGTCGCGCAGCCCCTTCACGTCGGACAAATGCGCGACGAGCCGCCGCAGGATGTCCGCCAGCGCGCCGCTCGCCTCGCCGGCGGCCACCATGTTGATATAGAGCGGCGAAAAGATGCGCGGAAAGTCGCGCAGCGCCTGCGACAGGCTGCGGCCGTCGACCAGCGCCTGGTGCAGCCCGCGCGAGACCATGTGCAGGCGCGGGTGTTTCATGCGCCGCACGAGGACATTGAGCGACTCGTCGAGCGTCATGCCGGCGCCAAGGAGGTTCGCGAGCTGCTCGGTGAAGAGATGCGTCTGCGAGTGCGTCATCGTCTGCGCCGCCGCCTCCGCCGGGGTGGCGTTGGCCGCCGGCGCCTCGCGCAGCGCGGGCGAGGACGACGGCGACTTCGACGGCGCCGCACGCCGCGTGGTCGCCGCCGGCACGTCCGCGGCGCTCGCGATCGGCTCGATCTTGATCGGCACGAAGCGCTGCTGCTCGACCTGCCGGATCGCGGCGGAGCGGTCGTTGGAAGTCACGACCCCATCGACGAGCTTGCCCTCCGCGCTGCGCGCGACGTATCGGAACTGCGGCATGCGGGGAATGTCGGTTGGGGTCGGGTGGATGGCAAGCGCGACGGTGCTTCCTTGGGAACGACGGATTGCACCACGCCGGGCCGGGGCCCTACTCCTCGAACACCTCCGCGACCGGCATTTCCCAGCCAGGCAGAACTTCGGTCATCAGCGTGTCGTTGAGACCGAGCCGGCGACTGGGCTCGCTGATCGACACCGCCAGTTGCCAGATTTCGATCTCTTTGGTTTTCGGCATGACGGCCCAGAATTCGCGCACGCCAGCCCGTGCGTAATTCGCCTTCTTGGGTCCACGATCCAGACGCTCCGTGGAGCGGGAGATGACTTCGATGACGAGATCGGGCGCGCCTTTCAGGCCATGCTCGTCGATGAGTGCGAGGCGCTCGTTGCTGATGAAGAAGAGGTCCGGCTGGTACACGTTCTGGAAGTCCAGCTCCACATCGGATGGGGACAGAACAACCTTTCCTAGCCGGTGCCTTTTGACGAACGGCCGGAGGGAAAGATGAAGGTTCGCGATGATTTCCTGATGAAAAAAATTCGGTGACGGCGACATAATGAGTTCTCCCTCGACGAGCTGGGAATACGGCGGCCCTTCCGGGAGCTCATAGTACTCCGTCGCCGTCATCGAGCGCCGGGGTGCCGGCAGCAAACTGGTCGCGTTATCCCGTGGCATGCGAGGACTTTACCAACGCCCCGCCTTGTTGTCCACGCGCCTCGGCGGGTGACAGCACCGTCATTTCCCGGTTACCGTGTTGGGCTTGCGCGCCGGCCTTTCACCCGCCACAGTCCGCGCGTGCCACAAACCCAGTCGCGCCACGACACCGCCCATCCCAACCCGCTCGCCCAGGCGATCCAGCGCGCCCAGAGTAATCTTCTCCGCCTCCAGCACGACGAGGGGTACTGGTGCGGGGAGCTCTTCGTCGATTCCACCCTCTGCTCGGACTACGTGCTCTTCATGCACTGGGCGGAGGAGCTGGACCCGGTGCTGCAGGACAAGTGCGTCGCCCACATCCTCCGCCGCCAGCTCGATGACGGCGGCTGGAACATCTACGAAGGCGGGCCGAGCGACGTAAACGCGAGCGTGAAGGCGTACTTCGCCCTGAAGCTCGCCGGCCACCTGCCGACTGACCACTGCATGCGGGAGGCGCGCGCCTGTATCCTGCGCCTCGGCGGCATCCCGCACATGAATACCTACGCCAAGCTCTACCTGGCGTTGCTCGGCCAGTTCCCCTGGCACTACCTGCCGACGATGCCGGTCGAGATCGTTTTCTTCCCGAAGTGGTGCTTCTTCAACATGTACGAGATGTCGTCGTGGAGCCGCGCCATGCTAATGCCGCTCGCGATCCTCAATCACCACAAGCCGACGCGCCATCTGCCGGCCGAGTTGCACCTCCACGAGCTCTATCCGGTCGGCACCGAGCAGCAGTTCCTCGGGTTCAACAAGGACGAGCGGTTCCTCACCTGGCGCAACTTCTTCCTCCGCTGCGACGGGCTCCTGAAGAAGCTCGGGCACCTGCCGTGGAAGCCCTTCCGCGAGACGGCGCTCAAGAAGGCCGAAGCCTGGATGATCGAGCGCATGGGCGAGGGAAGCGACGGCCTCGGCGCGATCTTCCCCGCGATGCTGAATGCGATGATCGCCCTCAAGGCGCTCGGCTACGCCAAGGATCATCCGCTGTACCAAAAGGCGAAGGCGGACTTCGAAGGGCTCTTCGTCGACGACCCGGAGGATTTCCGCATCCAGCCGTGCCTCTCGCCGGTCTGGGACACGGCGATCAACGTCATCGCCCTCGCCGAAAGCGGCGTGCCGCCGGAGCACGAGTCGCTCCAGCGCGCGGCGCAGTGGCTGGAAAGCAAGGAAGTCACCGGCACGCGCGGCGACTGGCAGGTGAAGAATCCGCACCCTGAAAAGAGCGGCTGGGCCTTCGAGTTCAACAACGTCTATTACCCCGACACCGACGACACGATGATGGTGCTGATGGCGCTGCGCCTCGTGCCGACCGTGGCCTCCGGCGTCGCGGAAAAAGGCGCCCTCGCCGCCCCGCGCGCGATGTTCGAGCGGGCGCTGCGCTGGCTGCTCTCCTTCCAGTGCCGCGACGGCGGCTGGGCGGCGTTTGACAAGGACGTCATGCAGCGATGGCTCGAGGACGTGCCGTTCGCGGACCACAACGCCATCCTCGATCCCACGTGCAGCGATCTCACTGGCCGCATGCTCGAGCTGCTCGGCTACATCGGCTACGACCAGCATTGCAACCGCGTGGCCCGCTCGACGCGGTTCATCCGCGAGACGCAGGAGAGCGACGGCTCGTGGTACGGCCGCTGGGGCGTCAACTACATCTACGGCACCTGGCAGGTCCTCCGCGGCTTGCGGGCCATCGGCCTCGACATGCGCCAGCCGTGGATCGAGCGGGCGCGCGACTGGCTGGAGAGCTGCCAGAATGAAGACGGCGGCTGGGGCGAAACCTGCGCGAGCTACGACGACCCGACGCTCAAGGGCATCGGCCCGAGCACCGCGAGCCAGACGGCGTGGGCGCTCATGGGCATCATCGCCGCCACGCACGCCGAGGAGCCCGCCGCGCTCGAGCGCGAGTCGATCCAGCGTGCGCTGCGTTACCTCATCGGCACCCAGGCGGCCGACGGCTCCTGGCCCGAGCCGCAGACCACCGGCACCGGCTTCCCGAGCGTCTTCTATCTCCGTTACGACATGTACCGGAACAACTGGCCGCTCCTCGCGCTGGCGACCTACCGCAACTACGCCGAGGGGACGTTCCATCAGCCGAGCTGGTATCTGTGCGAGGTGTAGGGTGCCACCAATCTTCCTCTTCCTCTTAATCTTTCTCCATCCCATTGCTCCGCCGTCTTTTGCCTTCGAACCATCAACGGGACAAAATTGGTGGAGCGGGTCGATAGAGGAAGATTGAGAGGAAGAGGAAGAGGAAGAGGAAGAGTCCTGCCGCCGCCTCTCCGCAAACCGGGCTTGCACCGCCCGCCGCGAAGTTCTAAGTAGCCCCCGCTTCTCATGATCCGCCAACTTCTCTTCGCCGGCTTCGCCTTGTGTTTCGCCGCGGTCCCGGAGATCCCCGCTGCGGCGGCGCCGAAGCCTGCGCCTGCTCCGAAGGCCGCCGCGACGCCTGCCAGGGCCGTCCCGGTCAAGAAGGCCGCGCCGCCCGTCCCCTTCGCCGTGCCGAACGACGCCGGCGGCGTGCCGGCGGTGAGCGCCGCCTCGGTCATCGTCCTCGACGCGCAGACCGGGCGCGTGTTGCACGAGAAGAATGCCGACCAGGAGCGCCCGGTCGCCAGCACCCAGAAGCTCCTCACTTCCCTCATCGTCGCCGAGGAGGGGAACCTCGACGCCATCGTCCGTGTCGCCGCGCCGGACACCTGGTGCGAGCCCTCCATGCTCTACATCAAGCCCGGCGAGACCTACCGCCGCGGCGATCTGCTGCGCGTCCTGCTCGTCAAAAGCGAGAACGACGTCGCGCGCTGCCTGGCCCGCGACAACGCCGGCTCCGTCGAGGCCTTCGCCCTCAAGATGAACGCCAAGGCCGCCCGGCTCGGCATGACGAACTCGCACTTTGCCAACCCCAACGGCCTCCCCTCGCCCGGCCAGCACTCGAGCGCGCGCGACATGTCCAAGGTGGCGATGCAAGTCTACCGCAACCAGTTCCTCCGCTCCATCGTCTCGCTGAAGGCGATCTCATGGAAGCACCCCGACGGGCACGTCTCGACGTTTGAGAACACCAATCGGGTCCTGCGCAACTTCCCGCTCTGCAACGGCATGAAGACCGGCTACACCGAGGCCGCCGGCCATTGCCTCGTCTCCAGCGCCGCGGCCAATGGCAAGGAAGTCATCTGCGTCGTCCTCGGCGACACCCAGCAGGTCTGGAACGACTCGTACCGCCTGCTGAACTGGGCGCTCGGCACGAACGGCGTGGCGACCAATTAACCGGAAGCTCCAAAAGGCAATGACCAAGGGCCAAATAAGGACCAAAGGCCAACAACCAAACGTCGCATGCGCGGGCGCTGTTTGGCCTTTGAGTTTTGGAGCTTATTTGGCCCTTGGCCCTTGTGGTTTGGTGCTTCACTTCCCCTAACGTGTCCGCCCACTTCGAGGCCGAGCTCGCCGAGCTGCGCGAGCGTTCGCTGCTCCGCCAGTTGCGCGAGATCGACTCGCCGCAGCAGCCCGAGATGGAGCTGACGGGCCGCCGGCTCATCAACTTCTCCTCCAACGATTACCTCGGCCTCGCGACCGAGCCCGCGTTGCGCGAAGCCGCCAAGCAGGCGATCGATCAATATGGCCTCGGCGCCGGCGCCTCGCGCCTCATCTCAGGAACCCTCTCGCCGCACGCGCGCCTCGAGGAAAAGATCGCTGAGTGGAAACGCACCGAGGCCGCGCTCACCTTCACCTCCGGCTACTCCGCCGCCGTCGGCACGCTGAGCGGCCTCCTGCGCAAGGACGACGTCGTCATCGTCGACAAGCTCAGCCACGCCTCGCTCATCGATGGCGCGCGGCTCTCGGGCGCCGTCCTGCGCGTCTTCCCGCACAACCATCTCGGCAAGCTCGAAAGCCACCTCAAGTGGGCGCGCGAGCACTACCCGGACTCCCGCGTCCTCGTCGTCACCGAGAGCGTCTTCTCCATGGATGGCGACTGGTCGCCGCTCGCCGAGATCGTGGAAATGAAGCACCGCCACGGCGCGCTCCTCATGCTCGATGAAGCGCACGCCGTCGGCGTCATCGGCGCCAACGGCCGCGGCCTCGCCGACAAGCTCGGCCTCACCGCCGAGATCGATATCCACATGGGCACCCTGTCGAAGGCGCTCGGCTGCGCCGGCGGCTACGTCTGCGGCTCGCGCGCCCTCATCGATCTCCTCATCAACCGCGCCCGCAGCTTCATCTTCTCGACCGCGCCGCCGCCGAGCGTCGCCGCCGCCGCCACGGCGGCCATCGTCTTCCTCCTCTCGCCCGCCGGCGAGCGCCGCCGCCAGGACCTCCGCACGCGGCTGCTCCTCTTCGCGGACGAGATGCCGCAACTCTTCCCGCCCGAGCGCAAGATCCAGAGCGCCATCCTCCCGATCATCCTCGGCTCCTCGAAGCGCGCCCTCGACGCCATGCGGATCATCGGCGAAGCCGGCTACTACGTCCCCGCCATCCGTTTCCCCACCGTCCCCCGCGAAACCGCCCGCCTGCGCGTCACGCTCTCCGCGCGGCACACGCCCGAGCAGATCAAGGGGCTGTGCAGCGCGCTCAGGAAGTACCTCGCTGGGCTGAAAGCGGCGGAGACGGTGGAAGCGTAGCGAGGCGCAGCATTGCCAGATCGCCGAATCCGGCGGACGATGCCGCCGATGACCGACCTCGACGCCTTGATCGAAAAACTCCGCGGGATTCGCCGGGCCATCCGCGCGCAATACTGCGAACCCGATCTCCGCCCATGGATCATTGGCTTCTCCGGCGGGAAGGACTCCACGCTGCTCACCCACCTCGTCGTCGAGGCCATGCTCTCCGTTGCGCCCGACCAGCGCACTCGGCCCGTCTTCATCGTCTGCAACGATACCCTCGTCGAGTCGCCCATCTTCCATACTTTCGTGGGCAAGATGCTCACGCAGATCGAGGAGAACATCGCATCGCTGAAGGTGCCTGTTCAGGTCATCCGCACCCATCCGCTCCCGGAGGAATCCTTCTGGGTCAATCTCCTCGGGCGCGGATATCCCGCGCCGAACCGCACCTTCCGCTGGTGTACGGACCGGATGAAAATCCGCCCCACTTCCCGCTTCATTCGCGAACAGGTCAGCCACGCCGGCGAAGCCATTCTGCTTTTGGGCGTCCGCAGCTCCGAGTCGGCCACCCGGGCTGGGAGCGTCGCCCGGCACGCGGAAAAGGAGGTGGGTCGCCTTTCGCCGCACCCGGACCACAAAGGCGTCTCCGTCTTCTCGCCGATCAAGGAGTTGCTGACCGATGAAGTCTGGACCGCTCTCCTCTCCGTCCGCCCGCCGTGGGGAGGCACATATCGCGACGTCGTCACGCTCTACAAGAACGCGCTCGGCGGCGAATGCCCGTTTGTGGTCAGCAATGACGACGCCCCTTCCTGCGGCACCAATTCCGCGCGCTTCGGCTGCTGGACCTGCACCGTGGTGGAAAAGGACAGCTCCATCGAATCCCTCATCGCCGCCGGCCACCAGGACCTGCTGCCTCTGGCCGATTACCGCAACAGGCTCAAGGCGGTCTCCGAAAACCCCGAATATCGCAGCAAGACCCGCCGCAACGGCCAGCCTGGCCTGGGCCCGTTGACCTACGAAGCCCGCCGGATGCTGCTTGATGAGCTGCTCGCTATTCAGATAGAGACAGGGATGGAACTCATCTCCCCGCTCGAAGTGCGGCTGGTTCGGGAGCAGTGGGCGGTCGACCGGTCGGAAAATGCGTATCGTGAGCTTGAAAAGATTGCGGATGCGCAAGAGAAGGTGCTCAGTTCAACAGCGAGATGAAGGCCCCCCCATGTTTTGAAGACCCTGAGACGAGGAAAATAATCCGTCAGATTTGCGATGATCACTCCGTGGATATCGAATTGCTCAAGGATTTGTGCGAGCTGATGAACGAGTATTCAGGGTCCGGGCGCCGTTTCGGGTTGCCCGATGAAATCGATTCGATCATCAACCGGTTTTTCACGAGGGAGAGTGAGTCCTGATGTATCTCTCCCGATTGCATCTCCAAAATTGGCGCACATACGCGGACGCCACTTTTGAATTCAGAGAGCCTACGGCGCGGAAATCCGTAGTGCTGATCGGAGCGATGAATGGGCACGGAAAGACGAGTTTTCTTGTGTCCCTCTACCTCGGCCTCTTTGGTCGCTTTGGTCTTCGCCACTGTGA
>DASYIS010000294.1:0-15946 GCA_035997375.1 Chthoniobacteraceae bacterium
TTAATAGCGGGGCACTCCCGGCGGCGATGCCGCAGCCTACGCGAACAGGTGCCGCCTCACTTTTCTCGGACGCCGGTCCACTGGCGACGCTCAAGAAATTGGAGGCGGCACCCCTTCGCCTATGCTCAGGGAGAGCCGCTTCTACACACTGGAACGAGAACCGGCGTACGTTCGAGCGCCCGGACGGGATCCCGATTTCTATTCGAACCGCAGTGCTTTCACCGGATCCAGCCGCGACGCCATGTAGGCGGGGATGAAGGCGGCGAGGGTGGAGATGACGAACGCGCTGCCGCAGATGATGAGCACGTCGCGCAGATCGATCGTCGCGGGGATTTCCGAGAACTGATAGATCGAGGAGGGGAAAATTTCGACGTGGAGCGCGGAGGCGAGCAGGTTCTTGGCGGGGTTGCGGAAATAAATGATGAGCCCCGCCTGCGCCAGCCCCAGCGTCGTCCCCAGCAGGTCGACGATGATGCCGAAGAGCAGGAAAACGCTGACGATCTGGCCCTGCGTGGCGCCGAGCGCTTTCATGATGCCGATCTCCCGTGTCTTTTGCGTCGTGATGGTGATGAGCGTATTCACGATGCAAAAGCCGGCGACGAGGATGATGATGAGCAGGATCGAAAACATGGAGTTCCGCTCCACGCGCAGGGCGTCGAACAGTTCGTGGTTGGTGTCGATCCAGCTCATCAGTTCCACGTCGGGCTCGTGATCGACGCCGGGCAGGCGCGTGTGGGAGAGCTTCACGTAGAAGTTCTGTTTCACGTTCTCGACCTGGTAGGGGTCGGCCGTCCGGAGGCTGATCCCCTGCACGCCGTCGCCGAGCCCGTTGAGCTCCTGCGCGATATTGAGCGACACGAGGAGGTAGTTGGCGTCGTAGAGATAGCGCCCCGACGAGAAGATGCCGGTGATCTCGAGCTCGGCGGGGAGCACCATGGCGCGCAGGTCGTCGAGCGCTTTCTTGCTGTCCTCGCCGGCTTGCGCCTTGTCGAGTTTCTCGAGGACGGCGGAGACGTTCCCCGGAGCATAGACGGTGATGGTATCGCCGATCGTGGCGCCGAGGTCTTTCGCCAATTGCGTGCCGATGACGACCTTGTTGCTCTTGCCCTGGGCATCCATTTCCAAGTCGAATTTGCCCTGTTGCAGCGCGCTGCGGATGTGGGTGACTTCCTCCTCCCGGTCGGCGTCGATCCCGCGCAAAATGGGGGTGGAGCGCGCGTCGCCAAAGACCAGGATGACCGGCCCCTGCACGTACGGCGCGGTCGCCAGCACGCCGGGCGTTTTCTGGAGGATGGCGTCGACGTCGCGCCAGTGGTCGAGCATTTCCGGGCCGCTCGCGAAGAGATGCGGCTCGAAGCCGAGGACCTTCTTCCGGAGCTCGTGATCGAAGCCGGTCATGACCGCGAGGACGACGATGAGAGACATGATGCCCACCGCCACGCCGAGGACGGTAATGATGCTGATGACGGAGACAAACGACCGCTTCGGGCGCAAGTACCGCAGGGCAAAGAAGAGACTGAACGGCGCTTTCAAGGCCGCGCAGCAGACCAGCCGGGTCTTGGTGGTGTCAATGCGCAAGCCGTGAGGGTGCCCGGCCGGCGGAGGGCTCTCCGGTGAAGGAACGGAGAGACGCGCCGCCGCAGATGCAGGCGGCCCCGGGTAGGGTGGGCGTCTCGCCCGCCCGGGCGGGCATCTTGCCCGCCTCAATTCTTTCCGGGGATTGTGCGTCAGCGTGAGGGCTGCTATTCGCGTCGGGCGAAGACGCCCTCCGGGGCGGGCGGGACGCCCACCCTACCCGGGGCCGCCTGCATTTGATGCGGCGCGCGTTTTACACAACCCCGCCGCTCAGGGGGACTGCCTCGGCATATCCTCGGGGGTGATCGTGACGAGGCCCGAGCCGTCCTGGCCGATGAAGAAGCCGGCGAGGAAATTCGTCTTCTGGATGACCACGCCGTACATCAGGCGATCGACCGTCTCGCCCGGCACGCGGAAGTAGCCGTTGAACCCGCCGATTTTCGAGAGGACCAGGTTGCGGAGGCGGCGCGGATTGATCCCGGCTTTCGTCACGCGATTGGCCGGCGAAATGTTGAGCGCGTCGAACACGCCGGCGTCCGGCAGTCCGCCGGAGCGCAGCATCAGCTCGGCGTTGCCGTCCTGGTCGACGGGACCGAGCCCGGGGAGCGCGCTCAGGGCGCCTTGGTCCTCGAACTTCGAGCCGCGGAACCGAACGCCTATGCCGCCGGGCCAGCCTTTCTTGTAGATGGCCGCCGTCGGCTGGGGCGGGCGGAACCAGTCGAGCTCCAGCGCATCGGCGTCGCTCGCGCCGGGCATATTGCGGAAATTGATCCATCCGCTGATCGAGCCGAGCCCGCCGTAGAGTGGCATGTAGAAGGGGAGCCGGTTCCCTTTCGTCAAGGCATCGGCCACGACGACCGACCCGAGATCCGCGAGCCGTCCGCGGACGATGGTCGAGCCGCGGTTGTTGACCAGGCCGAACGAATAGCCGTAGCCCTGCGGAAACTCGCTCAGCGGGACGCCGCGATTCGGGGCCGCCAGCGCGGCGTACGAGTAGGTGTAAAGGCTGGGATTCCCGGCGCTGACGATGCGTGCGATTTCCAGGGCCGCGAATGGCGCGCCGTTGTCGGTGAGCGTCCCGCTGATTTGATCGGGGTCGCCGGCGGGCGCGAGTTGCAGCGCCAGCGCCAGCGGCGTCTCGCCCGCGCGCCGCTGAAAGGCGAAGGTGGGGGTGAGCGCGGGCTTGAAGTGCGACGCGCCGTTGAAGTCGAACGTCCCCGAGAAGGCGCGCCGCACGCCGGCCAGCGTGAGGTAGCCGGAAAACGCGCCGTTGCGCGCGACGGTCACGTGCACGAGGCCGTGGCGCGCGTTCTCTGAGGCCGTCCCCGCAGCCGGCATCGCCAGCCCGCGAAAGTCGCCGATCGTGGCGGTGGCGAAGTCCTCGATTGTGACGGTGCCGACCGCCGATGCGCCGTGCGAGTCGGTCACGCGATAGGTGAAGGAGTCGTTCTTCACGGCCCCGGTGGGCGTGTAGCGAATGGCGGTCCCGTTGTTGATCAGCATCACTGTGCCGAAGGCCGGCTGCGACTCGATCGAGAGGGTGAGCGGGTCGCCGGGGTCCGGGTCCTGGTCATTGGCGAGCACCTGGATGTCGACGGAGTGACCGGCCGTGGCGAGGGCGCGGTCGTTGGTGACCACGGGGGTCCGGTCGATGCTGACGGTCGCGGTGGAAGTGCTCGTGCAGCCGCCGCCCGTGACCGTCAGGGTGAGCGTGAGGGTGCCGGAGGCGCCGGCGCGGAACTGCACGACCTGGGCGAACTTGGTACTGGTGAGGACGCCGTTCCCGCTGATGCTCCAACTGTACGACAACCCGTTCCCCGCCGGCCCCGAGGCGAAGTTCCCCTGCGAGGACGCGAAGACGACCGGCGGCACGGTGATGTCGCTCGGCGGCCCGCTGCGGACGATCGCCGCGCCTTCGTACGCCGTCTCGACCTGCTGCGCATCGGTGCTGATCGCGGTCAGCGCGACGACGGCGGTGCCCGCCCCCGCCACGCTGTAGGTGATCGTGGGCGTGTCCTGCCCGCTCTGGATCGTGCCGCCCTCGACGGCCCAATGATAAACGGTGTTCGCGCCGGGACTGGTGACGGTCGCGACGTTGCCGCTGGAGCCGGCGCAGACATCGCTGTCGGCGACGACGTCAATGTGCAGCGCCGGGAACGCGATGGTAGTGCCGACGCCGTTGCGGTCGTTGTCGAGGCCGATGAAAGCATCATCGGTCAGGATCCAGGCGGTGACGTTGTTGGCGTCGGGCGCGAGCGTGAAGGAGAGCAGCCGGTGCGTGCCGCCATTCAGGATGAAGGCGGCGGGCCGCGGGTCGGCGGCGATCGGGTGTTCGACGCCGAAGCCGCCGATGCTCGGCAGATCGATCGTCTTTTGCACCGACGAAAGGTTGGAGATGAGGACCGCCAGTTTCCGCTGCCCGTCGGTGTCCACCGAACCCGCGCGGTCGTACACGCCGGACCAGACGGCGCCGGCGGGCTCCGAGTCGCGCAGGACCGGAACGTTGTTGGTGTCCACCGAGTCGGCGATCGTATTGCTCAGGTTGGCGAAGGCGTAATTCTGGCGGGCGATGATGCCCGTCGCGAGGGTGCTGGCAATCCATCCCGTCTGCACGTCGCTCTGTTCGTGGGGGTCGCTGTAGCCGACGACACCGCTGGTGTTGCTCCCGCTCAGCACGATGAGATCGTCCGCGCCACGCAGGCGGTAGTGGAGAATCTGCGCCTGGAAATCGCCGCGGCTGGGGAGCTGGCCGTTGGACGGAGTCGCGGCGTTCTGCACGAAACCGGGACCCGAGGGACCGCCGCCGAGGGCGGGGTTGTCGAGGTTGTTGAAGCGCATGACCCACGGGAGGAGCCGCTGCGCGGGATCGTTCGGGCTCGCCGCGATCGCGTAGGCGGTCTCGTCGGCGGGGGGCGCGGTGAAGCCTCGCAAGCCAAGCTCGGCGAGGGTGAGCCGCTGGATCGGCAGGACGAACAGCGCCGACCGAATGTTGGGCGCGCTCGAGTCGCCTTGGGCGGGATTGCGAAAGTCGACCGAGCCGGGCAAGAGCGCGGGCGCCGCGAACTGCAAGCCGAGTTGTGCGCCGACGTGCCCGCGCGCCGCGGCGTAGTCGATGCCGGCGAAGTTCGCCGACTGCGCCGCCGGCCGCGTGGGGTCGATCTGGAGATTCGGGTAGAGGTTGAAGTTGCCGACAAACGCCCCCGCGCTCGTGCCGGAAGTGAGCGCCGCGTCGGCCACGGCTTTCGTCCGGCGATCCGCGCCGAGCGTGTTGAATTCCGTGAAGATGTATTTGATCCCGAAGTTGCCGAGGACCGCGAGCGCTTCCGGGCTCGCGAGCTCCATGCGGACCTGCACGGCGGGAGGCGGCGGGGCGCTCCCGAGCACGGTGGTGACATTCGCGGCCGAGGCGGCGGTGTCATCCAACACCGGCGCCGTCGCGAAACCGGTGGGCGGCGCGTTGTCGACGATGATGTTGGAGAAGAAGGCGAAGAACGCGGGCTGCTGGGCGGCGGCAGATCCGGCGAGGGCCGCGAAGACCAAGGCCGCGCGGGCGAGGGATAAAAAACGTGGAGTCATGGAGGGAGGTGCCCGGATCGCACCAGCTGTGCATACGCTGAATCGGATAATAAGTCCACTTCAGCCGCCCCATGAGCGGCGCAAATCCGCCCGCGTCGCCGCCGCTTACCGCGCCGACGCCACCGCGCTCGCGCCCGGCTCGCGCCACGCCAGCTTGGCGGGTGTCGCTTCGCGGTTCCCGGCCTTGTCGGTCGCCTCGGCCACGATGCTGTCGGTCACCGGAAGATCGAGCGTCACGGTCCAGTCGACCACCCCCGCCGCGCTGCCCGTTGGCCGGGCCTCGACGCCGTTCACCTTGATCGACGCGATGTCGCCGTTGTCCTGGCTCACGCCGCTGACCGTGAGTTTGCCGCCGGCGCGTTGCACCGAGGTGATCATCGTGGCCGGCGGCAGATCGTCGACGGGATTCAGCAGTTGCGGGAACGCGACCGGGGTGGTCGAATCGCTCGCGAGCACGTCCTTGCCGGTGAAGCCTTCGATTGCCTTGAAGTCCGCGCCCAGCGGTTCGGGAAACTTGATGCTCATCACTTTCGTCACCGTGCCCGGCGCGCGGTAGCCGTGGAAATAGTAGGGGACCGCGTGCTCCAGATTCTTGTTGCGCGGGCCGCCGCCGAGATCGACGACTTTGCCGCCGCGGGAGTCGCTGTTCGTCAGCACCAGGTTGCGGAAGTGCCCGGTCGCGCCGGCCGTCGGCGAGGTGCAGGTCAGTTGGATCAGCGGATCGCGCCCGGTGCGGCAGTTCTCGAGCGTGAGGCCATCGTACGTGAAGGAGCCGTACTGGATGCTGTCGTCGTCGTTCCCGCGATTGATCGGTTCCCCGTCGACGTGGTTGAGATGCACCTGGCGATAGACCTGCTCGTCGTAGGCGGGATGATAGACGCCGTAGGTGCCGATGAAAATATCGAGCCCCTCGACCATGAAGTAACGCACATCCGGCCGCAGCGCGTAGTGCGTCTCCCAGGCCTTCAAGTTGCGCACGATGAACGGATGCTCGCGATCGCCGTGCACCGAGCCTGGCCTCGGGTCGCCGAAATTGAAGGAATAGAGCCCCTCGGAGTGCGACTCGTTGTCCTCGAACCGGAGGAACGGCAGCGTGCGGATGTCGCTGAGCGCGCGTGTGCCGTCGGGCTGACGGATGAGCAGCTCGGGATTGAAGGCACTGTTTTTCGTCACCTCGAAGCGGTACCCGTACAGGTCGTTCTCACATGTGATATTGCGCGTGAAAGTATTGCGCCCGTTGGCCCACCAGAAACCGGAGCCCTCGTTCGCATCGAACGCGAGCACCTGCTTCGGTAGCCGTTTCCCGCGCACGGCCTGCACCGCGAGGTTGCGATCGAAGACGTTGTATTGCTCCGTGCCGTCCTCGAGATAGAACCCGTGGCCGACCGACTGGAATCCGACGCAATCGCGCACCAACAGGTAGTCGGTGCCATGCACGGTCAGCCAGCGGTTGTGCGAATCCCAGATGCTGGCGCCGATGACGCCGCTGCCGCGCATCGTGTCGCGCACGAGATGGAAGTGGAGCGCGTACTTGCCGAGGACGTTTTCCTTCCCGAGATGCCGGAACTCCGCGTACGAAATCCCGCCCGTGCTGTCGCGGTGGTACATCGTGTGTCCGCGCACGCCGGCGGGATCGGCCGACTCGACGATGACGTTGCGCGAAAGGTTCGCGACTTCGCTGCGATACTCGCCCGCGCCGTAATGCACATAATCGAGCGGCTCGTTGAGCGTCAGTTGGTCGCCGGCGATTTCCACGATCGTGCGCTCCTCGGTCTGCCCGCCCTTGTTGCGGTAAGTGCGTCCGCTGTAGACCTCCTTCGACGCGGTCACAATGACATGATCGCCCTTGCGCCAGCCCGTCGGCGCCTCGGTCAGCGTCACCTGCGTGGCGCCGACCTCGGCGGGGGCGCCGAGCTTGAGCCAGGTGCGGCTGAGCGGCGCGCCATGAATCTCCCACCGGCCGCCGCAGTTGATGATCGCCGGCAGCGCCTCGGGATCAGTGCCGGGGAAGTAGACGAGCCGCACGAGCGCGGTCACGCCGGCGGGAATCGGCTCGGCCGCCGTCCCCATTTCCAGCGTCGCCCGCGAGAGCACCGCCGGCGCGTCGACCGAGGCGGCGGGGGCATCGTGGCAATTGAACCCGTCCTCCGTCGTCTCCTCGTCCTCGGAAACCTTGAGCAGACCGACATCGAGCCGCGTATTGCGATCGCGCGCGAAGCGCATGGTCCCCGCCACGTGCACCATGCGCAGGGCGTCCGCGCTTTCCACATCGTAGATCACGGAATGACCGATGCGGATCTGCACGCGATCTCCCGCCTGCGGCACCCGCCCGCCGGCCCAGGTCTTCGCATCCGACCAGCGGCCGCTCGCTGTCGTGCGCGCGTCGAATTTCACCGGCTCATTCGCAGCTTGCAGGAAGGAAAGGGACGCCAGGAGGCAAAGCGCGGCCAGGAAGGGGAGTTTCATCGAGGGAGGGTTCCAGAGGGAGAACCAATCGTGCGTCGGTTTCTTGGGAGGAACGAGATATTCCGGAGCCGCGCACGCGCGCGCGACTCACCGCGAGATCGTGTGCGGCCGCACGATCACTTCCGACCCCGCGGCCAGAAATGCCGAAGCAGGCGGCGCCGAAAGGCTCTCGACGAAGCGCTCCCCATAGAGGCTCGCGATGTCCGCCTCGACCTTCGACTGCGTCACTTCGCGGGCCCGCCAGCGGGGATGCGCGACCTCGTACTCTGTGCTCTTCGAGCGGCGGTTCGTGAAGCCCCAGTAGTGCTCGGTGATGAACTCCGCCGACGAGCCGGCGGCGATTTCCTCCGCCTCGCCGGAGCCCGCGACTTCCAGCAACTCCCATTGGCCGCGCCGGCGCCACTCGTAGCGGACGCGGAATCGCGGCGGCGTCTCCTCGATCGTGTGCCGCATCGGCAGGGCCGTGTACGGTTCCCCATAAACGACGCGGGCGATGAAGGCGATGGCCCGGCGCGGCACGAGCTCGCGCACGAAGACCACGCCTCTCCGCCAGCCCGCCGGCGACCTGGCCCGCACGTAGAAGCGCAGATTCACTTCCTCGAAATTGCGATGAAACGGGAACGAGATTCCCAGCACCCGCGTCTTTAGGAACTGGAACCCGACAAGGCTCGCATACGTCGTCCCGTGGAAGAAATCGAGCTCGGTCCCCGGGGGAACCAGCGGCGCCAGCACCGCGGGATCGATCGCATAGTTGATCATCGCGAGATGGCGCCACTCGGCGGAGAGGAAGACTCGGTCCAAGCAGGCAACCTCTCCCCGGCGTTCGGCCGCGTCAAGGGAACGCGCAGGCCGCCTGCTATTTCGGCTCGATCGCGAGGGCTTGGATTTCCACGAAGACTTCCTGGCGGTCACCGTCGGTGTAGCCGGGGAGCCAGTTCCTGGCGGGGCCGGCGATTATGGAGGGAACCCAGACCTCGCGGAGTTCATAGAGCTTCATCTCCTGCAGGAGGTGCTGAATCCACTTCCACGGGGTGTCGCCGGTCAGCGGGACGGTGAACGGCTTGGGCTGGACCTTGTCGGGGGCGCGGTTCTGGAATTGACCGGCGTACTCGAGATAGAGGACGCAACGTACTTGCACGCGATCGTCGGGCTGCAGAGGCCGGTCCGCGTCGCCGGCGCGCAGCGGGCGATGGCTCACGGACTCCGGCGTGCCCTCCAGGGGATCGATGAGCCAGTCGTGGGTCGCGCGCCGGTAGAGCCTGGCCTGTCGCTCGGTGAAGGAGGTGTAGACGCCCGACCACCCGTGCTCGGGATCGGCGTGCTGGGCGGCGTCGATGACGACGGGGCCGGAGTCGAGCGGGACCGCGACCCGGTGAATCACGTAACTGCCGGCGCCCTCGATTTCCCACTGGTAGTCGAAGCGGCATTGGTTGTCGTGCCGGGGAAGGATGGTGACGACGACGGAGCCATTGCCCCAACCGAATCCCCCCTTCGCCGGCGGCGTGGCGGTCTTGGGGTCAAACGTCAGCCGCGTCCCCTTGATGGCAATCGGAGAGGGCTCGGCCGCGTAGAGCGAGCCGGCGGCGAGGGCGAGGAGGAGGAAAAGGCGCATGGGAGGTAAAGCACCAAACTTCAGTGACCAAGGGCCAATAAACCTCAAAGGCCAAGGTCCAAAACGGGCATCGGCGTGGCGCGCGCTTCCTTGGAGCTTGGCCCTTGGTCTTCGTTTATTTGGCCCTTGGTTCCTGTAGTTTGGATTCTTGCAGAGTAGACGCGCGCGGAATCGCATGTATTAGCTTTCTCTCCCAACGTTTTTCGCAGGCTGAAAATCCTTCGCACCATCGCCGCCGCGCGCCGGTTTCGTCGCACCGCCCCCGGGCCGGTCGTCCTCGTTCCCACGATGGGCGCCCTGCATCGCGGCCACGCGGCGCTGATCGACCGGGCCCGCAAGCTCGCGGGGCCGCGCGGGACGGTCATCGTCACCATCTTCGTGAACCCGGCGCAGTTCGGTCCGCGCGAGGATCTCTCGCGTTACCCGCGGCCGTTCGCGGATGACCGCCGGCTCGCCGGCGAGCACGGCGCCGATGCGATCTTTCATCCCGCGGCGGCGGAAATGTATCGCGCGGATTTCTCCACCTGGGTCGACGAGGAGCGCGTCAGCCTCCCGCTCTGCGGCGCCTCGCGGCCCGGGCATTTTCGCGGCGTCTGCACGGTCGTGCTCAAACTCTTCAACGTCACGCAGCCCGACCTCGCCGTCTTTGGGAGAAAGGACTTCCAACAGTGCGCCGTCATCGGGCGGATGGTCCGCGACCTCGATTTGCCGATTCGCCTCGTGCTGGCCGAGACGGTGCGCGAACCCGATGGCCTTGCCCTCTCGTCGCGCAACACCTACCTCTCCGCCGAAGAGCGCGCGCAGGCCCCGATCATCAGGCAAGCTTTTCTGGATGCGAAAGACGCATGGCGCGCCGGCGAAACGCGCGCAGCCGTGCTGCGGCGGCAGGTCGCACGGCAAATCGAAACCGCCTCCCTGGCACGGATCGACTACATCGAACTCGTCGACGCCCGCACCCTCGAGCCCGTGAAACAAGCTGGCCCCGGCACGGTCCTCGCCGGCGCCGTTTTCTTCGGCGGGACCCGGCTGATCGACAACCTGTGGTTGGCTTGAAGGGAGGCGGCGCGGTCAGGTCGAAGGCAAGCGCAAATATGCGTTATTGGGCCACTGGGTCTTCGAGCGCATCCCGCACTGGATAATCCAGTTCCTCTCCCGACTCGAGCACGCGGACGTGCACCTTCTCGCCGTCGCGCTTGGCAATCACTTCATACGCCGGCCCCACCGTACCGAAAGTACGATAAGTGCCGACCAAGTCGTCGGCGGTGCACGGCTGCAGTTTCATTGACTTAACTTGCGCCGTCGGTACGCGGAGTGCAAGTCCGCGAGGGGAAGCGCGTTGGTGGAGTGCTACCGCACCGTCCGCCGCATGAACGTCGGAATATCCAGGTCCTGGCCATCGATGATCGTCGGCTCGCTTTTCTCGAAGCGGCCGCGGTTGACGGGCTCCAGCAGCATTTGCTCCTGCTTCTCGCGCGCGCTGGTCGCGGCGGTGCGGGGGGCGGGGGCGTCGCTGATGCGGCCTTTTTGCACAGGCGCGAAGAGCGGGCGGCGGGGGAGCGGGGCGCGCGGCGCTTCCGCCACCGCGACGGGCGCGGCTTCCTCTTCTTCTGCCTCGAGCGCCTCCTCTTCCTCCGGCTCCGGCTCGCTGTGCGACTGCTGGGCGTGGACGGGTTCTTCCTGTTCCTCCTCGTCGTACTCCTCGACTTCGGGCTCCGGCTCCGGCTCGGGGGCGCGCGCGGCGACGGTCGGCCGGCTTCGCTCCTCGCCGCGCTGGACGGCGGTCGGCACGGGCCGCGGCTGGGGCTTTTCCTCGCGGCGCACGGCGACGGCTGCAAGTCCTGAGCCTGCCGAATGGGCCACGGGCGCGGCTTCCACGGCGGCGGCGCCGCAGAAGATCGAGATGGAAATCCTGCCGTTCATCTGCGGATCGGTCGCGGTGCCGAGGAAGAGGCGCGTGCGTTCGAAGATGCAGCGATTGAGCTCGTCCATGATGACGTTGAGCTCGTTGAGCGTGAAGTCGTCGCCGCCCACGACCTGCACCACGATGGCGTCGGCCTGCTTCAGCGCGCGGCCGTGATCGAGCAGCGGGCTCTTGAAGGCGGCGCTCAGCGCGTCGTGCGCCCGATTGCTGCCGTCGGCTTCGCCGTAGCCGAAGTAGGAGCGCATCTCGCCGCGGAGCGCGGTCGCGATTTCGTCGAAGCCGACCTTCAGCAGGCCGCGGCGCTGGACGAGCGCGGCCATCGCACGGATGCACTGGCTGAGCGTGGCGTCGGCGGTCGCGAAGGCGTCCTGCACGGAGGCGTCCGGCGCGACGATGTCGGCCATCTTGTCGTTCTCGAAACAGATGACGAGGTCGGCGAGGCCGCGCACGGCGTCGAGCGCTTCCATCGCCTGCGCGGTGCGGCGCTTCCCTTCAAAGCTGAACGGCAGGGTGCCGAGCACGATGACGAAGGCGCCCTGCTCGCGCGCCAGGTCGGCGATGACCGGCAGCGCGCCGGAGCCGGTGCCGCCGCCGAGGCCGGCGAGGACGAAGACGATCGTCGCATCGGAGACGACGCGCTGGAGCTCTTCCGAGCACCCCTCCGCGGAGTTGCGCCCGATCTCGGGATCGCCGCCGGTGCCGAGCCCGCGCGTGATCGACTGGCCGATCTGCACGCGGTTCGGCGCGACCGAGCCGGCGAGCGCCTGGAGGTCGGTGTTGACGGCGACGATCTCCGCGCCGGGGAGCCCGTCGAGCACGATGCGGTCGAGCGCGTTGCCGCCGGCGCCTCCGACGCCGATGACCTTGAGCGTGGGCCGGGCGAAATCGACCGGAGTGCGTGGGATGGTGATCATAGGATGCGTGGCAGGTTTACGAGCGATTGAGGTAGTGATGGACGAAAGCGGCGGCCGCGGCGGCGAGCGGAATGAGGACGAACGCGAAGAGTTTCAGCCGGCGCGCGAGCCGGCTCAGAATGCCCGCGGGCTGGTCGGGCTGCATGGCGTGCGCGTATTTGATGAGGCCGATCGCCGCCGAGAGCTGCGGATTTTCGAACGCCGACGTGAGGCCCGACATGGTCTTGGCATGCGTGAGCCGCACCGGGAGCTGGAAGATCTCCTCGGCCAGGGTATCGATGCCGCGGATGAGGCTGCAGCCGCCGGTGAAGAGGATGCCGGCGCCGAGGTACGGGAGAAAACCGTGCGGGTCCAGCTCGCGCCGCAGCAGCTCGAAGGTCTCGCGGAGCCGCATGTGGATGATCGTGTGGAGCATCTCGCGCTCGACCTCCTTGCCGGCGAAACCGGTCTCGTCCTTGAGGGTGATCATTTCGCCCGGCTCGCTCTCGCCGAGGGTCGCGCTCCCTTCCTCGACCTTCAGTTTCTCCGCGCGCGTCATCGGGATGCGGAGGCCGAGGGAGAGGTCGTTCGTGATGTGGTCGCCGCCGATCGCGAGGCAGCCGCTGGCGCGCACTGCGCCGTCCACGTAGGCGATGTATTCGGTCGTGCCGCCGCCCATGTCGATGACGAGCGCGCCGAGGTTTTTCTGGTTCTGGTCGAGCACCACCTGCGCGGCGGCGAGCGGCCCGAAGACGACGTCGAGCACTTCGATATCGAGCTCTTTCACGCAGCGCACCGCGTTCTTGATCCGCGTGCCGACGCCGTGGACGATGTGGAAATCGGCCTCCAGCTTGCGGCCGAGCATGCCGATCGGGTTGAGCACGCCGTCCTGGCCATCCACATAGTAGTGCTGGAGGATGGTGTGCAGAAACATGTTCGGCGCGGGGAGCGAGACCTCGCGCGCGCTCGACTGCACGTCCTCGAAATCCTGGTCGTCGATCTCCTCGCGGTCCTCGGGAATGGTGACCGCGCCGCGGTTGTTGAAGCTCTGGATGTGCGCACCGGTGACCGACAGGTAGACGCTGCCGATCATGACGTCGCTCTTCTCCTCGGCATCGACGAGCGCCTCGCGGACGCATTTGCCCGCGGTCTCGAAATCGACGATCTCGCCCTTGCGCACGCCGCGCGAGGGCGCCTCGCCGACGCCGAGGATTTTCACCGTGCCGTCGGCTTTGATATCGCCGACGACGGCGCAGACCTTGGAGGTTCCGATCTCGAGTCCGACGACGATTTGTTCCTTGCCCATCAGGTGCGAAAGGGTTTCTTGACGGCCGGCGCGGGATCGCGTTTCGGCGTGGCGGCGGCGGGGACCGCGCGGCGCACCGGGGTGGCGGCGGGCGTCGGCCTGGTCTTGTCCTCCGGCTTGACGAATCCGCCGGCGCGTGGCGCGGGGCTGGCGGCCGCGGTCAGTTTTGGCGGCGTCTTGTCCGGCGGTTTCACCGGCGAAGTCTCGGGCGGCGGCTCGGGCTGGTTGTCGTCGACGAAGGTGACGGGGATGTTGCGCTCGATGAGCAGATTGACGGTCTGGATCTCGAGGTGCTTCGGCTCCACGTCGTCGAGGATGCGGTAGAAGCGCGTGAGCTGGCGGTCGATTTCATCGAGGCCGAAGGTCACCTTCGCACGGCCGCGGTCGGTCACGATGAGGCAGTAGCCTTTCGAGACATCGACGCTGCGGATCTGCCAGCGGAGGCTGTCGGCATTGAGCCGGATGAGCTCCAGCGCGGCCTGGATTTCCAGCGTGTTCGCCTTTTGGCCCGCGCAGAAATCCTCGAGGACCACGCCGCTGATCATCGGCAGGTGGATGAAGTCGAGCCGGCGTTTGCGGCTCGTCATGATGTAGCCGCGCGAGTCGACGAGGAACGCCTTGTCCGTCGCCGTGGGATCGATCTCGGGCTTGTCGGTCAGCCAGGCGATCGGCTGGCGCTCGCTGATGTCGATCGACAGTTTGTTCGGCAGGCCGCGATCGAGCTCGACGTGCTCGACCTGCGGCAGCGCCTCGAGCGCGCCGCGGACCTTGTCGAGATTGAGCTGGAAGAAATTCATCGTGTCGGTCACGCCCGCGGCGACGAGGATTTGCTCGCGCGTGAGCGTCCCGTCGGTGTGGACCTGCGTTTCATTGAGGAAGAAATACGGGTTCTCCCAGACGTAGCGGCGGAAGCCTTCGCGCCCGCCAAACCAGAGGCCGGCGCAGACCGCGGAGAACACGATGAACTTGAACAGGAACCACGAAACCGCCTTGAAACGGATGGCCCGCTCCTTGTCGCGCCGGATGCTCACCTCCAGCAGATGCTGCTGGCGGCGCTGCTTTCCAGGGCGGAACAGGCGTTGATTTTTGTACTGGCTTTTGACGGCGCTCATACGGGAGGGCGGGCGGCAAGCGAGAGCTCGATGATCTGCGCGCAGAGTTCGGCGTAGGAAAGACCGCGGGCGGCGGCTGCCTCCGGGAGCAGACTGGAGGCAGTCATACCCGGAATCGTATTAATCTCAATCACGAAAGGCTCGCCGGCTTCACTTAATAGCACGTCGACGCGCGAGTAGACCCGGAGGTCGAGCGCCTTCGTCGCATGGAGGGCGATCTCCTGGACCAGGCGTGTCAGCGTCTCGCTCAGCGGCGCGGGGCAGAAGTGATCCGCGCCGGCGGCGTTCGGATTCAGGAACGGGTACTTGTTCTCGAAGTTGTAGAAGTCTTTCTTGGCGACGATCTCGATGATCGGCAGCGCCTGGCCGCCGACGACCCCGACGGTGAGCTCGCGGCCGGGGATGTATTTCTCGACGAGCAGCACGTTGCTCAGCGCGCGCGCCTCGGCCAGCGCCGGCGCGAGCTCACTCTGCTCCTTGATGATGTAGACGCCGACGCTCGAGCCTTCGCGCGGGCACTTGATCACGAACGGCAGCGCCAGCGTGGGATACGCGCCGGCCTTGAGGATTTCAGATTGCGGCGTCGGCACGCCATGCCGCACAAAGCGTTGCTTGGTCAGGATTTTGTCGATGGCGAGCTCGCTGGCGGCGACGCCTTCGCCGGTGTACGGGACGCCGCGTTTCTCCAGGATGCGCTGGACCTGGCCGTCTTCGCCGAAGGTGCCGTGGATGACGTTGAACGCGATCTCCGTGTCGGGCGGCAGGGTAAAATCCGAGCCCTCGACGTCGACCTCGGTGACGATCGCGCCGAGGCTGCGGAGCGCGTTGGCGACGCCGGCGCCGGAGACGAGGGAAACCTCGCGCTCGGAGCCGGGGCCGCCCATGAGGACGGCGATTTTCTTGTCGTGGAGATCAATCATGGATGCCTTTGGAGTCGCCGACGATTTGCACTTCGGTCTCGAGCTCGAGACCGCGCTCGCGGCGCGCTTGGTCTTTGATTTGCTCGATCAAGGCGAGCACGTCCTCGGCGGTGGCCTTGCGGTCGTTGACGATGAAATTGCCATGCACCTCGGAGACTTTGCAACCGCCGACGCGCGCGCCCTTGAGCCCAAGCTCGTCGACCAGCTTGCCCGCCGGGATCGGGCCGGGATTCTTGAAGATGCAGCCCGCGCTCGATTCCTTCGGCTGGCTGGTCTTGCGCTTGAGCGACGACTGCTCGAGCAGATCCTCGATCTCCTCGCGGCCGCGCGGCACGCCGGTGAAGGTCGCGGAGACGGCGTAGTTCTTCTCGAGCGTCTTCACGTGCCGGTACGCCACCTCCATCTCGGCCGGCGTGCGGGTGTGAAACTCGCCGTTCGGGTCGACGAAGCGGACGCTGACGACCTGGCGGAACGTCTCGTTGTCCATCGCGTTGGCGTTCATGCGGAGCGCGCCGCCGACGTTGCCGGGGATGTCCTCGAACCACTCGAAACCGCCGAGGCCGTT
>DASYIS010000295.1:0-2707 GCA_035997375.1 Chthoniobacteraceae bacterium
TCAGCCAATGGCAGAAGATCTGGAACGAAACCGTGCGCCAGGGGACGCCGCAGCACGAAGCCACCTTCAACATCAGCGGGTTCAACAGCAGCTACACGGGACTGCCGATCGCCCCGGAGCAAGTGCGGGAGTGGGTGGACAACGCGGTCGCCCGCGTCCGGCAACTCCAGCCGCGCCGCCTGCTCGAAATCGGCTGCGGCACCGGCCTCCTGCTCTGGCGCCTCGCGGCCGATTGCGAGGAATACGTCGGCACGGATTTCTCAGCCGAAGCGCTGGCCGCGATTCAGGCGCAATTGGACGCCCAGGCGAATCAGTGGCGCCAAGTGCGCCTCGATCATCGGCCGGCGCATGACTTCAGCGAGCTGCCGCAAGGTCATTTCGATCTCGTGCTCATCCACTCGGTCATCCAGTATTTTCCGAGCATCGAATACCTGCTCCAAGTGATCGAGGGCGTGGCCGGTTGCCTGCGCCAGGGCGGCTGGCTTTACCTGGGCGACGTGCGCAGTCTTCCGCTTTTGGAAGGGTTTCATGCCGAGATCGAACTGGAGAGAGCTTCCACGCACCTTCCCCTCGCGCAACTGCGTGAGCAGATTGCGCGGCGCGGGGCGCAGGAGCAGGAGCTGGTGATCGACCCCGCCTTCTTCCCCGCGCTCCAAAAGCGGTTTCCCGGGCTGCGGCTCCGGCATCTCGGGCCCAAGCGCGGTCACCACGCGAACGAGTTCACCGCCTTCCGCTACGACGTTCTGCTCCAGCTCGACGCTCCGGCAAGCTCCGCCCCGGAGCAGGTCGAACTGCCGGTCGAGGAATGGGACGCGCCGGCGATGAGTCCGCGGACCGTCGCGGAACGGCTCGAGCGCGAGCGCCCGGCACGCCTGCTGATCCGCCGGGTGGCCGATGCGCGCAACCGCGGCGCACGGGAGCTTCTCCAGCGGCTGCGGGAGAGCGAGGCCGAGGGGCGCGACCACGCCGGCCAATTGCGCCCGGCGGCGGAGGAGCGCGGGACCGGCATCGACCCCGAGCAGTGGTGGGCGCTGGGCACGACGCTGCCGTATGCGATCGAGCTGCGCTGGTCCGGGCCGGGCGCCGATTTCGTCTATGACGTGCTGTTCGTTCGCCGGGATGGCGTGGCAGCCGATTTGCCCGGGCTCCAGCCCTTCGAGCCGGCCCCGGCGATCCAAAAGACATGGTCGTCTTTTGCGACCAATCCCCTGCAAGGCCTGTTCCACCAAAAACTGGCACCCGAATTGCGGGCCTTTGTGCAGCGGCGCCTCCCGGAGTCCGCCGTGCCCTCGGCTTTCGTTTTGATGGCGAAGCTTCCGTTGACCCCAAGTGGGAAACTCAACCGCCGGGCGCTACCCGCGCCGAGCAGCATCCGCGCAGCGACGTCCTGCGCCCCCAGCACCCCCGAAGAGCAGACGCTGGCGGCGATCTGGAGCAGTCTGCTCGGCGGCGTGGAGGTGGGAGTCGAGGACGACTTCTTCAGCGAACTGGGCGGCCACTCTCTGCTCGCGACCCAGGTCATGTCGCGGGTGCGCGATCACTTTCAGGTCGAGCTGCCGCTGCGGCTGCTCTTCGAGAACCCCACGGTGGCCGCGCTGGCCGCGGCGATCGTCGCGGCCCGGCCCACGGCGGGCGGCTCAGCCCCGGCCATGGCGCCCCTCGCCACCCGCGCTCGGGTCGACGCCCTCTCTGAGGACGAAGTCGAGGCCATGCTGCGCGAGCTGCTGGCTTCCCGAGCCAACCCATGAGCGCGTCCCTCTCGGAACTCGCCGGGATGTCTCCCGCGGAAAAACGCGAGCTCCTCGCGCGTTTGCTCGAAAAAAAAACCGGGCCTCTGGAGTACCCGGTCTCTTTTTCGCAACAACGGCTCTGGTTTCTCGACCAGTTGACGCCGGGCAACCCGTTTTACAACATGGCCATCCCGGTGCGCATCCGCGCCCCGATGCTCATCGGCGTCCTCGAGAAGACGATCCACGAAATCGTCCGCCGTCACGAGACGCTGCGCACCACTTTTTCGGTGGTCGACGGCGAGCCGCGGCAGATCGTGGCGCCGGCGCTCGCCGTCCCGCTGCGCTACGTCGATTTGCGCCCGTTGCCCCCGGCGGAAGCCGAAGCCGAAGCGTTCCGTCTGGCTCAGGAAGATGCCGACCTGCCGTTTGACCTCGTCCGCGGACCGCTGCTGCGCACCTCGCTCCTCCAACTCAAGGCGGCGGACTTCGTCTTCCTCCTCACCCAGCATCACATCATCAGCGATGGGTGGTCGCTGGGCATTTTCGCCCGCGAGCTCACCACCATCTATACGGCGTTCGCCATGCAGCAGCGTTCGCCCTTGCCGGAGCTCGCGCTGCAGTATGGCGACTTTGCCGTCTGGCAGCGCAACTGGCTCCAGGGCGAGGCGCTCCAGCAGCAGCTCGGCTATTGGAAGGCGCAGTTGGCCGACGCCCCGGCGCTCCGCCTTCCAACCGACCGGCCGCGGCCGGCCATGCAGAGTTATCGCGGCGCCTCCCACTTCTTCCAGATGCCGGCAGCGCTGGCCACGGCCCTGCAGCGACTGAGCAAAGCCGAAGGCGCGACGTTGTTCATGACGCTGCTGACCGGCTTCAAGGCGCTGCTGCACCGTTACACGCAGCAGGACGACCTCGTGGTCGGCAGCTACATCGCCAATCGCAACCGGGCGGAGGTCGAATCGATCATCGGGTTCTTTGTC
>DASYIS010000296.1:0-11753 GCA_035997375.1 Chthoniobacteraceae bacterium
CGTCCTTTCGTTCCCAAAGTTAGCGAAGCGCTTTGGGAACGCGGCTGCAGCCGAAACTCCGTTTCCATGGGCGCCCGATCCACGAACCGTCGGCGGAAGCGAAGCTCGCGGCTCGCATCAACGCGCTGAGTGGAACAGGGAATCGGGGCCGCGGAGGGTTCCCAAAGCGCGTCGCTAACTTTGGGAACCAGGGGAGGAGTGAGGGGAGCCAGAGGCAAGAGCTTCCGGCCGGCAACCCGCCGGCTGGAGCGGGCGCATCCCTCTGACGCGATGTTGGGAGGAGGCCGCTCCGTGAGGGAGCCGACCGACGCCGCTCCCTGGCATATACCTTCTGACGAAATGGCGAAGGCAGGTTCGATCCAATGCGCATTTCACCATGTTACCACGGGTTCCCGGAAACTGTGTTCCATACGCGAAAATGTTGTGAGCACCTACGCCGGGAGCCATGATTCAATGCCCCGCGCCTGATCCATGATCGTGTTCCACGCGCGATGTTTTCAGGCCGGAGACCTGCGCGCTCTGAATCCGCCAGCGCAGCCGTCGTCATCGCAAACGAGGAGCGTTCGGCACTCCCCGAGCGCATCGGCCATCGCGCCGGTGCCAGGTACTCGCCGGCGCAAATATGATGACGCAATCATCGCTTTGTCCATGGCGCGACACTGTGATGCACCCATCGCGGAGCGATGATTGAAGGTAGCCGGGGGTTTCAACCCCCGGTTCCCGTGCAAACGGGATCACGTCGCGGAGCGACGTTTGCCGGGATGCGCCTGCCCTCCAGGCAGGCGTCGCTCCGCGACGCATCCCTCCTCCGTACGAAACCGGGGGTTGAAACCCCCGGCTACCCTGAATCATCGCTCCGCGATGCGAGATGGATACCTCGCGTCGACCGTATTTGCGCCAGGGAGTACTAAGCCGGAACGATGCAGTTGAGCGCGCTGCGCGAATGGCCCGGGGAGCGCACGCGCCCTCGCGTGCTGGCTTCGGCGCCCTCGCCGAAGCCCGTGGCGCGCGGCATACCGTTTGGTGAGTTTACACGCGCAACCCGTGGGAGACGCGCTGTCCGGCGAGGGCGCCGGCCAGAACACGCGAGGGCGCGTGTGCTCCCCGGACCAAAGCTGCCTGCGGCAGCGTCTCAACTGTATCGTTCCGGCTAAGGCGTCTGGTCGCGGATGGCTTTGATGATGCTTTCGAGGAGATCGTGGAGCTCGCGCGGGAGGTGGACGGGGAGGGAGGGGAGCTCGCCGGCGGCCAGGCGGCGCAGGCTGGCGGAGAAATCGGGGAAGGGAGCATCGAAGCCGTCCAGCTTCGCGAGGGCTTCTTCGGCGCCGGGATCGAGGGTTTCGCCGCCGAAGCCGGCGCGGGCGCAGGCCATGGTGAGCGCTTCGAGGGCGCGCAGCATCTGGGAGGGAATGCCTCCGCCGCCTCCGGCGCGGCGTTTCAGTTCGGCGCGGAGTTCATCGCGCTTGCGCGCCCACTCGGCGGCGGCGGCGGTGTCCCCCCGGGCCGCGGCGATTTCGGAGAGGGTGTAGTAGTCCGACGGAAGTTCTCGAACTATTTCCAATTCTTCGTCAATGGCGAGACCGCGTAGCGCGCAGTCTTCGGCTTCGTCGAGTTGGCGGAGCTCAAATTGAGCTTGGGCAAGCTGGACTAGGGATTTGGCTTCATTGGGTTTGTTTTTCTGGGTTTGCCAAACTTTCAGGCTTTCCTCCACGGAGCAGCGGGCTTCCTCGAAGTGCCGGCGGGCGGCGCCCTCGTCTCCGAGTTCACGCGCCGCTTTGCCTTCCATCAGATGCACATTCGCGATGTTCCCCGCGACAGCGCCAAGATTGGGTTGATCCTTCAAGTGCACCGCCAGTTCACGAGATTTCCCATACCAAGCCAGCGATTCGGCGAGGCGACCCGCGTACTGTTCAGCCACGCCGAGGAGATTGTAGGTCCTCATCATGTGGCCCTTTGCGTCGGCTTCCTGAAAGCGCTGGAGCGCCAGCTGGTAGAAGAGAGTGGCGCGGTCGAGTTGGTTTCGCTGTCTGGCAAGGCCACCTTGATGCTGGAGCAGGCCTCCCTCAAGTTCCTTGTCCCCGGCCTGGCGGGCGGCGTCGAGGGCCAGTTCATTGCGGGTATCGGCCTCATCGAAGCGGCCCATTTCCATGAGAATTCTGGCACATTGGCCGTGACCGGCAGCAACTTGGCGACGATCGCCTTGTCGTTCGTCAATGGTGAGTGCTTTTTCCGCGATCACCAAGGCTTCCTCATGCTTGCCAGCATTGCGCAGTGCGGTTGAGAGGTCGCCCATTGCGGCGGAGAGGTTGGCCAGTTCGACGGCGGCTTTGGCGTGATCGGGGGATTTCAGAAGTCGCTCCCACGGACATCCGCCGGCGCGTTCCACCAATCGCTCACACAGGCCGCCGGCTTCGCGCAGAACAGGAACGGCTTGGGCAGTGGCGCCGGCGTGATCCAGAACCCGGCCCAGCATCAACGTTGTCATCGCCAGCTGAACCGCCGGATCAAACTCGGTGGTCTGGCGGAGGCGCTGGACGAGGGACCGGAGCTTGTCCACCGCCCCTTTTGGATCGCCTTGGGTGAACTGCGTCCAGGCGTGTTGCCGCTCGTAGTCGGCGGCTTCTGCCGTGAAGCCCGCCTGGGTCACCGCCTCGTGAAGCATCTGCACCCAAGCATCGCGTTCGCGAAGGCGGCCTGACATTTGCAGATACGTGGAGAACGTGTTCCCCAGTGCCGCCGCGATTGGGTGCTGGCCGCTGGCGATGGCCCAGCGGACGGCAGTACGCCAGTTCATCTCCTCACGGTCGAGGATTGCCAAAGCCGCGCGGGATTGGTGGCCGCGCAACGCTTTCTCCAAGGTCCCCATTAGGCCGAGATAAACCTTCTGGAAGCGCTCACGGATTTCCGGCCTTTCTGCCAGGCCGGCATCCGCGGAGGCGATGGCGAGCGTGGGGTGGAAGCGCAGGAAGGGGCGGTCGCCGATCTGGCGGTCGTCCTCCGTCCGCAGCAGTGCGATGCCTTGCAACTCGGCGCGAATCGCGGTCCACGCCGCCGGTTCGATCTGGCATATCGCGAGAAGATTGATCTCAAACACGCCGCCGCTGAACAGGCCGAGCCAAGGCAGAGCCGCGCGGGCGGCGGGGCTGAGGTGGCGGCGGGAGAATTCCAGTGAGGCGCGCAACGAGGTGTTTCGGCTCTGATCCGAGTCCTGCCGCATCGTCTCCACTAGCTTGCCAAAGTCCGCACGAATCTGCTCCGGCGTCATCGTGCGCAGGTGCGGGCCGACGAGTTCCAGCGAGAGCGGATGGTCGGCGAGGTCGCGCAGGAGCGGTTCGAGCCGATCGCGCGCGAGCCGGGGATCGCTGAGCGAGGCGCCGTCGCGCTCCAGGATGCGGTGGAGCAGCCAGAGGCTGTCCGCGCGGGCCAGACCGTGCAGCTCGAATCGGCGCGCGCCGGGCAAGCCGGTGTCGCCGGGCCGGCAGGTGACGAGCACGCAGCCGCGGCCCGGCCCGGTGGTGAGGTCGTGGAAAAGCTCCGCCAGTTCGCGCCGCACGGCTTCGGTGTAGGGGGTTTGTAGTTCCGGCTTTAGCCGGTCCGGGCCGGAGCCGCCTGAAGGCGGAACTTCGAACTCAGAGCCGCCTAGAGGCGGAACTCCGAGCGCCGGACCGCCTGAAGGCGGAACTACAAACGTCGGAGCTCCGAACGCGGGCAGGACGCTTTCGTAGTTGTCCCATACCATGAGGACCGCCTTGTCGCGCATGAACTCGATGGCGCGCCGGCGCTGCTCGGAGGCGGGGAGCGAATGAAAGTTTGGCCCCCCGCAGTATTCGCCGAGCACGGCGATCACGCGCTCGGCATTGATCGGTCGCTCGAAGCTGATGAAGCACGCGCCGTCGCGGAACAGCCCGCTACGCGTCCACCAGAGCGCGGCCTCGCCGGCGAGGGTGGTCTTGCCCATGCCACCCATCGCGTGGAGCACGATGCCGCGCCCGCGCCGAAAGGCGCGTTCGAGATCGTGAAGCTCGGGCGCCCGGCCTTGGAATCCGTACTGCGGAGGTCGCGGAAAGGCGCCCGGCTGTCCGTGCTCCGGCGGCGGGCGGAAGCCGCGGCGCTCCTGGGTATCCGCCGCGTCGAGCGCGCGAATGAGGGAGGCCAGCCGGATGAGGCCACTGGCGTCCTCGGCGGGATCGAGCAGATCGATCCAATGCAGATCCTGCAGTTCGGGTTGGATTTCGAGATCATCCAGCCGCAACGGGATGATATGGCTTTTGCGTCGCCCGTGACGAACGGCGGCGGCGATTTCCCAATTGACCCATCGTGAAGTGAGCGCGCCTCGAGAGACGGCCACGACGGTAAAGCGGCTGCGCTGAATTCCCTGGTCGCACTGCTGCTCGATCGTGCCCGGGAGCATCTCCCAGGCATCCCACCAGACGCGCAGTCCGTGCTTGTCGGAAAGCGCGCGCGCGAGCTTCTCCACGCGCGCCTTCTGGTCTTTGTTGTGGCTGAGGAAGAGATCGAACTGCCGCACGGGCTCGGGTGGCACCGCGGCGGGCGGCAGCAGCGGCTCGTCCGCTCCGCGCTGGTAGAGGTGCGGGAGGAACCAGTCCTGGAGCCTGACGGCTCGACCCTGCGGGCCGTGCTCGATCCACCGGTCCGCATTGACGCGCAGAACCGTGCGGGCCTCCATGACCGCCTGGCCAATCGTCGCACCGCGCGCGAGCTCGCGATAGAAGCGATCGAAGAGCAATTGATCGGCTCTGACGTGAACGGCATATCCCATGGAAAGCACGCTGCCGATCCCGACCTGGATCAAGCGCGGAGCCACGGAGCGGAAAATGGCCGTCCTGCCCAGCGTGCCACTGCGGCAAGCGGCCAGGACGACGAGCGGCACCTGGTATTTCACCAGCAAGTTGCCCAGCCGGTCGGCGCTCACCAGGTCGGTTTTGGTGGTGAGCGAGACGTCGTCCGGGTGCTCGAAGCAAAGCGCGCCGATCTGCGCTTCCGGGAGGAATGCACCGTGGCCATCGAAGTGCACAATGTCGTAGGGATCGCTCTTCGACTCACTCAGCATTTCCTCCAGACGCGCCAGCGTCGGCGGGGAGCAGAAGTCGAGATGGACATGGCCGCCGAGTGGATCCAGTGCTTTGAACAGCGCCTGCGTGGTGAGCCGCGGATCGATGAAGCCGGTGTCGTCCGGCCGGCTGACGATGTAGAGCATCCGGAGCGGAAGCTGCACCTCGCGCGCGGCAAGCTCGGCCGGCTCTTCGAGCTGCCGGCGCACGGCGACGCGTTGGGCGAGGCTGCCAGCGGCATCGGCCATGAGTTCCCACGGCAGGCGCAGGAGCGCGCTCTCCGCGGTGGCGATGGTTAACTCGCGCGACTCGGGCCCGGCGAGGAGTTGCCGGAGCAGCGTGGCATTTTCCGGGGCGGCGAAGACGGTGTCGTGCAGCCGCCGGCCCCATTCCGCGAGCTGGCGCTCGACGCCTTGCGCCCGCACCACCGCGCCGCCATCCGGCAGATCCATGTATTCCTCCAGGTACCAGCGGAGGCTTTCGTAGTCATCCTCGTCGAGGAATGGTCGAAGCAGCGCGGGCACCCCGACGGCATGGTGGGGCGCGTCTTCGAGTTGGACGGTGAACGAACCATCACCCGAGGGGGAAAACAACAGCCGCAGTTCCTGCATGGAGGCGAAAGGTAAAGCGTCGGGAGGCGCGCCCGCCAGACCATTCTCCCTCCGCCGCGCCGGGCATCCAGGGCCGCGCCGCTATTTCGCGGGGTGCGCGGCGAGGTGCAGCGCGCAATTGATCTGCGCCGCCGCGTAGGCCGCGCCGAAACCGAAGCTCGCGCCGCAGCCGACGCTGGTCGGCACGGCGATGACCGGCCGGCTGACCAGGCCCGCGACCGCGCTCGGCAGCCGACCTTCGCGCCACCTCGCGAGGGTGGCACGGGCGTCGATCACCCCTTCACCCGATACGCCGCCGCCTTGCCAAACACCACGCGCTCGTACGCCTCGTCCAACCCATACGTCGTCTCCGCTCCGCCGAGGAACAGGTAGCCGTCCGGTCGCAACAGCGAGCGGATTTGGGTGAGGATGGTGCGCTTGGCTTCCGGGGCGAAGTAGATCATGACGTTGCGCAGGAAGATGAGGTCCATCCGCGGGATGCCGGACCAAGGGCGGCAGAGGTTCAGCTCGCGGAACTCGATGCCGCGGCGGACGCGGTCGACGATGCGCCAGTCGTTCGCGCGCTTTTCGAAGTACTTCACGAGCATCGGCGCGGGGAGGCCGCGGTTGATTTCCATCTGCGAATAGACGCCGGCGCGCGCGCGCTCGAGCATCTCGGCGCTGAGGTCGGTGGCGAGGAGCGAGATGTTCCAATCGGCGAGCTGGGGGTAGGCGTCGCGCAGCAGCATCATGATGCTGTACGGCTCCTGGCCGCTGGAACAGGCGCCGCACCAGATGTTCAGCGTGCGCTCCTGCGCGCGGCGCGCGATGAGCTCGGGCAGGACGGTGTGCTTGAGGGCGTCGAAGGGACTCAGGTCGCGGAAGAACGAGGTCTCGTTCGTCGTCATGCGGTCGACCACTTTGCTCTGGAGCCCTTTCGTCCCACCGAGGCGGAGCGCGGAGACCATGCCGCCGAGCGTCGCAAAGCCTTCGCTGCGCGCGAGCGGTTCCAAGCGCGTCTCGACGAGGTATTCCTTGCCCGGCTCGAGCACGATCGCCGCGGCGTCGCGCATCAGGTCGCGGACGTATTCGAAATCGGGCGCGTTAACGGACATGGGCGGGAGTGGAAAACCGTGAAGGGCGGCCGAGCTGGACACGGCGCAGGATCTCGCTGGCGAGTCCCTCGAGCGGGAGGACGGCATCGGCGAGGCCGGCGCGGACGACGCTGCCGGGCATGCCCCAGACGACACTCGTCGCTTCGTCCTGCGCGATGATCTGCCCGCCCGTGGCGCGCAGCGCTTCGCAGCCCTGGAGGCCGTCGCGGCCCATGCCGGTCATGACCACGCCGAGGGCGTGCGCGCCGTACGCGACGGCGATCGAGCGGAAGAGGGGATCGACCGACGGGCGGCACGAGTTTTCCTGCGGCCCCTGGTTGAGTTCGAAGCGCAGCGCGCCCCGGGCGGCGGCGACGACAAGATGAAAATTGCCGGGCGCGAGCGAGACGCGGCCGGCGCGCAGCGGATCGCCCGCCGCCGCCTCCACCACCTCGAGCGCGCACTTCGCATGCAGCCGCTCGGCGAGCTTCTGAGTGAAGACCGGCGGCATGTGCTGCACGATGACGATCGGGACCGGGAAGTCGCCGGGCAGCGCCGAGAGGAGCACCGGCAGCGCGTTCGGCCCGCCGGTCGAGACGCCGATCGCGACGATGTCGATGCGCTCCAGCCGCTCCAGCGCGCGCGTGCAGAGCGCCTTGATTTTCGGAATGAGCTCGTCGCGAATGCTGAGTCCGACCGCGTCCCGGTCGGCACCGTCGCGGGTGGGAATGAACGCGCTCGCGCCGCTCGCCATCAGCTCGCGCATGACTCCATGGCCCGGACTGGCGGCGGAGCTGAAGAGGATGACCGGCAGGCGCGGGTGGGCATGGCGGATCGCGCGCACCATCTCCCGCGCGCCGTTTTCCGCCATCTCCGGCGCGATAGTGACCACGTCCGGTCGCAGCGCGAGCACCTTGGCGACGCCGATCTTTTGGTTTGGCGCGGTGCCGATCACTTCGATGCCGGCGTCGTTTGCCAGGGCCTCCGCGAGGCATCGGCGCGCGGCGACGGTGTCGGCGACGACGAGGGTTCGAATGGGCGGCGGCATTGAAGAGTGTGGGCCGGATTAGGAACGCAAGGCGACGAGCTTCGGCAGCCGGCCATTGCCGACGTGTGGCGTTGCCCCATTGCGCGCGGCGCGCACGGCCGCTGGTTTCTCCGTGCGCCGTGAGCCGCCGACAAGCCGGTGCAATTCCGCGCCGAGTTGCGCGAGCGCAGCGGCCGCAGCCTCGGCGTCATTGGCGCCCGCGCTCGTGCCGGAGGCCGCCTGCGCGACGCCGGCGATGTTCTGCGCAATCTCGGAGCTTCCCTTCGCGGCTTCCGCCACGTTGCGGCTCATCTCGGAAGTCGTGGAGCTCTGCTCTTCCACCGCCCCGGCGATCGAGTGCTGGTAATCGCTGATCTTGTGAATGATGGCGCGGATCTGGCCGATGGCTTCGACCGCGTTTTTCGTGTCGCCCTGGATCGCTTCGATCTTCGCGCTGATGTCCTCAGTCGCCCGCGCGGTCCCCTTGGCCAGCTCCTTCACTTCGTTGGCGACGACAGCGAAACCTTTGCCCGCCTCGCCGGCGCGTGCCGCTTCGATCGTCGCGTTGAGGGCGAGCAGATTGGTCTGTTGGGCGATGGAAGTGATGACCTTGATCACCTGGCCGATCTCCGCGCTGCTCGCGCCGAGCTTGATCACGATGGCATTCGTCTCCTCGGTCGTGCGGACGGCCTCGGACGCGATCATCACGGCGTCGCTCGAGTTCTTCGCGATCTCGCGGATGCTCGCGGCCATCTCTTCCGAGCCGGCGGCGATGGTTTGCACGCTGTTGCTCACCTGCTCGCCGGCCGCGGAAACCGTCGTCGCCTGCGCGGAAGTCTCCTCCGCGTTCGCGCTCATTTGCTGGCTGAGCGCGGTCAATTCATCGGCGGAAGCGACGACCGCCGCCGCGCTGGAGCCGATGCTGTGCGAGAATTGCAGCGCGACCGTATAGCCGAGGCCGAAGATGGCGAGCGTCCCCGCCAGGACGGCGATGAGGAGGAAGTTTTTCGTGAACGACTGCGTCTGCGCGGCAGTGGCGATGGAGTGATCCGCCGTCTTCACGATGACCTCCTCGAGGTGGTTCAACTCCTTTTCCAGAGCCAGAAAGATGTCATCGAAAGCGGCTAGCTCCGCCAAGGCCGCCTGGGAGTCGCGAGCCGCGAGCGCCACAATCTTCCGGCTGATGGCAACGTAAGATTCGAGGCGGGGGCGCTGCTCCGCCAGGGCCTTGCGGAGCGTTTCATCCGTCTCCAGCCGATCGACGGTTTCCAGATCCTTCTGCATGTTTTGCACGTGCTCCTCGAGATGTGCCTGCGTTTCCTTCAGGTCGCCGTGCGCCGCGGTGGCGGCAACGATCGCCGCGAGGACATCCGCGTGGATGGCGTCGTGCATCTCGTCCGCTTCGGCAAAGTTGCGCGCCACTTCCGCGTGGGTCGCGACCCGCGTCGTGGCGGTGCCGAGGCCGGAGACGCCCCAGTAGCCGCAGATCCCGAGCGCCAGCGCGAGCATGGAGCTGACCGCGGCGAGGCCGAGGAGTTTTCGTTTGATGTTCCAGTTCATAAGAGACGGTTTAGGAGAGCCCGAGCAGGGCGATTTTTTCTTCGAGGGCTTCCTTCGTGAAGGGCTTCATCAGGTATTCATTGGCGCCGGCCGTGAGCGCCTGGGTCACGAAAGCCATGTCGTTTTCGCTCGTGACCATGACGATTTGCATCCCGTCATAGCGCGCTTCCTTGCGCACGCTTTGCACGAATTCGAGGCCGGTCATCTCGGGCATGTTCCAGTCGACAAACGCCATCTCCGGCGCGCCTTGCGCCTCCAGGAGCCGGAGCGCGGCGGCGCCATCCGGCGCTTCGGACGTGGTGTAGCCGAGCCCTTGCAAGAGGCGCGCGATGATGGCGCGGGTGGTTCGGGAGTCGTCGACGATGAGAGCGTGCATGGCGGGTTTAATGGCGGAAGTGAGCGAGCGGGCGCGCGTGGCCGTTGGTGCGGTGAATCTTGCGGGCCGGGGCGGCGATGGGCGCGGCGGTCTTCACCTGCGGCACGCCTTCATCGAGATGGAATTGGTCGACGAGCCGGTGCAGGTCGGCGCTCAGCCGGGCCAGCTCGCTCGCGGAGGACTCGGTCTGGTTCGCGCCCGCGCTCGTGCTCGCCGCCGCCTGCGCGACGCCGGCGATGTTCTGTGCGATCTCGGAACTCCCCTTCGCCGCTTCCGCCACGTTGCGGCTCATCTCGGACGTGGTGGCGCTTTGCTCCTCCACCGCCCCGGCGATCGAGTGCTGGTAGTCACTGATCTTGTGGATGATCGCGCGGATCTGCCCGATCGCCTCGACCGCGTTCTTCGCATCGGCCTGCATCGCCTCGATCTTCGCACTGATGTCCTCCGTCGCCCGCGCGGTCCCCTTTGCCAGCTCCTTGACTTCATTGGCGACGACCGCGAAACCCTTGCCCGCCTCGCCGGCGCGCGCCGCTTCGATCGTGGCGTTGAGCGCCAGGAGATTGGTTTGCTGCGCGATGGAGGTGATGACCTTGATGACCTGGCCGATCTCCGCACTGCTCGTGCCGAGCTTGCTCATCGTGACGTTCGTCGCCTCGGTCGTCTTCACCGCTTCCGCGGCGATGTTCACCGCATCGCTCGAGTTCTTCGCGATCTCGCGGATGCTCGCGGCCATTTCCTCGGACCCCGCGGCCACCGTTTGCACGCTGTTGCTGACCTGCTCGCCGGCGGCCGAGACCGCGTTGGCCTGCGCGGACGTTTCTTCCGCGTTCGAGCTCATCTGCTGGCTGACGGCGGTCAACTCCTCGGCCGCGGAGGCCAGCGCCGTCGCCCCCTCGCCGATCCCGCGCATCGCGGTGCGCAAATGTCCGCCGAGCTCGTTCATCGTCTGCACGAGATCGCCGAGCTCGTCGTTGCTCGTCGGCTCCACTTTGACCGTGAGGTCGCCGTCCGCGAGCCGGCCGGCCATGTTCACCACCTGGCCCACGCTGCCGACCAGCCGGCGGGCGACCGCGTAGCCGATCGCGAAGACGCACAGCGTGCCGAGGGTCACGACGATGATCAGGAAGAGCTGGGTGGATTGCTGCGTCGCCGCCGCGTTCTGGCGGGATTGCTCCACGCCGCGATCGATCACCTCGCTCAGCCGATTCATCGAGGTCTCGATCTTCTCGAACGAAGTTTGAAAGGCGGGGTATTGCGCGAGCGCGGCATCGCGATCTTTCCCGGCCAGGTGAACGACATTCTGCGCGGTGGCAATGTACTCATGGATCGCGGGCCGCAGCTCGCCGATCGCCTTCTTGACCTCCGCTGGCAAATCGAGCTCGTCGAGCTGTTCCAGCGCCGTGCGGAATTGCAGCGTGTGCTTCTCCAGGTCGCTCGCGGCGTCGCCTTCGCCTTCGCGCGCCACTTCCTTCACGAGCAGGGCGCCGAGCACATCCGCGTGCAGCGCGTCGTGCATCTCGTCGGCCGCCATGTGCCGCTGAATGGTGAGGTAATTGATCTCCATCCGGTCGGTCACCGTCTTGACGTGACGCACGCCCCAGAAACCCGAGGCGCCGAGAGCCAGCGCGAGCACGGCGCTGACCGTGGCCAGCCCCAGAAGTTTTCGTTTAATGGTCCATTTCATAAGAGAGTCGTTCTAAAGAGGGGTGACCGCGGGGCTGCTGATGACGGCCTGGGTATTCAGCCGCAGGAGCAGCCGATCGTGGAGTTTCACCACCGCGTCGGTCAGCGCCCGCGCCGGCCCGCGCAGGGTCGGCGGCGGCGGCTCGCAATCGTCGTCGCTCACGCGGATGACCTCGCCAACGCTATCCACGAGCAGGCTGACCGCGCCCTCGGCGGTGCGGAGGACGATGTTCATGGGCGCGGAATCGGCCGCGCGCGCCGGCAGCTCGAGCCGCGGCCGGAGATCGATCGCGGTCACGAGCTCGCCGCGCACGTTCAGCAGGCCCGCCACGCCCGCCGGCGCCAGCGGCA
>DASYIS010000297.1:0-1845 GCA_035997375.1 Chthoniobacteraceae bacterium
GTTCTCCAGCGGATCGGCATCGATCAGCGCCTCGATCTGCGAGGAAACGGACCGCTTCACCAGCGCGACCACGAGCTTCGCCTTGCTGCCGAAATGCCGAAAGAGCGTCACCTCGTTGACCTGCGCCTCGTCGGCGATCTCGCGCGTCGTCGACCCGTGCAACCCCCGGCGTGCGCAGACTTCGAGCGCCGCATCGAGGAGGCGGTCGCGGGTGGAGAGTTCAGGAGCGGCGAGGAGAGTCATGCAAGTACTTACTTGCATAATTGCCAAGTTGGCGGGAAGTGCAAGCGGTTTTTGGGCGTGGTCCGCACAGTCCCTGTGCGGCGCGGCACGATCCCGCACAGAGGACTGTGCGGACCACGCCGGAATGGAGCGCACCGCTCGCGAGGCCATCCCTCGCCCGTCAGCGCGGGGAGGGACGCCGCTCTCGATCCCGCTGGACCCCTTCGGCGCCGTACGAGTTTTCGCATTGAATCTCAGCCCCGCAGTTCCAGCGCGCACGATTGACGCCACGCTCCCGCGTTCTCAGGATTCGCGGGATGTCCCCAGACACGAGTCGGTTCTTTCCTGCCAGTGGTCCGTTTGGAAACGCGGTACGATTACTTGTCTACGCGCTGGTTCCAGCCTTTCTCGCGGCCGCCGGCGCGGCCCCGCTGGGCTCGGGGCAGTTTGCACCTTCGCCCGAATCCCCGCTCGGCTGGCGCGGCGATGGGACGGGACGCTTTCCCGGAGCCACCGGGCCCACCGCGTGGGAGCGCAAGGCGGGCCCGGATGGCTACACCACGAAGGGAATCGTCTGGATGACGCCGCTGCCGAACAACGGCGTGAGCAGCCCGATCGTCGTCGGCGACCGGATCTTCCTTACCGCGGAGGTCCAGGACCTGATCTGCCTGGACAAGAAAACCGGCCGCATCATTTGGCTTCGCTCCGCCCCGGAGTTCGAGGGGCTGAGCGAAGAGGAGCGCAAAGCCAACCCGGCCTATGCGGAAAAGCTGACCCCGCTCCTCGCAGATCTGGACAAGGCGAATGCCGATGCGGTGACGGCGCTCAATGCCGCGCTGCCCACGGCCATGACCTCCGCGCCGCACGCCCTCGATCCGGTGCTCAAGCGCAAGCGGGACCTCGAAAAGCAAATCCAGGATGCGCAGCTCGCCATCGACAAAAAGAAATTCAATCACGACTGGCGGCAGGTGGTCTTCGGCTTCAGCGGGCCGACCCCGACCAGCGACGGGAAGCACGTCTTCGTCTTCTACACCACCGGCGTCGTCGCCTGCTACGACCTCGACGGCCACCGCAAATGGATCAATCGCGGCGGCACCGACATGAGCGAGCACGGGAACTTTGCCAGCCCGCTGCTGGGCGGATACCGGCTCGTCGTCTGGGCCAACGAGATGCGCGCCTACGAGGCGGACTCGGGCCGGCTCGCTTGGACCGCACCGGCCAAAGCCTTCAACACCTATGGTTCGCTCTTCCGGGTCCAGTCGGGGAAGGAGCTCGTTGCCTGCTTTCAGTGGGGATTCTTCACCCGCATCCGCGACGGCCAGGCCATCTGGGACGCGGGCTCCTTCGGCGACTCGGTCTCGACCCCGATCGTCGAGGGGGACACCATCTTTGCCCACGTCGGCTACCCGCGTGCGAACGACGAGACGAAAGGGATGCGCTCCTTCAAAATTCCCGCCAGCACCGACGGCGGCAAGCTCGCGGCGGACCTCAAGTTCAAGACCGAGTGGGCCGAGGATGAGCTCACGGTGGACAAAAAGAAGAACCCCTTCGACCGCGGCTACGTAGCTTCACCGCTCTATGTCGACGGCCTCCTCTACCAGGTCACGCAAGGCGCCGGCTTGC
>DASYIS010000298.1:0-4983 GCA_035997375.1 Chthoniobacteraceae bacterium
AGGCGGCACCCCCGTTCGCCTTAGGCCCAGGGGAGAGCCGCCTCTACACACCGTTTTCGAGCGCTTCGCGCAGCTCCGCGCCTTTGCCGGCACCGCGCGACTGCCGCCTAACCCGGCCGCTGCGATATTGTGCATGAAAAGGAAAAGGCTCACACCGCCACCGCCTCCGGCATCTCCGCGCAGCGCGACGCTTGCGGCACGAGGTCCAACTCGGCGAAGAGCGCGCGGTCGGATTCCACCCCCGGATTCCCCGCCGTCAGCAATTTGTCCCCGTAGAAAATCGAATTCGCGCCGGCGAAAAAGCAGAGCGCCTGGGCTTCCTTGCTCAACCGCGTGCGGCCCGCGCTCAGGCGCACTTTCGCGCTCGGCAACGCGAGCCGCGTGGTGGCGATGAGGCGCACCAGCTCGAAGACCTCCACCGCCGGCTGCGCTTCCAGCGGGGTGCCCGGCATGCTCATGAGGCAGTTGATCGGCACGCTCTCCGGCGCGGGGTCGAAATTCGTCAGGACCTCCAGCATTTTCAGGCGATCCTCGACCGTCTCGCCGAGGCCGATGATGCCGCCGCAGCAGACATCCATCCCCGCCTGCTGCACGGCCTCGATCGTGTTGAGCCGATCCTGGAAGGTGTGGGTCGTCACGATCTCCGGGTAGAATTCCGGCGAGGTGTCGATGTTGTGATTGTACGCGGTGACGCCGGCGTCCTTGAGCTGCCGCGCGGCGCCGGGCGAGAGCTGCCCGAGCGTGACGCAGACCTCCATCCCGAGCTTGCTCACTTCGCGGATGGTCCCGAGCACTTGCTCGAACTTCGCGTCGCCCTCGCGCACACCCTTCCACGCCGCGCCCATGCAGAAGCGCGTGGAGCCGTTTTCTTTCGCGCGCCGGGCGACCTCCATCACCGCGTCCGTCTCCATCAGGCGCTCCGCCTTCACGCCGGTGTGATAACGCGCGCTCTGCGCACAGTAGCCGCAATCCTCCGAGCAGCCGCCGGTTTTGATCGAGAGCAGCGTGCAGAGCTGCACCTCATTGCCGCTCCAGTGCTCCAGGTAAGAAGCGCGCGCCCGCGAAATGAGGTCGAAAAACGGCGTGTCGTAGATTTCGCGAAGCTGCGTCAGGAGCATCCCGTGAGCGAACCCTATGCAGGCGATGAACGCAACTTTTTCACGCGGGGGCGAAACCTACGGTACATCCGCTGCCTTCTGCATCTGCGCGCGCATCTGGCAGATGGGGCAATTGTCGCCGGGCTTGGTGTGCATGAGTTGTCCGAGATCCGGGGCGACGGCGCCGGGCGGCGCGTCGCCGGGAACCGCGAGCCCGAAGAGTTGGCGCGCCTGGCCGCGCAGGACGGGATCGTGCAGCGCGCGCTGTTTCAGCGCGGCGTCCGACGCGAGCGCGAACCGGCCTTGCGGCGCCGCCGCGCGCAGGATCGTCAGGGCGTCGAGCGCGACCGCGACGTCGCCTCCCGGAGCGGCGGGCTTCGCCGGCTGAGCCGCGGCGGCATAGGTCTGCCAATCGGCGAAGCCGATGTTCTCCGTGAGCGCGAGGACGACGAGCTGGCTCGTCTCGCGGGGGACATCGTTGCGGGTGGCGAGGTAGGTGAGGAGCGACGCCACGCGCGGCTCGGCGGACTCGGCCGGCGCAACCGGCGCGCCGGGTTTCCAGGCAGCCTTGGTGGAAAGCGCGGCCGCGGGGACGCTCAAGGCCGCGGTCGTCCTGGCCGGCACCACGTTTTCGGCGGACCGCAGCGCGACGAAGAGGGCACCGTCGGCGGTCTTCCAGATGGTCCCCGCTTTCACGGAAACCACGGCCTCCGAGGCGGTGGCGTTGGCGGAAGAAAACCGCAGCGCAAACGGCTCGGCCGCCAACCCGCCGGCGAGCCCGGTCTCGCCGGCGCGCAGCGGAAGGGCGAGGACGGCCAGGGCGATCCAGAGGCGGAGCAGGTTCATACGGTTGGGCAATGTAACCGCATGGCGCGCGGGTTCACGCGCAATTTCTGCGGTTGGGGAGTTCGTAGGTTCCGCCTTCAGGCGGTCCGGGAGTGCGCGGTTGGCCGAGGCCCTTAGATTCCAGAGCCCCTCGGTTGGCGGCGCCTGGCCGCCTGAAGGCGGAACTACGAACCTCTCACGCCCGGTCGAGCGAGGCGTCGATCGTTTTGCGGATCCACTGGAGCTGCTGCTTTTCCTCGGGCTTGCTGCTCCGCGACTCGCCGAATTCGAGGATCGTGAGGATCGCGTTGGCCATCCGCAACTTCGGCTGCAGATCGCCGGCCACGCCGTCGACGCAGGCAAAAGGCACCAGTCCGCTCGCGAGGCGGACCTTCGGATAGTGGTCGAACAGCCAGTCCAGCAGGCCGGCCTGGCTCAGCAATCCGCCCTCGGTCGCGCAGCCGCAGTCGATGCAGAGCCGAATGAAGGCCAGGCTGATGCGCGCCCGAACCGAGAGCTCGGCCAGCGAGACCAGCCGGAGGTCTTCCTCGCGGTAGCGTAGATGATTGGCGGGCTGCTTCATGTCCACACTGGGTGATCTTAGCAGGCGATGTGCCAGCCTTCCCGAGCGATGGTTGGAAGCACCGCGACGGCATGCCTCACTTCATCATCGAGAAATACAACCACCCCACCACCCCCGCAAAAATCAGCAGCAGGATGAAGAACATCAGCCGCCCCTGGTTCCGCTCCGCCCGGAGCCGCTTCTGCCGCGCGGGGGCGCCGGGGTTCAGCTCGTAGCGGCGATCCGGCAACGCGGCGCGCGAGCCGGGGCGATGATCCGCCCGCGAGGCGCGGTCGACGAACTGCTCGCGCCGGCGGCGCTCGCGCTCCTTGGCGAGCTTGGGCGCGTTCTCGATCAGGCGCTGGTAGCGCTCCATCTGGTCGCGCAGCTTCGCCTCCTCGGCGGCCATCGCTTTTTTCTTCGAGTCGAGCGTGGTGTCCGGAGCCGGTGGCTCTTCTTTGCCTTTGCGTTTCTTTTTCGGCACGGCGGTGACGGGTGCGGAGGGTTGGGCGCGAGATGCAGGCATATGCGTGAAACGGTTGCTATGGGCCCGCCGGGCGCATGGACCAGATGATCAAAGCGATGGTCACCCCGACCAGCACGAGCGGCAGGGTAAAGGCGAAGCCCGACCGGAGCCAGTAGCCGAAGCTCTTCTCCGTCTCGGCCCGCGCGTAATCCATCTGGAACCCGACGCTCTCCGCCACGCGATCGCCGCCCTCGTCCGTCTGCGAGCTGATCTTCGGCAGCGTGCGGCTGTACTCGGCGCGCGCGTCGTCGACCGCGCTCAGCGCCTTCGTCAGCTCGCGATTGATGTCGAGACCCTCCCAGGCCTTGGGATTGATCGCCTCAAGATTCTGCTGATGCGCGGTGAAGGTGTCGTGGATGTTCTGAAGCAGTTCCACGCGCTTCTGCGCGTCGTACGCCTCGCGCTCCAGCACGACCATGGCGCGCGTGATCTTCTCGACCATCTCGTGCCGGCCGACCTGCAGGCTCTCCTGCCGGCGCGACAGCTCCTCGAGCTCGCGCTTCTGTTTCTCGATTTGGTCCTGCTGACGCTTGAGCGAGACGAGCTGCTCCTGGGCTTTCTGCACCTGGGTTTCCAGGTGTTCGCCGGAGAGTTCGTCTTCGGGGAGTTCCAGATATTCCTGATCGTGGCGTGAAGGAGGCGGCATAGCGTAACGAGGCTGGCGAAGTAATAGAAAGGCGCGGATTAAATTTCCAGCCTTTTCACGCGGCGCCACGCAAGTTGCATCGGAATGACGAGCGCGGCGAGGGTGAGGAGGCCGGCGGCGCCGAGCACGAGCCACGGCGGCAGATGAATCCAGCCGCCCAAGCCCGGCAGAGTCAGCACGAGAAAGAGGAGCAGGTAGATGAACGAGAGGACGAGGCAAAGCGTGCCGCCGAAGCCCGAGACGATCTTCGACGGGTTCTCCTCCTTGAAATTCGGGAAGAGCGCGCCGAGCCCCACCGAGAGCCCGCAGAGCGCGAGACACATCATGACGACGGCCGAGAGGTAGAAGGCGATCCGCCCCGCGGGCAGCTTGAGCATGATCGACGAGGCCGTGATCATCACCCCCGTGATGGAGACGGAGACGAAGGCCGAGAGCGCGAACTTCTGCAGGAGCAGGCGGTGCAGCCCGAACGGGGCGAGGCCGAGAATCCAGATGCGCCGGCCCTCGAGCGAGAACTGCGGAAAGACGAAGCGCGTGGTCAGCGTCGAGAGCGTGAGCCCGCACGCGGCGAGGTTGAAATGGGAGATCATCGACTCCCAAAACGCGCTCTGAAAGGTGAGCGCGATGTTGCGCAGATTCACCACGTAGATGCAGAGCAGCCCGAAGAAGATCATGAACTGGATCCACTGCGTGGGGTCGCGCCAGAAGAGGCGGATATCCTTCAGCGCCAGCGCCGCCGCCGGCGGCGAGAACGGCCGCGCGAGCCCGACGATCCGCTCGAGCCACGATTCCCGCCGATGCGCGCTACGCCGCGCGAGGCTGCGCCGCTGAAAATGCGCGGCGCGCGAGGCGAAAGTGGCCGCCCAGCTTCCATAGAAACAGCGCCCCACGAACTCGAACCCGACGACCAGGCCCATCGCCGCATTGCTCGCGAGCAGCAGGAAATAAAAGGCGCCCTGTTTCGGCAGCCGATCGCTCCACGCGAGCGTCGAGCGGATGAGCCAGGCGCTCGGCATGTAGGGATTGATCGCGAGCTTGGTGTGGCTCAGGAGCTTGTCAAAAATCAACGCGTGCTGCTGCAGCGCGAGCTCGGATTCCGACACCGGCTTCAGGCCGATAATCAGCGCCAGCACGACCGCGACCGCCCCGCCGACGAGGACCCACTTCCCCAGCCGGCCGGAGAGGAACCGCACCGTGAACACCACGAGCCACGACCCAAAGAGCGCCGGGATGATCACGAACGGCAGGTACAGCGCGGCCACCTCCAGATAGAACTCCGCACCCACCTCGCGCACCTGCCCAAAGGCGAGCATGAGCGGCGCGCTGA
>DASYIS010000299.1:0-5063 GCA_035997375.1 Chthoniobacteraceae bacterium
ATGGCGGGGGCGAGGTGATGCATCAGGCCGACGGTGGCGGCGTAACCGACCTGGCCCGCGTGGACCTTGCGGGCGAGGGAGATCATGACAATGCGGTTGTTGGGGGTGGCGTTACTCATGGAGCGTCTGGAGGTTCGGGTGGACTGCGAAAGCGTGCCTGGCTCTGGAGCTGGAATTCGGTAATTTTCGTCCCCGGGCTCCAACACGTACCCGGGCTCTCCATGATATGCATTGATATCATCCCAGCGCGTACCGTCATCCCAGCGAAGTATCCTCATGGCCTCAGGGGGTGAAAAGGGGTCGTCCCCAAGGGCCGCGCAGCTCTGGACCAGCGCGCCGGGGCCGCGGCGCCCGGGTGAAAAGGGGCGCGATCTCCTCCTCGTCGCCGCAGCAACAAGCTGGACGACGCTATACGTCCCCGTCGTCGTCCCTCCGACACCCCGCGCGAGCGCCGGTCCCCTAGTCGTTGCGACCGCAACGCGGTGGACGAGCCTCGCGCACCCCGTTGTCGTGCCAACCACGAGGCCCCCGGCGTCGTGCCCCCCGTCGTTGTAGCAACAACACGCCCCACGAGCCCCGCGCACCGCGTTGCGTTTACGACAGCGAGGACATATAGCGCCGTCCACCGTGTTGTAATGGCGGTCGTGCGGTCCCGCCCTTCCGCTCCACCCGCGGCCACGTCGTCGACAAAGGCCGTCCGCGCCCACCGCCGGTGGGTTGGCATTTCCGCATGCCGGGGAGCAACCATGCGCCGAAGTGTAGGGGCGGATCTTAAATGGACAAGGATTGTTTTTGATATGGCAGCACAAAGTTAGCGGAGCGTTTCCCGCGCGCCGAAGGCGCCCAAGTCGAACGCCCAAGGCGTCGTGGAGCTCGTTATCCCGAAGGGATGGACAAACCCCTTCGGATGATCGTCCCGTCCGGGATCGGGAAAAGACAAGACCCGCGCTTATCTACCCGCATCCAATCGCCCCGCCGCGTAGGCCTCGAACACCCGCGCGATCTCATCTCGGACGCGGCGGAAGACGGCGAGTTGCTCTTCCTCGGTGCCGGTCGCGTGCGCGGGGTCGTCGAAGCCCCAGTGGTGGCGATTCACTTGGCCGGGGAAGATCGGACACACCTGATCCGCGTGGCCGCAGACGGTGATGACGGTTTCCACTTCCGCATGGAGAAACTCGTCGAAATGTTTCGACTCGTGCGCGGAGATGTCGATGCCGATTTCCGCCATGACTTGGACGGCCAGCGGATGCACGTAGCCGGCCGGTTTCGAGCCGGCGCTGGCGACGTGAATCTTCGTGCCGAGCTCGCGGCGGAGGATGCCTTCGGCGAGGTGGCTGCGGCACGAGTTGCCGGTGCAGAGCACGAGGATGAGCGGCTTGGTCATGGGTTCTCGACGGAAGAGCGAAGCGTGCAACAACCGCCACCCCGCACGCCGCAGCAGGCCGGCACGGCGAGCAGCGCGCCGAGCACGGGCGCGGCGAGATAGAGCCAGAGGTGCTCCAGGTGCCCGCTGACCACGGCCGGCGCGAACGAGCGGGCGGGATTCATCGAAGCGCCGCAGATTGGACCCGCAAACATGGCCTCCAACGCGATGATGGCGCCGACCGCGATCCCGGCGGTGATCCCCTTCTCTTTCGCGCCGGTCGAGACATTGAGGACCACCAGCATCAGGAAAAACGTGAGGACGAGCTCCAGCACGAAGCTTTGCATTTCGCTCCCGGCCGGCAGGGCGGCGCCCAGCGTGGCGTCGGTGGGAAAAAGCACGCGCAGCAACCCGCTCGCCGCCACCGCGCCGAGGAGCTGCGCGCCGACGTAGGCCGGCACACCGCTCCAGGGAAAGCGCCTCGCGGCCGCAAAGCCGATGGTCACCGCGGGATTGAAATGCGCTCCGCTGACATCGCCAAACGTGTAGATGAGCACGAGGACAATGAGCCCAAAGGTCAGGGCGATGCCGACGTGCGTGATCGCGCCGCCGCTCGCGTGATTGCTGACGATCGCGCCCGTGCCCGCGAAGAGCAGGGCGAAGGTGCCGAGGAATTCCGACAGGAGTTTGCGGATCGATTCACGCATGACGTTTCGCGGCGGGCGGCCGTGGGGAAGGAACAGCGCAGCAGCCGGACGCCTTCGCGAGCCACTCGACTTCGGGCAGCATTTTCTTCAGTTTCGCGGCATCCTTGCGGAAGACCGGTTCCGTCTGCACACAATCCTGCAGACATTTCAGGTTCGCCGCCAGTTCCGCCGAGGGAGCCGCGGGCAGCGCATAGATCATCCAGTTTTGGTGCCGGCGCACCTCCACGACGCCCTTTTCCTTGAGGTACGCGAGGTGTTTGGAGATCTTGACCTGGGATTCGCCGAGGAGGTCCTGGAGATGGCAGACACAGAGCGGCCCACGCGTGAGCAGATTCAAGATGCGCAGCCGCGTTTCATCGCAGAGGCATTGGTAAATCCGGATCAGGTGCACGCCATCTATATCCCCGATCGGGAATATACCGTCAAGCGCATTTCCTCGTGCGCGCTACTCCCACAGGTAATGTTCGAGCCGCAACTGCTTCAGCCGATTGCGCGCCTCGGCGCTGCGCGGGCCTTCGAAGGCCGCGACTTTTTCGTAGATGCCGGCGGCGGATTTCCACTTCTCCTCCTGCTCGAACAGCCGCGCCGCCTCGAAGCCCGCCTTGTAGAGCCAGAAGTATTCGCGGTCGCCGTTCGCGCTGCGCTTCAGCACCTCGTAGTAGGCGAGCGCGGCTTCGTCGGGGCGCTTGAGCTGGTCGAGCGCCTTCCCCTTCTTGAAGAGCGCCTGGTTGCGCCAGACGGGGCTGACGTCCGGCTGCGCGGCGAGCTCGTCGTAGACCGCGACGGCCGCGGTCAGCCGCTCGTTCGAGCTCTCGCGGCGGCCGAGCGTGAGCAGGCAATCGCCTTTCGCGCAGAGCGTCGACTGCCGCAGTTGCGGATCGGGCGGCGGCACGGCGGTGAGGATCAAATCGTAGAGCGCGAACGCCTCGTCCTCGCGGCTCAGCCGGCTCTGGATGTTCGCCTGCTCCTGCCGCGCGTAGAGCTTGAACGGGCCCTCGCGTTTCACCACCGCCTCGAACGACGCGAGCGCGCGATCGATCGCGCCGGTGTTGATCAGCTTCGCCGCGGACTGGCCGGCGGCGAAGAGCGCCGATTCGGCGAAGGGTGAATCCGGCGCATCGTGCGCGAGCTGCGTAAAGAAGGTCTCGGCGTTCGCGAAGTCTTCGCGGTTGAAATAGATCTGCCCGAGCTTCATCCGCACCGGCGCGATCCACTCGGTGCCGGCGTGCTTGCCGAGGAAGGCCTTGGCGAGCGCGATCACCTTCTCGTCGTCCCGCGGTTCCTGCGCGTCGGCGATCCAGATCGCGAGATAGTCGGCCTGCGCGGCGATGCCGGGCGCGGGCGCGGCGGCGTCGACCGCGACCAGGTATCGCTCGGCTTTCTCGCGGGTGCGCCCGGGGCGGGCGCGCTGGTCGTGGGTGAAGAAGGTCAGCTCCGCGAGCGCGAGTTGCGCCTCGGCGGCGCGGGCATCGTCGGCGTGCTCCTGGAGAAACGCGGAGAGCGTCGCGCGCGCGTTTTCATCGCCGCTCCGCGCCTGGGCGAGACCTTGCTCCAGCGCCAGCTCGGCGCGCAGCGGCGAGGCCGGCTGCAGCCTGCCAAAGGCCGCAAACTGTCCGCGAAACTGCTCGAAATTCCGCTGCGCCAGCGAGGTCAGCGCCGCGTTGAAGGTGGCGGAGAGCCGCACGTTCTCGGAGCGGCGCGCCGCCGCCTCGAACTGCGTGGCGGCCAGCAGATATTCGCCCTGCTGGTACTGGATGAGGCCGGAGCGCAGCTCGATCCCCGCGCGCGTCTCGGGATCGGCGGCGTGACGCATCGCGCCATCCAGCGCGAGGGCGGCCTCTTCGAGCCGGCCCCGCTGGCCCAGCACGTCGGCGTACATCAGGTACGCCTCGCCGATCAGCGGATCGTCCGGGTGATCGCGCAGGAACGTCTCGAGCGACGTGGTCGCGCGGCTCATTTTCTTTTGGCGATATTGGAGCTTGGCGACGTAAAAATGGGCGAGCGCCGCGCGGCGCGCCTGTCGTTTTTCGCCCCACCGCTGGTACTCTGTCTCGGGCGGATCGTCCTCCTGCGCGTAGACCTGGTCGAGCCGCCGAAAAGCCTGGTCGAGGTACGGCGACTCCGGATGGCGCCAGATGAAGGTCTCGAGCACCTTGTCCGCCTGCTCGCTGCCGTAGAGCGCGATGCGGGCGTCGGTTGCGCCGAAGGTGGCGGCGACGAGGAGGCTCTCGGGCAGATGCTCGCGGTCCTTCAACACTTCCTCGAAAATGGTGAGGGCCGGCGCGAACTGGTCGCGCAGCAGCAGCCGGCGGCCCTCGATGTACTCCTTCCATTTCCGCTCTTCCGGCGTGGTCACTTCGATGCTCGAAAGCACGGCCTCGGCCTTCGCCGGGTGATGCAATTCGGTTTGCAGCGCCGCGATCCGCAGTTGCAGCGCCACCGGGGCGCCGAGCGTGCGCGAGGCCGACTGGAACAGCGCGAGCGCCGCCTCGTCGCGGCCGAGCGCGTGGAGCGCCTCCGCTTCGCCGATCCACGCCTCCACCGGCGTGCCCGGCGCGACGCTCAGCGGATGATACGCGGCCTGCGCCTCCTTCCATTTCCCCTGCGAAGCGAGCAGGTGGGCCTGCAATATCGCGGCTCCGGGGTAATGGGCGGCGGCCAGCGGGCGCACGCGCGCGAGCGCCTCCTCGGCCTGGCCCATCTCGAACAGCGCACGCGCGAGGAGGAAGGTGGCGTCGTCCTTTTGCCCGGGCGGCAGATCCGGCGCGGAGAGCACGCGCTCCGCCTTCATCGCGGCCACGAGCGGGATGGACTCGCCCAGCGCCTGGCGGGCTTCGTCGAGCGGGTCGGCGAGGGCGATGGCCGGAACGAGGGCGAGCGAGGCGAGCAGCGCCCGTGGCACGGGCTTCCAGCCCGTGGGGCCGGCGGGCATCCTGCCCGTCGATTTCTTCACCGAGTGCATGCCGGAAATTTTCGACGGGCAGGATGCCCGC
>DASYIS010000300.1:0-2562 GCA_035997375.1 Chthoniobacteraceae bacterium
CGGAGTCGCTGGGCATGTTTTTTTTCTCGAGTACAAGCTCGAAGACGCCCCTCGGTTGCGCTCCTTCGCCGGAGCCCCGGAGCTTGGGCGACTGCCCGCCCGGCCGGGTGCCGGTGACATTCGACTTCGGTGAAGGCCGCCTCCTCTGCGTAGTATTGGCGGTGGCCGGTGTGCTGGGAAAGCGCAAGCGAATCGATCTCGCACTCTCCCCGGGGGTGGATGCGGACGCCCTCCACGTCACGGTGTCCGCCGATGGCCGCCCACCGGTCTTCGACCGCGAGGTGCGGTATTCCGAGGCGACGAAGGAAAACCCATTCCACCTTGGCAAGCCATAAACAGCGCGCCGGCTTCGTCGAACGATCGCTCGCCGCTTTCGCCGAAGTGCTGGAGCTGGCCGACACGGCGGAACGGCTGTCCGCACACCGCGGGCTCCTGCAGTCGCTCGATCCGCGCACGAAAATCGCGGGCGCGCTGCTGCTCGTCGGCGCGGCGGTGGCGGCGCATCACGCAGTCGTACCTCTGGCGCTCGGCGGTGTTGCGATGATGCTCGCCGCGCTCTCGCGCATTCCTTTGCGGCTGGTCGCTCTGCGCATCTGGCTGCCCGTGCTCTTCTTCACGGGAGTAATCGCGCTGCCGGCGATCTTCACGACGCCGGGCGAAGCGCGCTTCCGTCTGCCGTTGCTCGGCTGGGCGGCGACGGAACAAGGCCTGCGCACGGCGGCTTTGTTGCTCGTCCGCGCGGAGACGTGCGCCACGGTCGTGGTGCTCGTCGTGCTGAGCACCCCCTGGGCGCGGCTGCTCAAGGCGCTGCGCATGCTCGGCCTCCCGGCGATGGCGGTGGCGATCTTGGGGATGACGCACCGTTACATTTTCGTGCTCCTCGGGCTGTCGCAGGAGGCCTTCGAGGCGCGACGTGCGCGCCTGGTCGGACCGCTGCCTGCTTCCGGGCAACGCCGCCTCGCCGCGGCGAGCGCCGGCGCGCTGCTCGGCAAGAGCCTGCAGCTCGCGAACGACGTTCATTCCGCCATGCAGGCACGCGGCTTTCGCGGCGCGGCGCTCTCGCTCGATCCGTTCGCGTGGCGCGGCCGCGACGGGTGGGCACTCGCCGTTTTCATGGGCGTGGCCGCCACTGCCCTCCTCGTCGATCATCGATTGTGAGCACGCCCGGCGAACCCATTTTCGAGCTGCGCGGCGTCGGCTTTCGCTTCCCCGAAGCAGAAGCGCTCGTGGATCTTTCGTGTGCATTGCGCGAGAAGGAATGCGTCTTTCTGCTCGGCGCCAACGGCTCCGGCAAATCGACCCTCCTGCGCCTGCTCGCCGGCCTGGTGTTTCCCACCAGCGGCGAGCTCCGCTACGCCGGCGCGCCGCTTACGGAGGAGGCGCTGATGCGCGGCGATTTCGCGTATCCGTTTCGGCAACGCGTCGCGATCACGTTCCAAAATTCCGACGTGCAGCTCTTCAATCCCAGCGTCTTCGACGAGCTTGCCTTCGGCCCGCTACAGATGCGTTGGCCGCGCGAAAAGATCATCGCGCGCGTGGAAGAAACGCTGCGCTCACTCGACATCCTCCACCTGCAGCACCGCGCGCCGCATCAGCTTTCCGAGGGTGAGAAGAAGCGCGTCGCGCTCGCCTCGGTCCTCGTGCTCGAGCCCGAAGTGCTCCTCCTCGACGAGCCGACCGCCGCGCTCGATCCGCAAAGCCGCAGCCGCATGATCGATTTCCTGTTCGATTGCCGCGGGGTGAAGACCGTCATCGTCTCCACCCACGAGCTCGCCCTTGCGCACGACCTCGCCGACCGCTGCCTCGTCCTGGAAAACGGCCGCCTCGCCGCCGACGGTCCGCCCGAGCAAATCCTCGGCGACGAGGCGCTCCTCCGCCGCGCGCACCTCCTGCACACGCACCGGCATCGGCACGGCTCCTGAAACCCATCAGACGAGTTACGGTCGGATCATCCGGTCGAACAACTTGCGCAGCGGGGTGCGATCCACTTCCTCCCCGCCGGTCACCGTCACATGCGGCGTGATTCTGCCTTTCTTGAGGTGGGTATTCATGCGCGTCCACCAAGTGTGCGTGTGCGGAGAATTCGCGGGCTCGAGCACCACCGGTCGGAATTTTCCGCCAAGACCCTGCTCCTCCAGTTTGTCGTGAAGCGTCACAAACTTGTCGAAAGAAGCCAACGGGTCTTCCTGGTAGTGGAAACCGTAAAGGCGCTTCGATGGATCGTGCAGCGCCCGCAGACTCTTGTTTAGTTTCTCGGGAGGGATGGCGAGGCTCTGCTGTTTCTCGCGTGACTGCGGGAGCCGGAGGAGGACTTCCGCCGGGGATTTCAAGGGCAGCGCCGGCTGGCAAAGCACGGCGGTCTTGACCGACGGGCGCGCAATCAGCGCGAGCGGAAACGAGCCGGTCAGACAGTTTCCCACGGCGACGATTCGCTGCCCGTCGTGCAGCGTGCTGATCGCATCGGCCAAGGCGCCCATGTCGTCCAAAACCTGCCCGGAAGCATGCGGATCATTCGTCTCCCAGATGCCGCTCTTCTTCATGCGAAATGAATGAGTCACCGGG
>DASYIS010000301.1:0-22766 GCA_035997375.1 Chthoniobacteraceae bacterium
GGCGATTTGAAAAATGCACCGCGCGAAGTCGTTGTCGCACCTGGTGAGACGGTGACGGTGGATGGCGCCTTGGAAAAGATCGCGGTTGCCAAAGTGCAAAGACCGCCGACCCAGCATAGTGGAGGCACGGGAAATAACAACGGGAATGGAAGGGGAGGCAATGGCAATGGCGAAAGCGGAGTGGACCGGAACTTGAACAGGGCAGGGACGGCTTTGGGAATTTTCCGTGCCATGGGCGGTTGAGGTTCCTTCAATCACACCCCTCGCCGTCCAATTGCCTCGCCGCTTGATTAACTCTTTGGAACATCGCGGCTAGGGTGCAGCCAACTCCTTCTCGATTCGCTTCGCCTCGCTCAGCAACTGTGCCGCTTCCAAGCCTTTGCTCCGGGTACTGAGGGCGCGCAGAGTGTCGGCGAGGTTTTCCTGGGCCAATTTCCAATCGATGGGCGACTGCTCGCGTTGATAGACCTCCAGCGCGGCTCGGAAGCTCGTCACCGCCTCATCAATCAGACGTCGGCCTTCGTTCCCTTCCGTGCGTGTGCCTTGCTCCCATAGCGCCAAGCCGAGGTTGTACTGCGCCCGCGCCCAATCCTGCGGCAACTGGTCGCGTTGGTAAACCTCCAGCGCGGCTTGGAAGGCCGTGATCGCCTCGCCCAGCAGTTGTCCTCCGGCGGCTCCTTGCAGGCGCGTGCCTCGCTTCAGGAGCGCCAACCCGAGGTTGTTCTGCGCCCGCGCCCACTCTTGTGGCAACTGGTCCCGCTGGTAGACCTCCAGCGCCAACTGGAATGCCGTTACCGCTTCGCCCAACTGTGGCAGGCCTGCGTCCACGTCCCCCATCGTCCCTTGATTCATGAGCGCGACGCCGAGGTTGTATTGGGTCATGGCCCAATCCTGCGGCACCCGGTCCCGCTTGAAGACTTCCAGCACCGCCCGGAATGCCGCCTCCGCTTGGCTGAACAGGCCCCGGCCTTCGTCGTCGCCCGTACGCAAGCCTCGCTCCATCAGCGCAGCGCCGAGGTTGTTCTGGGTTATCGCCCAATCCTGCGGCCACTTGTCCCGCTGGTAGACGTCCAGCGCCGCCTGGAATGCCGCCACGGCCTTGGCCAACAGACGCCGACCCTCGGTCCTGTTCGCCAATGTGCCTTGATTCCCTAGCACCAAGCCGAGGTTGTTCTGTGTTTGGGCCCAAGCTTGTGGCAACTGCTCCCGCGTCCGGACCTCCAGTGCCGCGCGGTACGCGGCCTCCGCCTCCTCCAGCAGCGGCTGGCCTTCCGTTCCGTTCGCGCGCGTGCCTTGGTCTTGAAGCGCATTGCCGAGGCTGTTCTGAGTCGTCGCCCACGCCTGCGGCCATTGCGCCCTCGTGTACACCTCGAGTGCCGAGCGATAAGCGGCGACGGCGTCCCGGAGGAGTCGCTGACTTTCCGCAAAGGCCGCGCGCCTGGCCTCGCTCACGAGTGCATCAGCCAGGGTTCGTTGCGCGGTCGACCACGCTTGGGGATCTGCGTCGCGTGAAGTCGTCGCGAGCGTGCCGCGGCAAAGGTCCACCGCGTCCTGAAGTTTGACCTTCCCCGCCTCCGGGTCGGCGTCCCCGCGCTGCTGCAGGAGCGTGGCAAACTCGTTGCGAGGCTCAGGCCACATTCCCCCATCGCGCACCACGGCGCGGTATTCGGCCTCGGCCACGTCCCACTGCCCAGCCTTTTCCAACAGTCGGGCGTTGAGGAGTTTTTCCCGCAGCAGATTGCGGTGGGTTTCCTCGGCGCGTGCTTTCGCCAGCGCAAGTACTTCGAGTTCTTTGTCTCGAGCGGGAGCTTTCTCCGCGAGGAAGCGGAGGGCCTCGGACGGGCCCTTTTCCGTCAAGATGCGGCCGGCCTCGGAGTAGTTGGCGCTGACCTCGTTCCTTTTGAAAGCCTCGTCCACCTGCTCGACGAGCCGGTCCACGTCGGCCAACTGCTGGTCGCGAAGCTTGACCACCTCCGCGATTCTTTTCCAGTCGAGGGCGGGGTCAAGCCGGCCGATTTCTTCCTGACTGCGCTGCTGAATCGTTCGCACCAAATTTGCGCGCATCCGCTCTCGATCGAGGCGAGCCGCCTTGTCGACCCTTGCGAGATGTTCTTGTGCGTGGGCGAGATGTTCCTGTGCGTGGGTCAGATCGACTTCCGCTTCCCGCGCCTTCTGCTGCGATTGAAAGACGCCTATCCCCAACCCCACGGCAACAATCCCCAGAACAGCGACCAGGATCCGGGCCCGTCGCACTTTCCGCCGCTGGCGGGCAGCCAGGCGAGCGACGCGGGCGGCCGTGGCGACCCCGCAGAGCAAATCGTGGGTGAGTTCGACCCGGCGCGCCCCCGCCGCGCGGTCCTCGAGACGCAGCAGGCGCCGATCGACCAGCGTATCGAGGGCCGCCTGCGTCACGCCGGGCCGCGCCAGTGCGTAGTCCAGCGCCCGGCTGTCTCGGAAGCCGCCCGGCGAGACGAGCTCGGATTCGACAAACGTCCGGACGGCGGGATTCAGCGCCTCGAACGCGCTCTCATAAAATTCACTCAGGATCTCGTTCTTACTGCCCGAAAGCAGCGAGGCCGTGATGCGGGGCAGCCCTGCCGTCTCGCGTTTTTCGTTCAGCTCGCGCAGCACCAGCGAGAGGAGAGCAGGGTCCACCGCGCTTCCCTCCTCGCCGAGGACGAAGGCCAGGATTTCGTCGGACACCCCTTCCTCCAGCAGGTCGCGACCCGGCACCTCAATCACTTCGCGCGCCGCGACGGCCTCCATCGGCAGGAGACGCATTTCGTTGCGCCGAATCGTCGGGAAGCCGCGCTCCCGGAGGCCGGCGAGATGCGGAAGAAAATCCTCTCGCAGACTGAGCAGGACTCGCAACGGGACGTTTTCGAACTCGAAAGGCACCTCCTCGTCGCGGGCGAGGGCAGCCTCCACCGAAGCAGGCGGACGATTGTAGATCAGCGCCGACACCTCCTCGAGGAAAATGGCGGTGCGGGCCGCGCGTTCCGGCGTCTGTTGCCCCAAGGTAAAGACTTCCTCGAACTGATCGAAGACGAGAATCGGAACCAGCAGGCGGTTCTTCTCCGACCAGAAGCGAAGGTCGCGGTGGTGGAACCACTCCCAGAGAGTGGGACGTTCCCCGCAGTACCACCGGCCGCTGTGCTGGAACTCTGCGCCGGGTGAGACGGCGTCCAGAACCTGCTCCGCGAGCGTACCGCCGATCGGAGCCTCGCCAGACTCCGGGGCCTCGTGTCGCAATCTCAGGTAAATCGGCAAATTATCCTCCAAACGCAGTTTGGGAAACAGCCCCGCGTGGACGAGGGAGGTTTTTCCGAGACCGGAGATCCCGTACAGCACGCTCAACGGCTCGCGTTCGACCAGCGCGCAGAGCGCCGCCGACTCGGCCGAGCGGCCATGGAAAAAGGGCCGATCGCTCTCCTCGTAGGCCGCCAGCCCCAGCCACGGTTTGTGAGCGTTGGCTCTCATTGGTCAGCTCTTGCGAGCACGGAGTTCCCGGATGGCGGCGACAAATTCCTCCACCAACTTGGGCGAGGGTATGCCGTCGATTGCTTCACTGATCGTCACGGACAAAATTTCATCGTCCACGCGTTGCAAGGCATCTGTTTCGAGTCGGTCGACGAGCACGGGCATGATGAAGCGCCGGCCGTGCATGGCCTCGGCGCGTTTGATCGCCCACCTCCATTCGCGACGGAAGAAAGACTCGTCGGCCTTCTCCGTGTTGCGGGAGATCAAGGGCACAAAGAGATCGCAATGCCTGATATGGTGTCGAATTTTCCTTTCAAAAGGGTCGCCCGTTTCAAGTCGATATTGATCGAGCCAGACCTCCAGGCCTCCGCCTTTCAACGCGGCGGCCAGCGCGAAAGCGGCGGCTCGATCGAGGCTGCGGTAGGAGATGAAGATCGAGCCCGGAACCATGTCATCGGCCTCGTAACCATCCAGCGGGGCCACGGCGACCGTGCTCTGGGCCGCCGCTTTCCATCGGCCGTGCAACTCCGAGACGAACTCTACGACGCCACCTTCTTCAAACAGCATCGCGGAGATGGCAAACTCCCGCAGGAAGAGCACCAGCGCCTTGTCTTTGCCCCCGCGAACGCACTCGTCGGCCACGGCGTCAAAGGTTTCGCCCTGGACGGAAATGCGGCGTCCACGAAGGACGCGGTAGAAGACCCGGGCCAGCCAGTCCGGGAAGCTATTGCCGAGAAAGAGGAGGTGGCGTTTCTTCAATGAATCAAAGAGGCGCGGTTGCACCGGATCGTGCAGTTGATGAAGAAACTCGAGGGTATCCTCCTCGGTGATGGCGTACCCGGGCGTGGCGGAAATCTGGCCGAAGAGGTGAAAGACCAGTGGCGCAGGATCGTTCTCCCATCCCGCCGGCAGATCGGGTTTTCTGTCGAAGGTGGCGGCGAGCGAACTCGGCGCACGCGATCCCTCGGTGAGCGCTCGTGTCAGCAATCGGTCGGTGGTGGTGCTGATCAAAAGGGGGAAATCCGTGACCTCCGCGAGTTGCCGGAGCGGCTCGGGTATCGCAACGTCGCGCAGCGCCTGCTCGTGGACCTTCGAAAGTGCGCGCGTGATCTCCAGGCGTGGACGATTCCGTCCCAACTGCTCCGTGACCAACCGGTGCAAATCGCCCGGGTCGCCGTCCACGCCGAGGCTCGATGCGAGGCGCTTGGCGAGCAGTCGAGGGAAGGTGGTTTCGACTCCCTCCGCGGTGACCCGCAGCAGATCCTGCCCGAGGATCGGCACCACGGTGCGCTTCCTGATCTCATCGATGAGGTGGTCCCAGTCAAACGTCATGGCCGGAGCGGAGGGGTGAGGATATTTTGTCTTGCGTCGCGGGGAGGAGCCGGCCGGCAGGCCGTCCCTTGCCTGGCAATCTTCTGCACCGCCTCAGATCGCTGCTCGTCGTGGAAATGAAAAAGACCGGAAACCTCGCCCATGAATCACGGATGCTGGCACGCGGAGGGCGGCAGGCACACGTAAAAAGTAAGCGCCAGGGCACATCTGGAATTTGATTGGCTTGTTAGATTGAGATCGCGTGCTTTCAGATGCCGCCTAAAAACTAGCGGTGTGGCGGTCCCAACCTCTTTCATGAACGAAGATCAGCGCAAACCCTCCGCATCGATCTGGGGAGTGAGAGTTCAGTGGTTTTTCAATGGCCTCACTGTGGGAATTGCGGTGGCGATGATCGCGCGCTGGGATTTTCGCGGGCCGGCTCCCAAGGTGCACGGTGAAAGGATGGCGGTGATGGCGGCCGCGGAGCCGGAGCCCGTGAAAGCCGGTTCAGCTTCGCCCGCGCCGCCCGAACCAGCCACCGGGAGTATGCTGATTACGACTGTCCCCGAGGGAGCGAAGATCACGTGGGACCACGCGCTGGTGGGTGAGTCACCGGTGGTTGTGAATGGCCTTTCATTGGGCGAACATTCCTTGAAGGTGACTCACGGTGGCTTTGAAGACGTAGAAGAGAGCGTAACCCTGACAAAAAACAAGCCGGTCCTGAGGAAGGCGGTCAGCCTGCGGCGGAGCATGGGATGGCTGGACGTGTTCAGTGAGCCACCGGGATTGACCATGACCTTGAGCGCTGCGCAAGGTGGAGTGATTGCGCAGGAGGTTCCCCTTCCGTGGAAGTCGGAGAAGTTGCCGGCCGGAGAGTACTCCGCGGTCGTGACTCGCCCTGGCTGGCGACCGCTCAAACGGACGATCGACGTTTCCCGCGACAACCAGGCGGTGGTCAGTTTCAGTATGCAGGGCGGTTCTTTGGCGATTGCGAGTACTCCTTCCAAGGCGAAGGTCTTTTTGGAAGGAAAACAGGTAGGCGTCACGCCTTACGCGCAGTCGGGAGTGGAGCCGGGCGAAAAGCGGTTCGTCTTGGTCTTGCGCGGGTTCGAAGATCTTCCACTGGATGTCATGGTGAGCGAGGGAGGATCATCGCACCTCGATGGTCTCCTAAAAAAGGGGCCCGTTTCCACTTGGCAAGGAATCCGGCCGGCTGATCCCGCTCCCCACCGCCCGGCGAGCGATATCCTAAGAAAGTTTCTGCTAATCCACCGGCTATGAGTGACCAATGCGCGGCGTCCTCCGGACGATTGGGTAAATGCGGTTGGTTTGCCCTTGGGATGGGAGCTGGCGTGGGAGCGGTGCTGGCGGTTGGAGGGATGAGCGACCGACCCGGCAACTCGGGAGGCATCCCGGCCAAAATCCCAGTTTCCGAAAATCTGTCCTCGCCCATTCCGGCGCCGCCGATGGCAACCCCCGCCGTCTCACGAGCGGTCAAAGGCAGCGTGGTGATTCAGACCGAACCGTCAGGAGCAATGATCGAGTGCGATGGCTCGCCCGCCGGGAGGTCCCCTTTCGTGCTGGACGGCCTGGCGATGGGTGAACATTCGCTGGAGCTCGTTCTTGAAGGGTATGAGGACTGCCACACCGCCCTGATCGTGACGAGGGCTGAGCCGGTCATGCTGAAGAAGATCTCGTTGGAGCGTTTCCACGGATGGCTGAAAGTCGCGACTCAGCCCGACACCGCGAGCATCTCCGTGAGCGGCCCCGCGGACGCCGACTTGACGAAGCGTATCGGCAACCCTTGGACCTCGGACAAATTGCCGATCGGGGAATACAAGATCACAGCCTTTCCACCCGGCTGGCATCCCCTGACCAAGACGGTCGCGGTGAAGCGGGATGAGCTGACCACGGTCGTATTTGATTTGGCGCCCGGCGCCGTACAATTCACCAGCGTACCCTCCGACGCCTCTGTGTATCAGGGCGGGCGGCTCTTGGGGAAGACTCCGCTCCTGCTCTCGAATGTCGAACCGGGGAATCGGTCGTACACGCTTCGACTTGAAAGCTATGACGACCGCCTCACCGAGGTCGAAGTGGAACCAGGAAGGATGTGCACACTTGATGTGGCCCTGGTCAAGACCGTCGCGAAGCCCCCTTCAATCCATAGGCCTGTAGCGCGGCCAGACGTGGGTGATCGTCCCTTGCGCGGATGGGACGGGCCTCCGTTTCGATTTATTCGCTGAGCCGCTACTTCCCGCCCCGCAGTCGCCACCACGCCGCCCCGGTCAGCGCCACGTTCGCACCCGCGAGCACGCCGAGGCATTTCCAGATGCGCCACCAGCGGTCGTTGGGGTCGTCGACCCGACCGCCGTCTTTCGGTTCGGAAAACTCGGCGAAAAAATATTGTCGGGTTGGGTCATTGCGCTCGAATTCTTTCTTTTCGTGTTTGAGTTGCTCGGCTTCCACCAACGCCTGGTAGCCCCAGCGGGTCGGCATGATTTCGCTGATCGCTTTGATACCCTTCGACATCGAGTCGAACGGCGCGAGGTAGCCGCCGAAGAGGATCAGCGGGACAAGGACCAGGGGGGTGGCGGCGGTGGCGGCGATTTCGCTTTTGGCGAAGGCGCTGATGACGAAGCCGAGCGCGGCGCCGCAGAGCCCGCTCAGCCAGAGGATGCCGATGGCGAGCGGCGCGCCGGCGTCGAAGTGGATGACGAAGTTCGCGCTGAAGAAGAGGAGGACGCACTGGAGGAGCAGCATCAGGCCGTGATTGGTCAGCTTCGCGAGCAGGGTGGCGGCGGGGGAGACGCCGCCGCGTTGCTCCCGGAGGAAGATGCTGCGCTCGCTGACGAGCTCGCGCGCGGTGGCGTTGGCGCCGAACCAGATGGCGATGAAGCTGAACAGGAAGAGCGGGCTGTTCATGCGCGCCTTCTCGAAGGCGAACCCGACCATGAGCCCCAGCAGGGGCGCCTGGCCGAGCTGGATGACGAGGGAAACGTAGTCGCGGCTGCGCCGGACGAGTTGCCGGCCGAGCAGGAGAAAGAATTGGCCGTGGAGGTGCATCGGCGCCACCGGCTTGGGCCGCGCGAGCTCGCCGCCTTTGGTGAGGGCGGCCATGAGGGTGCCGCGCCCTTGCACGAATTTCTGCCAGTAGCGGCCGCTCTCGTAGCGCCTTTGCAGCGTCTCGGCCGGTGCGCCGTCGATCGCTTCCATGATTTCGTCCGCGCCCGCGGAGGCGCTATCCCCCTCCGTGAAATAGCGGACTGAATCCGGGTACGCCGGGCCGAACCAGGCGAGCCGCCCTTCCTTGAGGTAGAGCGTCTGGTCGAGCAACTGGTAGACGCGCAGCGAGGGCTGATGGATCGTGATGATGATCGGGACGCCCTTTTCGTCGGCCAGCCGGCGGAGGCAGGCCATTACGATGCTGGTGTCGCGGCTGGAGAGCCCGGAGGTCGGCTCGTCGAGGAAAAGGACGAGCGGATCGGTGAGCAGTTCCAGCGCGAGGTTGACGCGTTTCTTCTGGCCACCCGAGAGCGTCTTGCGCTCGGGGGAACCGATGAGCGTGTCGCGCAGATCGAGGCCGCTGCGCGAATCCGTCAGCCCGAGCATCTGGCAGACCTCGTCGATCTTGGTGTAGATGCGCTCGCTGGAGGTGTGCGCGTTGAGCCGCAGCCGCGCCGAGTAGAAGAGCGTCTCCTTCACCGTCAGCTCGGGGTAGAGCAGATCGTCCTGCGGCACGTAGCCGATGACGTTGGCGCAGGCGGAGGCGGTGGCGGCGAGCGCCTCGCCATTGTAGTAGACGCCGTCGTTGCGCTGCACGCCGCTGAGGCAGGTGAGCAGCGTCGTCTTGCCGCAACCCGAGGGGCCGAGCAGGCCGACGAATTCGCCCGGCATGACGGAGAAGCTCACGTCGTTGAGCAGGCGGCGCGTGCCGGCCCCGTGCGGGATGGTGTAGGTGACCTGGTGCGCGGTGAGGTAAAAGCCGCGCCGCTCGGCGCCGATCGTGATCTCCGCGCGGGCCGGGTCGAAGCTGACCGAGAGCGTGACCCCGCCGAATTCCACTTTCGCATTCGGCCGCAGCATGACCGACTCGCGCACCACCGGCCGGCCGTCGACCGTGCACCCGCCGCCGAGATCCTGCAGCGCATAGCCGCCAGCGGGCTGGCGGGCGATGACCGCGTGCTGCGGCCAAACGTCGAGATACGGCAACTGCACCTGGTTGTTGGTGGCGCTGCCGAGCGTGATGAGGCCGGCGGTGAAGCGGTGCGCCTGGCCGAGGGAAAGCACCGCCCGCGCGTTGCCCCCGCTCTGTTCCCAAGCCAGAAACTTGCGGAGGACCATGCTGGCGGGCACGGGGTTGCCGTGGGAGAAATAGACGAGGTCGTCGTCGCGCAACACCGCCTCCTCGCCCTCCTTGATCTCGTTGGACGGTTCGTTGATGAAGGTGCCGTTGGCGCTTCGTTCGTCCTTGAGCCGGGCCGCGCCGGAGCTATCGCGCCGCAGCGAGGCATGCCGTTTGGAGACGCGGGCGTGATTCAACACCAAGTCGCACTCCGGCGAACGCCCGATGATGAATTTCATGCGGGCGGACGTTACGGGACGCCGCGCCGCTTGACAAGCCGCCCCGGCGGGCCGGCGGGCTGAATATTCGCCGCCGTGGAAAGATTGCGTGCCGGGAAAAAGTTGCATACCACTGGTGCTCATTCTCTCGGACCTATGGACGAAGTTTTCGACGACACAGTAAAAGAACGCCAGGTGGCGAAGCCGGTCTCTCCGGCCCCGCGCCCCCCGGCGCCGGTGCGGTCGCCGTCCCGGCCCATCGTTTCGGCCCCCGAGGCGGACACGACTGAGCGCTTCGCGGCCGAGGTGGAGCCGGTCACGGGGTGGCTGGTCATCGTGAAGGGACCGGGCCGCGGCCGCAGCTTCCCCTTGGGTATTGGGATTCACTCGGTCGGCCGGGGCGAAAAAGAACGCGTGCGCATTTCCTTCGGGGACAAGAGCATTTCGCGGCATCACGTGGAGATCTCCCACGACCCGAAGGGGCCGGCTTTTTACGTTTCCGCGGCGCCGGCCGCCACCATGCTCGCCCATTGCAATGGGCAGCCGCTTTTGCCGACCGTCACCGTCACCCTGCAAGCCGGCGACCGGATCAGCTTGGGCAAGACTGAACTGCTCTTCGTGCCGCTCTGCGGACCCACGTTCAACTGGCAGGAGGAATAATGCGGCGATCCACACGACGGCTTGACGCTGCCGCCGTCTTCCGCCCTTACTCGACGCTTGGAGATTTTTGATGGCTACTGAGTTGCGATCCGAGAATGGAGTATCGATAGCGATTTTGTCCGGAACCCTGGATGACGGGGCGGGCGAGGAGTTTGCCGCGAAAGTCCGGCAGGGGGTGACCCGTGGCGCCAAGCTCGTGGTCGACGGCTCCGGCCTGACGGCGCTGGATCCACAGGGCGTGGTCCATTTGGTGAACGTGCAGCGCTGGACGGGCACGGAGGAGCGGAAGCGGCTGGTCCTGGCCGGCTTCAACGCGGCGGTCTGGCGGTCCATCGTCGATAATGGCTTCGATTTTGTGTTCGACTCCAAGCCGACGCTGGCGGACGCGCTGAAGGTGTACGGCGTGGTTGCCGCGCCGCTCGTTGCTCCGCCATTGCCCTCAACCGGCCCGGTGCCGCGCGAGCGGGTCGTCGCGCAAGACACGGTGTGGACTACGCCAATCGACAAGCCGCCGCCGAAGACAGGCGGGACTTTGCCTCCTCCGCCACCTTTGACCCAGCCGTCCCCACCAATGGGGAAAGGTCCTTGGGAAACTTATGAACCGCCGACGCGCCCGAATGCGGGTTCGAAAGGGTCGGGATCATCCCGCAAGCTGCTCCTTTTCGGTGGAGCGGGCGCGGCGGTGCTGCTCCTCGGTGGCTTGCTTTGGTGGCTGCTCGCCTCCCGCGCGCCGACCTTGGAAGTCTCACCAAAGAGCATCGAGGCGGAAGAGGGCGGCGCGGAGGTGGAGGGGGTAAAGGTCACGATCGCTCACGGACAACTGCGGGACACCGACGGCTTGCCGGCGGGTCTCCATTTCGAGCCGATCAATGAAGACTCCACCGAGGCGTACGCTCTGCGGGGCAGCGTCGCGCCGGGTGCGCACACGGCGACGGTCGAGCTCCTGGCCGAAAGCTCCGATCACCGCAAGAAATCGTCGCCGGTGTCCTTCGAAGTCGTGGTGAAGCCGAAGCCGGTCACCTGGCAGTTGAGCTCGCTGCAATCGCTCAGCCTCCGGGTCGGTCTCCCGGTGTCGGGTTACGCCAAGATCGTCACGGGCGTCAGCGATGCGCCGACCGCGAAAGGCTTGCCGCCGGGCCTGCAGATCGAGCAGGTGCCGGGCAGCCCGCGCGACTGGCGATTGGCGGGGACGCCGACCAAGGAGGGGGAATTTCCGGTGACTTTCGCGGTGCGATCCGGCGACACGCGGGAGGAGAAGGCCGTCACGCTCAAGGTGGAGAAGGCGCCCGGGTTCAACTGGCAGGTGACCAATTTGAGCTCGCTCAAACTCCGGGTTGGTGAGCCGGTGAATACCGGCTCCAAATTTCTCACCGGCGCCTCGAAAGCGCCGACGGCGACGGGGCTGCCGCCCGGCCTGACCATCCAGTCTGTGCAGGGCAGTCCGCAGGACTGGCAACTGGCGGGGACGCCGACCCAGGCGGGAAAATATCACGTGACATTTTCGGCGCTAAACGGCGAGTTGCGGGAAGAACAGTCCATCGACCTCACAGTGGAGCCGAAAACCGATGGACAAGTGCCGCCTCCGCCTCCACCCCCGCCCGATTCCCAAGAAGGCCTGCGCACGTTCCTGCTCGAGCGCATCGAGAAACTCCCGTCGAAGAGCTACACGCCGGAACAACGCGAGCAGCTTCGCGTTATGGTGAATCATCTCACGGAGGCGCGGTTGATCCACAAGGTGGTCTTCCCGAGCGGCAAGTCGGAGGTTTCCAAGGTGGAAGCCAAAAAAATCATCGATGCCTTGAACGACCCGGATAACGACGCCTTGCTAAAGAAGCCCAATTGCAAGGTGGTTATCGTCGGCTACGCCTCGCCCGAGGGCAGGATGGCCGACAACGTTTGGGTCAGCAAAAAGAGAGCGCGCGCGGTGGAAATAGTCGTAAAGGGCAAAATCAAGCACAACGCCGACTTTTGCGGCGATTACGGTCCGACCGATGCGGCCGACTTCAAGGGCGACCGAAACAACCGTGCGGCTGAAATCTATGCCGGGATTGTCGACATCCCGCCGGATCTGCAACTGACGGCGGAGAAATTCATGCGCGATTTGCGCGAGCAACACGGGGCGCGTTGATCGAAGACCCGTTTCCCATCCCCATGACGCCGCCGATGGCTCTGCCGCCCGAAATCCAGTTGAGCGAGGCCGACCTTGCCACCGTTCGCATCAAGGCGCACCTGTTGCGCGCCAAGCTCGAGATGAGCCAGGAGGAGGCGGACGAACCCCTGCCGCTCGTCCAACTGATGACGCTGCTGACGGAGCTGGTGAGCCACGTCACGGAGATGGAGGGGGTGCTGACGCCGGTCTGGTCGGCCTGGCGGCAGTTCGCCCGCTCCACCAAACTCCAGGCGCCGGCGGGCGAAAGCCTCGCACTCTTGCGCGAGATGCGCGCCGCCGCGCTCGAGCCAGCACCGCAACGCCTCCGCGAGGCGCTCTCGCGCCAGCGCCGGGCGGCGCAGCTTTGCCTCGTCTTGCAGAGCGCCCTCAAGGTCGCCAGCACGCAGTTCGCCTGCGAGCTGGCGAAGGAGTTCGACCCGACCGCCATCACGGCCGCGGTGCGCGCGGTCCAGCCGCAGGCGAAGGCGGAGGACTTCTGGCGCTGCTATGAAGAGCAAGCCGACCGCACCACGCACACGGAGCTCGAGCAACGCCTCACGCGGCAGTTGGTGGCCGCGATCGAGGGACTTTTTCAAATGAGCGGCTCCTCCGAATTCTGATATGTCGACGCTGATCCACTGGCACGAGGGGCTCTTTTTGCAACCGCATCATCTGCAGAGCCTGCAGCGCACTTTGTTGCATCACACTTGGGGCGGGCCGCGGCTGCAGGCGCCCTTCGCTTACGGCGTGGTGGAGGCGCGGCTCTCGGCCGACGAGCTCGCCGAGGGGCGGCTCCGGTTCGATCCGCTGCACGTCATCCTGCCGAGCGGCACCGTCTTTCGTTATCCCGAGGACGCGGAGCTGCCGACGCTCGACATTCAGAAGGCGTTCGACAAGCGCCCCAACGGTTTCACCGCGGGGCTGGGGCTGCCGCTCTGGCGTGGCGTGCGGGCGAATACCATCACTTACGGCGAGGCGCTCAGCGGTCCCGCGCCGAATCTCCGCTACCGCGCGCACGAGGAGACGGTGACCGATGAAAACAGCGGCGCCAACCCGCAGCCCGTCCAGTTGCTGCGGCTCAATGGCCGGCTGCTCTACGCCGACGACGTGATCGAGGACCTGGAGTTCATGCCCCTGGTGCGGGTGGTCCCGCGCTCGTCGGAGGAGCGCGGTTCCTCGCGCCTGGCGGATCCCCGCTACGTGCCGGCCACGCTGCTCCTGCGCGGCTCCTCCGTGCTGTACAAGCTCGTCCGCGATCTCGCGGCGGCGGTGGCCGCCGTGCGCAACCAACTGGGCGAGCAACTGGCCGCGAGCCCGTTCGATTTGCGGGCGTTGCAGGGCTCGCAATTCGAGCAGGTCAGCCGCTTGCGCTGCCTGCACCGGAGCGCCGCGCTCCTCGGCTCGCTGGTCGACGACGTGCCGAGCCGGCGCAGTTGCGCGGGGCGCGCGCCGCTCTACGACGTCTACCTCGCGCTCCAGGATCTCCTGGCCGAGCTCTCCGCGATCTACCCGGCCAAGCGCGTCTTTACCTGGGCGCCCTACGATCACGACGATCCTTACCCGGCCTTTGCGGACCTCGACGAAAAGATCCGCGCCTTCCTCTTCCCGAGCGGCACGAACTTCCGGAAGATCAATCTCATCCTCGAGCGCGGCCATTTCTTCGGCGACGTCCCGCCCGGCTTTTTCCAGGACATCACGGGCTGCTATCTCTCGATCGAGACCGAGCAGAGCGCGACCGTGCTGGCGCGGCTCGTGGAGGACCGCGACCACTTCAAGCTGCTGCCGGCGAGCTTCGTGGAAGAGCTCGCCGTCCGGGGCCTCCTGCTGCGGGAGGAGCGCAACGTGCCGGCGGATCTGCCCCTGCGCGCGGGCCAGTATTACTACCGCGTCGACATTCCCGGGAGCAGCCGGCATATCTGGGATCGCTTCCTGGTCGAGCCGCGGGTGGCCGTCCATTTCCAGGACCCCGATCTCTCGCGGTTCAAGCTGTCCCTCTACGTCACCATCCCTCCGCCGCCCGCGTCGCCATGAAAGCGCTCCAGCTTTACGAGCCGCTCTTCCAGTATCTCTGCGAGCTGAACCGCCTCGCGCGCGGCGGCTACATTCCCTCCTACGCCGACGTGCGGCGCGAGGTCATGGGCCGGCTCGCGGACGTGAGCATGAAAGCGGAGGATGACCCGGCCCTGCGCGACCATCTCCGCGCGCTCAAGACGCCGGTGAATTACATCGTCGACGGGCTGATTGTGCAAAACAAGCTGCTCCCCTTTCGTACCCGCTGGCACGAGGAACGGCTCGGCTTTCGTAAGGACGGGTTGGCCGGCGACGAGGCGTTCTTTTCGGAGCACCTCGATCCCGCGCTCAAGGAAACGCCCACCATGGTCGGCGCGGAGCGACTGCTCGTCTACTATGTGGCGCTCGGGCTCGGGTTTCAGGGCTTCTATTTCCATTCGCCGGACAAGCTGCGCAACTACATGAAAGCGCTCCAGCCCGCGGTGCGCCACTGGCTGGTCGAGGATCGGGTCGACCTGCTCGTCCCGCAGGCTTACGATTATACGGATCGGCGCGATCTCACGCGGCCGCCCAAGCTGCGCGGCGGCCTGGTGCTCGCCGGCATCGTCGCCCTCCTCCTGTGCGCGGTTTCCATCTACGCCTGGCTCGCGCATCTCGTCATCAAGACGGCGGATCAGCAAATCCATCTGCGCGAGATCGGGGAATCCCACCAGGGGAGCCCGTGGCCTTCCTCGGTCTTGAAATGACCACTCTCTGATGCCTGTGCCCAAGCTCCCTGAAAATTTGCGGCCGCGCGTGCCGAAGCTCCAGGTCGAGACCTTTCATAGCGGTCACGCCAAGAGCTGGTTTTGGCGCGTCCTCCCGAGCCCGATCACGATGCTCTATTGCGTCCTCGCCGCGGGCTCCGTCACCGGCGTGGCGTACTTCCTCGGCGACCGCGTGGGGAGTGGGGGACACGGTTATCAATATTCGCTGGTTGCCATCGCCGTGATGACGGTCATCGCCGGCATTGCGGGCTGGGTGCGGAAGAAGCGTGGCGATAAAGGCGACGACCGCGAGCGCGCCGCGGGCTTCGAGGAGGCGGTCAAGGGCTCGGCGGGCGGCTGGGACACCTCGGTCAGCGACGTGGCGGAGATCGCGCGGCTCGACGATCTGCGGACGAAATTCCAGCAGGGACTCGAGGTCTTCAGCAAATACGGCAAGGATCTCTACGAGCTTCCCTGGTACGTGATCGTGGGCGAGCCCGGCAGCGGGAAGACGGAGGCGATCCGCCACAGCGAGCTGCGTTTTCCCCAAGGGTTGCAGGACAAGCTGCAAGGGGTCGGCGGCACGTACTCGATGAACTGGTGGTTCACGAACAACGCGGTGCTGCTCGATACCGCGGGCGCCATGCTCACGAACCCCGAAGCCGGCGAGCGCTTCGCGGAGTTTCTCAAGCTGCTGCGCGAGCATCGCACCGATTTCCCGATCAACGGGCTCATCCTCACCATCCCGGTCGATCAACTGCTCATCGATCCGCCGCACATCGCGGAGGAAAAGGCGCGCGCCATCGGGCAGCAGTTGGGCATCGTGCAGCAGGCGCTCGATGTCCGTTTTCCGCTCTATTTGCTCATCAGCAAGAGCGACCGGCTGCCGGGTTTTCGGGAATTCTTCGACGCGGAAGGCCAGGCCGCCTTCGAGTTGCAGATGGTCGGCTGGTCGAACCCCGATCCGGTCGGCGAGCCGTTCGACCCCGCCCGCTTGCGGGAGGCGCTCGGGGCGGTCGCGGACCGTCTGCAAGCCCGCGCGCTGGCGCTGCTCGCCGACCCGGTGCCGCGCGTGGACGGGCGCCGGCGCCTCGATGAGGTCGACCGGATCTACGGCTTTCCGGAGACGATCCGCTCGCTGGAGACCCGCTTGCAGTGTTACCTCGACACGATCTTCCAGACCGGCACCTGGGCGGCGAAGACGCCGTTCTTTCGCGGCCTCTACTTCACCAGCGCGCTGCGCGAGGGGAGCGAGCTCGACCAGGCGCTCGCCAAGGCGCTCAACGTGAACGTGCAGCAGCTCCCCTCCGGCGGCATCTTCACGCAGGAAAAGTCCGTCTTCCTGCGCGACGTTTTTCTCAGCAAGATCTTCCCGGAGCGCGGCCTCGTCACCCGGTTGCGCGACATTGGGGCGCTGCTGCGCCGGCGATTGCTGCTCTACTACGGGAGTGCGCTGGCGGTCTTGTTGGTCGGGCTGCTGTTCGCCTACTTCGTGCATGACAAAATGCGGCAACAGCTGGAGGGCGACCCGCAGCACCAGATCGAGGGCGAGCAGTCCCAATGGCTTCAGGCCAACGCCTCCTGGAACAACGGTACGCTGCTGGCCCCCCTGGTGCGCCAATCGACGGAGAAGGGCGTGCCGCCGACGTGGCACTGGATCGAGCAGGAAAAGAACAAACCGCTGGTCAAGGCGGGCGACATCCTCGGCTTCAGCGAGCAGCGGCTGCATTATTCGTGGGTCTTCCGCCCGCTGAGGTGGATGGGGGATTCCGAGTGGCACGACTTCGAGGTGCGCCGCCGCGCCGCCGGATTGACCCTTTTTGAAGCGAGTGTCTTCAAGCCGGTCCTGGATGCCGCCCGCGAGCGCATCCGCTGGGACACCGCGAAGAATGCCACGCGCACCCCGGGAACCGAGGAGCGCCTCGCCAAAGCGTACACCCAGCTCGTGAAGCTCGAAACGTGGACCGTGCAGGGCGCGACGGGCGCGCCGAAGGGTGAGAAAGAGTGGCAGCCTTTCTTCGAGGATCTGCTCGCGTACATCCTCGACAAGCCAAAGGAGGAAGTCGCCGGTCACGCCAAGACACTCGCCGAGCGGACGGAGAAAGGTTACGGCCACGCCTCGATCCAACTATCGACCCGCGACTGGCTGGCCGAGCACGAGCCGGCGACCGATTTTTCCCCGCTCTTCCACGCGGCCACGCTGATTTTCGGCCAGACGAATCGGACGCTGGAAAGCGAGGAGCAACGCATCGCCGACGCGGCGAAGCGCAAAGAGCTTTTGCAGGATTTTGAAGCTGCCGAGAGGCTGGCGCTGGAATGGAGCCGCAGCGATATCGCCTATTCTCGCGCCAAGGTGGAGGAGTCCTGCATGGGGCCAATGAGAGACGCCGTGAAGCGAAGCAATGAGTTGCTCGCCAGGGAACGCGGTGGCGCCAGTGCCTCGGTCAACCCGGACACGATCATGGCGGCGGCGCGCGTCACGGCTGATTTGTTGAAGACGAGTGCGGACGCGGCCGGCGTCCTGCGGACATTCTCCGAGCCGGCGTCCCGGCTCGCCGGCCAGCGGGCGATTACGGGCGGCGACGAGGCCGGCTGGAATGACGCGCGCGCCCGATTCGCCAAGTATGAGGAACGGTTCAAGCCGATGGGTCTACCGGAGGGACGGATCAACCCGGGGAATATGATCGGACGCCTGAAGAGCCAACTGGATGGCGCAATCCTGGCCGCCCGCCCGACCGGGGCCGACGCCGCGCCACCGGCCAAGGACGAAACGACCGAAGCAACCCTGCTCCGGTTTTTCGCGACCTACCGCCGGGAGTCTCTGGTCAGCGAGGTGTACCGGGAATATCGCAGACAGTTGAAGACCGACCTGACCTTGCGGCTGAAGTTCCCCTTGGTGAACACCGAGAAGCGTGAACCGGGGGTGAGAGAACTGGCCGACGACTGCAAGGTGCTGGAGAAGATCGCCAAGGACGCCGATGAATTGAACGCCATGCCGGTTTCCAATCTCGGCGTGGAGGAGCGGGAACCTTTGGTGGAGTGCTTTGCCCGGTTAAGCCGGGTTATTGAGATCGGTCGCACTCTGCTCCCCACAGATAAGAGCAAAGGCCTCCAACTGACTGTCGACGGGGTCGCGCCGCCGGGAACCCATCAGGAAATGGTGGTGCCTCCTACTTTTGGCGTCCCTCCGCAACCGCAAATGGTCCAGGTTCAGGATCCGGGGGTCAAAAGTATCGAGGTCAATCTGGGGGCCGGCTCGCAGTTTTCTCGTCTGGATGGTGAGAAGCATTCATTTCCGTATGATGGCTTCAAATCGGTTAGCGTAACGATAACACGCACAGTTCCCGGATCGGCCAACGATGCGCGAACTACTTTCTCCAGGAAGGGGAATTGGGAGTTGTTGCACGAAGCCGCGACCAGCCCCAAAGGAGGCGGTCGATTTCTCGTCGACGGAAAAATCGGATTTACTCTCGAGTCTGTGTGGGGTCTTCCCTTTGGGAAGTGGCCGACTCTTTCGGAGTTGGGTCTGTAATGCGCGCGCCCTCCTTCCTTCCCGCATGCACTTCGGCATCTTCGGCAAACAACCGTCGGCGGCGGACCACCTGGAGGATCTCGGGCTGGCGACGGCGGCGCTCACGGCCTTCAAGCGCGATTTTTATGTCGAGGGGCTCGGCGGTTGCGTCGCGCGCTCGGTCTGGAGCGAGGCGGTGCCGGCGGGAGCGCCGATTCCTTACGATCACTGCCTGCTAACGGTGAGCGCGGAGGGGTGGGTGGCGGCGCGTTTCGTCGCCTCGCAGGATGCGACGGGGCGCGCGCAGTTTCCGCTCGTTGTCTGTCTGAGTGGGGCCGAGCTCCGGGACTTGGAGAGCCCGCACCTCTGGCCCTGGCTGGAGCGCCAGGCGGCCGCCGCGCGGGCGGCGGAAACCACGGAGCGGCTCGAGCAGATCTGCGCCGCCGCCGCGGCAGGGTTGCCCGTCTTGTCCGGGAAAGCCTCCGCGGCGGCGCGCCGGGCCTGGGCCGAGCGAAACCGCACGGGCCTGGAGCGCACGGCCCACGCTCTCTCGCCCCAGGGCGCGGGCGGAAACCGCGTCCGGGTGCCGCTGCAGGACGATGCGGGTGCGGAGGCGGTGTGGTGGATCTCGTACCTCGTTCAGCTGCATCTGGCGCCGGTTTTCACGGTGGTCTGGCGGGTGGGCGCGCGGTGGGGGGATCTCGCCCTGACGCCGCCGGCGACCGCGCTTTTGCAGACCCTCTTTGCCTCGCCCGACCAGGTGCCGCTGACCACGGGCGTTCCGTTTTCGATTTCCGAGGAGACGCGCCGGTATGCGGCCGCCGCGCTGGCCGAGTGGCTGGCGGCGCCCGCGCTTTTTCCCGAGCCGGCCGCGGCGGGCGCCGGGCCGTTCTGGCAGCGGCTCGCCCGCGATTTCCGCAGTTGGTGGCATTCCTGATTCTTTCGAACTTATGAACCTGCTCGACCTCCTTCCACCCATCTCTCCCAACGCGCCGTGCGGCCCCGATCCGGAGGAGGGCAGCGACTTTGGCCCGAAGTGGAGCGAATTCGGCGTGCTGCGCGACGCCCTGTCCAAAGAGTGGACCGAGTATCGCCTCCTGAGCCAGACGAACCGCGAGCTGCGACCGCCCGATTCGCTCCCCCTGCAGACGGCCGTCTTTGAGCTGGCGCTGAAGACCAAGCACCTGCGCCTGGCGGTGGCGCTCGCGGAATGCCTGACCCACACCGGCGGCCTGGCGGGCTTGCGCGACGGCCTGCTGCTGATCACTGCGTGGTGCGCCACCTGGTGGCCGAAGCTGCATCCGGGCGGGACCGACCCGGCCGACATCGAATTGCGGGCGGAGATCATCGAGAATCTGAACAACGAGCGCACGCTGAAGCGGTTTCACGGTCTCCCGCTGGTGGAGGCCGCCGATACCCGGGGCACGCGCAAGGTCATCACCGCGGGGCCGTTCTCCCTCCAGGATTACGCCGAGGCCAGCGAGGCCGCCCCGACCGACCCGGAGCGCGCTCAGCTCGTCCTCCAGACTTTCGCGAACGGTGATGCCGCGCTCAAGGAGAGCAACCTCGCCGCCGTCCGCGGGGCGCGCGAGGCGGCGGTGGCGCTGGTCGAGCTGTTCCAAGCGAAGGGGCGGCAACTCAGCCTGGGCAAGCTCATCGATTTCATCGACCGCTTGCTCCCGCTGCTCCGCGGGGGCGCACCCGCGGGGCCGAGCGCCGCCCCCGGGCCGGCGGGCGCGCGGCCGGCGGCCGGCGGGGGCGCCACCTTCACCGGTGTCGCCTCGCGGGAAGCCGCGGCCGCGGCGCTCGACAGCGTCGCCCTCTATTTCCGGAGCGCGGAACCTTCGAGCCCTATTCCGTATCTCGTGCAGCGGGCGCAACGCTGCATCGGCAGGAACTATCTGGAAATTATCGAGGAGCTGGGCGCCGACCGCGTCGCGGTCGACCTCGCCCTCAAGCCGCAAAGTTAGTTTTTTACGAAGCAAAAATATTGACTGCCCGCCCGCGCGCGCCATCATCCCGCGGCAGGGTCAGCCAAACCTTTAATTCCTTATGCCTAGAGTGATCCCAAGCAGTACCAAGTTCATCGAGCGCAACCGTCCCCCGCGCGTCCATATCTCCTACGACTTGAAGACCGACGGAGCGCAGCGCAAGGTCGAGTTGCCGTTCGTCATGGGCGTCATGGCCGACCTCTCCGGCGACCTGAAACCCGGCAAGGAATTGCCCCGGCTGGACCAGCGGAAGTTCGACGATTTCAGCGTGGACAACTTCGATGCGCGCATGAAGGCCATCGAGCCGCGGCTGGAGTTTTTTGTCGATCGCACGATCGGGGAGGTGAAGCCGGGGGAGGACGACAAGCTCAAGATCGAGATCACCTTCGAGAAGATGGATGACTTTTCCCCGGAGGTCATCGCCCGCAAGGTCGCTCCGCTCGCCGAGTTGCTGAAAGCGCGCGAGCAATTGACGAACCTGATGTCGTGGACCGATGGCCGGAACACTGTCGAAGACCTGCTCTCGAAGCTCGTGCACGATCCGTCGCTCCTGCAGGCGGTGGCCAGTGCCCCGGCGCCCGCGCCCGCGGCCGGCGCACCCGCGGAACCAACCCCGGAGGCCGGCCCCGAACCGACGCCGGAGGCCGGACCGGAACCAGCTCCGGAGCCGGAGTCGAAGTAAGACCGGGAGAATCTTTAGCTTAATATCGACCATGCCTCCCTCCGCTTCCACCGACCCCGCCGCCGCTCCCTTGGCCGCCGCGAGCCCTCAAGCCAAGGATTTTCACTCGCTGCTCGAGCAGAAATTCAAGCTCGCCACCGACGACGAGAGCGAAAACGACCACCGCGCGCAGCAAGTTCGCACATCCGTCCAGACGCTGGCCGCCCAGGCGATCAAGCGAACGGGCACGATCACCGCCGGGGGCGACGTGCTCGATTACATCCAGGCGCTGATCAGCCAAATCGATAGTGATATATCGAAACAGCTCAACCAGATCATGCATCACCCCAAGTTTACCAAGCTCGAGGGAGCGTGGCGGGGCTTGGACCATCTCGTCCGCAATACAGAGACCGACAAGGACCTGAAAATTCGCGTGCTGAATGTGACGCAGCGCGAGCTGTATCGGGAGCTTGCCGCGAAGGCTGGCACCAACTGGGATCAAAGCGCGATTTTTCGCAAGATTTACGAAGAGGAATTCGGCATGCCGGGGGGACAGCCGTACGGCGCGCTGATCGGCGATTTCGAGTTCGGCTATTCCACCCAGGACATCCTCGTCCTGCGCGAAATGTCCAAGATCGCGGCGGCCGCGCATTGTCCATTTATCACGGCCGCCGGCCCGAAGCTCATGCAGATGAACTCCTGGCAGGAGCTCAGCAATCCGCGCGATCTCGGCAAGTTGTTGGATACGCCGGACTATGCGGCGTGGCGGAGTTTTCGCGAAAGCCAGGACTCGCGTTTCGTGGGCCTGGCGATGCCCCGCTTTCTGGCGCGTGCTCCCTACGGCACGAAAGACAACCCGGTGAATGGATTCGATTTCGAGGAGGATGTCAGATCCTCGGACCATCATCACTATGTCTGGGCGAACTCCGCTTACGCGATGGGGGTGAATATCACGCGCGCTTTCAAGGAACATGGCTGGTGCGTGCGCATCCGCGGCGTCGAGAGCGGCGGCACGGTGGAGAACCTGCCGGTGCACAGCTTCCCGACCTCCGACGGCGGCGTGGACATCAAAGTCCCGACGGAGATCGGCATTACCGATCGCCGTGAGAAGGAACTGGCCACCCTCGGCCTGATGCCTCTCTCGCACTGGAAAAACGAAGACTATGCGGTCTTCATCGGCGCGCAATCCGCGCACAAGCCGGAGAAATTCTACAGTGAAGACGCGAATTCCAATGCCAACCTCTCCGCCCGGCTCCCGTACCTGTTCGCCTGCTGCCGCTTCGCTCACTATCTAAAATGCATGGTGCGCGACAAGATCGGCGCCTTCATGGAAACCGACGAGCTCCGGATGTGGCTGCAGGATTGGATCATGAATTACGTCACCGACTCCAAGGCGTCGGAAGCCATGAAGCTCCAGCGCCCCCTCTCCGAGGCGCAGGTGCATGTCCAGCCCGATCCCGACGATCCGGGCTCCTATTATGCGCAATTCGATCTGCGCCCGCACTTCCAGCTCGAGCAGGTCAACATCAGCCTGCGCCTGGTCTCCAAGCTGAAGCGCGCCGACGCCTGATCCCTCTCCCCGATCCCTAACCTACACCAGTCAACTCAGCTCCTAACATATGGCAACGTTCGATACTTACCTCCAACTCGATGGCATCCAGGGTGAAGCCACGGACATGACTCACAA
>DASYIS010000302.1:0-10331 GCA_035997375.1 Chthoniobacteraceae bacterium
CGCAAACCGCGCCGGGGATGTAGCACTTCTCTGTGAACTTCGAAATTGCGCCGCTGCTAAAATTGCCCCCCGAAGAGCGTCTGGAGATTATTGATCGGCTATGGGATAGCATGCCGGAAGATTACGCGATGCCTCTCTCCGAAGCCCAGATGGCTGAGGTGCTTCGCCGGAAAAAACTGTATGAGGCGAACCCGGAGTCTGGATACACTTTGGAAGAGGTAATCGAATACGCATTGCGCGATGATTGAGCGCGTGCGTTTCACGCCGCAAGCGAGGAGAGACGTACGCGAAGCTCGTGAGTGGTATGACGCGCAGCGAGGCGATTGGGGGAAGATTTTCGTGCGGCGGCTCGAAGAATGTACCCGTGCGATTCAGGAGATGCCACGCAGGTTTCCGATCGCCGGAGGCGAGGTCCGTCGGGCCAAGATGCGTCAATTTCCCTACGATATCATCTATGAGTACTCATCCGCGGAAGTGACGATTCACGCGGTGTTTCATCGCTCGAGGGATCAGCAGCGCTGGATGGATCGTCTTTCCTAGCGGCGCGTCCGACCCACACTCCCGCCTTGTCAGCCGTCCATTCCTATTGAGACTGTGTCTCAACATGACCGCCCCACTCCCAACTTCCACTCCCAAACGCGCGGATGAATCCGACGTCTGGGAGGCGGTCTCGGGCGCGTGGCGGCCGCTCTTTGGGAGCTATTTCGAGCGGGGGATCAGCATCGAGTGGCATGATTTTCAGATCGCGGCGGACATGGATTGGGCGCCGAGCTTTCACGCCGGCAGCCTGGAAATTTGCCTGAATTTCTCCGGCTCGGCCCGGCTGCGGGCGGGCGAGGTGGAGCGGGAGCTGAACGCCGGGAGCTTCGCGCTCTACAGCGCCGAGCCGCGCCGGCTGCAGGCGCGGCGAATGGCGGGGTCGATCCATCGCTTCATCACGATCGAACTCTCGCGCGCCTTCCTGGGCGAGCAATGCGCGGGCGACGTGGCGAGCCTGCGACCATCCGTCCAGCGGTTTCTGGCGGACGAAAAAGGGGCGATCCCGGTCCTGGAAAGCGAGCCTCTGAGCACGCATTTGCTCTCGCTGCGCGGGCCGCTGCTCGAGCCGCCGGTCCCGCTCGGCGCGCGCGACACCTGGTACTCGGCCAAGGCCATGGAAGTGCTGGCGCATACCGTCTTTCAGCCGAGCGGGCCGGCCGGCGAGCTGTTCTGTCATCGGCATCAGCGGCAAAATCGTGAGCGCGTGGAGCGCGTCTGTTATCTCATCCAGCGCGACATCGAGAACCCGCCGTCGCTGGAAATGCTCGCGCACGAGGTGGCGTGCAGCACGTTTCATCTCAGCCGGATTTTCGCGGAGCTCACGCAAATGAGCATCCCGAAATATCTCCGCCTGAAGCGCATCGAGCGCGCGGCCGAGTTGCTCAAGAGCAAGAAGGCGAACGTGACCGAGGCCGCGATGGCTGTCGGGTACGCGAGCCTCAGCGCCTTCAACAAGGCCTTCGTCGAGCAGATGGGCTGCTGTCCCGGACTCTACCCGGTGGTGCCGATCGCGGGGCGAGGGGATGTGCGGCGCAAGCCCGGTCCGCGGCGGGGCAGTAATCAGTAATCAGTGGGGCAGTAATCAGTAGGACGCGCCGCTTTGGTCACCGCCGTCACTGATTACTGCCCTACTGATTACTGATTACTTGGCCCGGCGTACTCGGCGCCCGCTCCCCACTCCGCGGGCGCCAATTCTCTCCGCCCTGGCTCAGCAGTTTGTCAAAACGTGCCGCTTGGTCCGGGCGAAGAAGCGCCCGCACCTTGGTCTCGCCATCGGCGAGTACTGCGCGCGTTTCCGGCTGCATCCGCTGCTTGATCGCTTCAATCTGCTTGCGCGCGTCGACCACGATCTTCCGCACCTCGGCGAGTTGCGCGCCGTCGAGTTTCAGCTCGCGGCGCAGCTTGCCGACGATCGGGTCTTCCTCGTTGGCGGTGCCGCCGTGCACGAGGAGTTTCACTTGTTTTTGAATGACCCCGATCGTCAGCACGCTGCCGCACACGGCGCCGAACAGAAAGATGAGCAGGACGCCGAGCCAGGCGCGCAGTCGCTTCATCACAAGCCCCCCGCCAGGTAGCCGAGCGAGTCGTGCTCTTCCGTGATCTGTGCGAAGAGCGGCGTCTCCTTGGGAGTGGCGGCATGGTTCCAGACCGCGAGCGCAACCGCGACCGCCGCGAAGAAGGGCGAGAGGCGCCAGGCCCAGGTCTGCACCGAGGCTTCGCACTCTTCGCGCAGGCGGGCGAGGAGCCGCGTCTCGAAGGCGTACTCGAGCCGGCTGGTTTCCGGCGCGGCCCGGCGGGCGGCGGCGAAGAGTTCATCGAGGCGGGCGTTATCGATCATCGGTATTCTCCAGGATTTTTCTCAGGCGCTCACGGGCGCGGAAGGCGCGGACTTTGACATTGGCTTCGCTCCAGCCCGTGAGCTGCGCCGTTTCGCGAATGGAGCGTTCCTCCAGCTCGCACAAGGTGAGGATGAGCTGCTCGTCCGCCGAGAGTTGCCGCATGGCGTGGCCGAGCACCTCGCGCGCGGCGGTGGCGGAACGCTGCGCGTCCGGCGCGGGGTCGTGGAATTCGATCGCCATCGCCTCGAGCGAGCTCTGCTCGCGGACGCGGCGCTCGCGACGCAAAAAATCGTAGCAGGCCGAAACGGCGAGCCGGGCCAGCCAGTGCTCGAACGGCGCGTCGCCGCGAAACTTGCCCAAGTGGCGGAAGGCGCGCAAAAAGATCTCCTGCGCGAGGTCGTCGAGCTGGTGCGTGTCGCGGGCAAAGCGGGACGCGGTGCCAAAGACGCGCTTCTTGTGGCGGCCCACGAGCTCCGCGAAAGCGCCATCGTCGCCGCCGAGGGTGGCGGCGACCAGCGCTTCATCGGTCGCATGATCGGGCATTGGGTGGGCATCGCATGAGCGGGTCGTTCGGGGGGAGAGACGCGCTGCGGGGGGGAATGGTTACAGGAAGCGAATGACGAATGACGAATGACGAATGACAGCGCCGACCGGATTCGGTCATTCGTCATTCGTCATTCGTCATTCCGATTTCACTTCCCCAGCGCCGTCTTCAAAAAATGCAGCGTCACCGCGCCGACCTTCTGCAAGCTCTCCGGGCTGAGCTGCTCCAAGGTGTCATCGGCCGTGTGCCAGGCGGGGTAGTCGAAATCGATGAGGTCGATCGATGGGATGCCGTGTTGGTTCAGCGGAACATGATCATCGGTCAATCCGTGGTTGAGATAGCTGAAGTGCCGGCGCAATTGCAGCGCATCGGCGGCGGCGAAGATGCCGCGCGCGAGCTCGGCCGGCGAGTCGGGTGGCAAAGTGATGGTCAGGTCCTTGTCCCCGATCATGTCCCAGAGGATCGCGAATTTGTACTGCCGCGCGCGGGCCGCTTCGGCCAGGGCGATCGCGTAGTGCCGGCTGCCGTAGAGGCCGTCGGTGTCGGTGAATTGCTGGACGGCTTCCTCGCCGTCGAAAAAGACGAGCTCGAGTTGCGTGGCGAGCGCGGTGTCGAGCGCGAGCACGCGGGCCAGCTCGACAAGCGCGCCGGTGCTGGAAGCGCCGTCGCTCGCGCCGACAAACTTGATCGTCGAAAATCGCTTCGTGTCGTAATGCGAGCAGACAATGGCATGCGGCGTGGTGGCCGTCGGCGGCCGGCCATCCGGTCCCGCATGGCGCGCGATGATGTTCACAAAGGCGATGCGCCCGCGTGGGGTCTCGTCGGAAAAGGGTTGCTCTTCCACCACCCAGCCACTCGCCCGGAGACTCTCCTCGATGGCCTTGCGCGCTTCGGCCACCTCAGGCGTCCCGGAAGGCCGCGGGCCGAAACCGACCTGTTTCGCCACCTCCTGCATGGCGCGCTCACCGGAGAATTCCTTCCACAATTCCGCCGGCGGCGGCGAAGCGCGGAGCGCCGGATTCGAGCTGCGCATCGCCGGCTTGGGGGGCGTGGCCGGCGCGGTCGGCGTGCCGGTTTCGGTTGGCGTGGCCGCGCCGGGAGTGGCGGGAGGTTCGATTTCCGGCGCAGGCTTGCAGCCGCCGAATGAGAGCAGCAGCAGGGCGCCGAGGATGGGTCTGATCACGGATCGGGTCATGGCTGGCTCACCGGGGCCGTCCCTTCGCGCCCGTCTCGTCCACCGGCGGCGCGTCGCTGTGGCGCGGGTACTTTGGGTCCTTCGACCAGCCGGCCACCGTTTCGCCCCGCTCCGTCTTGCGCAGCTCGATGCCGTAGCGTTCGAGCAGCGTCTTGCGAATCAACTCGAGCGCCTCGGCCGCCGGGATTTCCTTCTCCGACTCGATCGTCACCAGCGCGTCGAGATCGAGCGCCATGAAGACGGGATGCGTGCTCAATTTCTCGTAGACCCGCAGAACGTCCCGCGCTGGCGCCTTGGTGTAATGGAGGCGCAGCGTGTAATCTTCCGCCCAAGCCGCGAACGGCAGGCAGCAAAGGGCGACGAAGAGGGCGAACGGTTTCACGGATGGGGAATCGGTGGGCCGGCCGGCTCAGGTCTCTTCGGATGTGAGGCCGAGCATGCCGAGGAGGCGCTGCAGGTCGTCATTGCCGTAATACTCGATTTCGATGCGGCCCTTCTTCTCGCTGTGATGCAGCGAGACGTGCGTGGCGAGGTGCTGCTGCAGGCGGTTTTGCAAATGCTGCACCGCGGGCGCGAGCCGGGCCGGTCCGCTGCTGGAAGCCGGCCCGCGCGTCGGCTTCAGGACGCCGGTCTGGATGAAATGCTCGTTCACCAGCTTCTCCGCGCCGCGCACGGTGAGGCTGCGCTTGATGATCTCCTCGGCGAGGATCACCTGCTGCTCGTGCGCCTTCAGCGAGAGGAGCACCTTGGCGTGGCCGACGGAGACGAGGTCCTGCACGAGCCAAGCCTGCACTTGCTCGGCGAGATCGAGCAGGCGCATGGAGTTCGCGATGCCGGCGCGGCTCTTGCCGACCTTTTGCGCGATGTCCTCCTGCCGCAGGCCGAATTCCTTCGCGAGCCGCGCGAACGCCCGGGCCTCCTCGATCGCGTTGAGATCTTCGCGCTGGAGATTCTCGATGAGCGCCAGCTCGAGGACATCCTGGTCCGACGCGGTGCGGACGATGACCGGCGCCTCGTCGAGGCCGACTTTTTGCGCCGCCCGCCAGCGCCGCTCGCCCGCGATGAGCTCGAATTTCTCGCCGTTTTTGCGGCAGATCAGCGGCTGGATGATGCCGTGCTGTTTGATCGAGTCGACCAGCTCCTGGAGATTGTCGTCGCGGAAGACCGTGCGCGGCTGGAGGGGCGTCGGGATGATCTGCCCGAGCGGGATCATCTGCACCCGCTCGCCCTTTTCGGTACTGGGCGTCGGGGAGGCCACGCGCGGATTGATCAGCGCGCCGAGTCCTTTTCCGAGTGCAGCGGGTTTGGCCATAAATGGGTGGAGCGTGCCGAGAGTAGCGGGCGTTTTGCGAAAGGCAAATCTTGTGGCGAACTTCTCGCGCGGAAAGACTGCGGGGGTGATTTTCGAGGAGCTCCTGCTGGTCCTGGACGCCATTCCCCACGGCGGGCCGTACAACATGGCGATGGACGAAGTGCTGCTGCGCGCCGACGGGCCGCCGCTCCTGCGCGTCTACGGCTGGAGCGCGCCGACGGTTTCCTTCGGCTACTTCGGACGCCACGCGGCGGTGCGGCAACTCTGGCCCGGGCGCAATTTGGTCCGCCGCTGGACGGGTGGGGGAATCGTCCCCCACGGCGCGGATCTTACCTACACGCTCGTCGTGCCCAAGAGCGAGCCGTTCGCGGGACGACCGGCTGCGGAGACCTATCGGATGATCCACGAAGCGGTCGCCGGCGCCTTGGGCGACGCCGGCGGGGCGCTCAGCCTCGCGGCGGGAGCGCCGAAAGTGTCGGACGAGTGTTTTGCCAACCCGGCGGCGCACGACATTCTCGCGGACGGGATCAAAGTCGCCGGCGCCGCGCAGCGCCGGACGCGGCACGGGCTGCTGCACCAGGGGAGCATTCAGCGCCGCGGCCTCGGGAGCGAGTTTGCCGCGCGCCTGGCGGCGGCGCTCGGGAGGCGGGTGAAGGCGCGGGCGCTCACCGAAACGGAGAAGAACGAGGCCGTCCGGCTCGCGGGGGAGAAGTACGGGACGTCGGAGTGGTTGCGGCGCTTCTGACAACCCTGGGAACGCCAATCTCCCGATTGGCGAGAATGCAACGCGGTTCCACCGCGGAGCAGTCGCGCACACGAACAAGAACTCAAGGTCGCGCTGAAAAACTCGTTCGGCTTCGGAGGCCACAACGTGACGCTGGCGAGCCACGCGTTTGCGTCGCGTGGGTTGACGCGCCCATCTCTGGAGTGGGGAGAGAGTTCGCGATGCGCTCGACTGCTCCGCGGTGGAACCGCGTTGCATTCTCGCCAATCGGGAGATTGGCGTTCCCAGGCCACCAAAAAAGAAAACCGTGCAAAGGCCAGGCCCTTGCACGGTTTTCAGAAACGGACGGGAAGCGACTATTCGGGCTTCTTCTCGGTCGGAGCCGCCGGAGCCGCGGGAGCCGGGGCCGGCGTGGTGGAGTCGGGAGCCGCGGGCGCGGGCGCCGGGGGCGGAGTCGTCGGAGCCGGAGCCGGCGTGGTGGAGTCGGGGGTGACGGTCGGCGTCGTCGGAGCCGGCGCCGGCGTCGTCGTGTCCGGGGCGACGGGCGGAGTCGTCGGAGCCGGGGTCGTGTCGACCGCGGGCGGGGTGGTGGTCGTGGTGGTCGTCTCGGTCGCGGGCGTCGTCTCCTTGGTCTCGGTCACGACGGGCGTCTCGGATTTCTGCTCGCAAGCGGTGCAGAGACCGGCGGCGAGAATGGCGGCGATGTAATGTTTCATGAGTGGTTGGTTTGGTTGGGATGTGCCTTGGAGAGAGTCCAGGAGCACACGCTCACCAGGGGGAACTCCAAAGCGAAGTGGCGAGCCTAGACGAAGAATGGTTGGCCTGTCCATAGAATTAGCACGAGACCGTACATCCTTTTTCCGCCCCACTTCCGATCTGCTTTTTCCCACGCGCGCCTACCCGGAGCCGGAGAGGACCTTCAGATCCGCGCGCTGCGTCTCGTAGCTCGTGTCGAACGCCAGCACCGCCGGCTCCGGCTCCAGGCCGTGTTGCGCGCAGTATTCCCCGTAGACCTCCGGCCACCAGTTGCGATGCCCGGTCAGGCCTTCGTCGCGCCATTGGCTCCAGCCCATCACGACTTTCGACCAGCAGCGATCGCCCCATTCCACCGCCTCTTTCGGATTCTCAAAGGTGCTCACGTACCAGTCGCGGCCGACGCGCGCGTGCAGCACTTCGTCCGCCCAGTCGTAGTCCTGGAAGAGCGTGGAGAGCGTGGACCCGGAGGCTTGCGCAGTCTCCCACTCGAAGCGTTTGCCCGTCTTCGGCATCAACCCTTGCTCGATGAAGTAGAGCACGCCGTGCCGCTCACGCGGCGTGAGTTGCGTGTTGAGCCCGAGCGACCAGGTGAAATTGATCATCACCCGCTCCGGCCAGTCGAGGCCGCTCGCTACGAAGCCGACCTCGCCCATCATCGCGTGGCGCGCCTCGTCCCACAGCTGCCGCGTCATGTCGCGATAGTAGCCCCACGGCTTGCCCTTCGTCTCCGTGATGATCGAGGCCATCATCTCCGGCACGTCGATCTCGCGCAGCCGCTTGTAGAACATCATGAGCACCTTCGGCTCCGGCGGCAGCGAGGCGTCGTAGAGGAAGGCCTCCGCGTTCACGCCCATATTGTAGGGGTCGGGGAAACGCTCGTCGCGCCGCGGGGTGCCGTCGTATTGGAAGGGCTGGGCCGAGTAGCGCCGGATCGGCGGCTCAGCCGCGGGATCGGTTTCATCGCCGGAAAGCCCGCCAGCACGGCGGAGCGCCTGCGCCAGGAGATCCGACCATGACCCGGACAACCTGTACGTGTCGTGTGTTGGCTCCCGGCCTGCCTCCTTGATGGAGCCCGCGAAAGCAAGCCGGCCGTACGCCTCCATTTCGCGCACCTCCAGGAGGGCGAAGCGGCACAGGCGAATCGATGGATGATCGACGAGAGGATTCGTCAACGCGATGTGGGCCTCCAAGCCGCGACGCAGCGCAGGGACCGCCAGCGTGTAGAGCCCTCCCACCAACTCTGCGGTGGTCGGCGCGCCGAGGATTTCGTCGAAGAACAGCGCCAGGTTCTCATCGGGCACGACATCGAGCCCCAGCGGCGGTTCCCGCATTTCGCCGACCCGCAACCGCAGCGCCGCCGCGTGCTCCGCGCAGTAGTGCGCGTGCAGCGAGAAGGCCATCTTCAGCTCGTAGATTGGCTCGGCGGTCAGCCGGGCGATGAAGATCTCGTGCAGCCGCTTGAACGCATAGTGATACCGCTTGAGCCGCTTGACGCATTCCTCGATCGAGAATCCGGGACGCTGCGCTTCCTCGAAAGTGGCAAGACCCGCGAGCGGCGGCAGGCCGTGGAGAGGCTGATAGGGTTTCATGGCAGGAAAGGGGAACGGGGAACGCGTGGGCGCATTCGACAGCGGGTAAGGTAGCGCGCGGGAGCGGAGGCGTCGAGGCGCTTGGCAAGGAGGCTACGGGCAGGTTGACTGCGAACATGAGAATCACCGAGCGCAAATCGCAAACCGGTGCTCGTTCCGCGAGCGGCCGTTGGCCCCGGGTAGGGTGGGCGTCCCGCCCGCCCCGGCCGGCGTCTCGCCGGCCGGGTGGCAAAGCGTCAGCGAGCAGTGTTCGGGTTGGCGGCAGTCTCCACGCGGCGCGATTGATGCCCGCACACACATGGGGCGGGGGGCGACTGCTCGCTGACGCTTTGCCACCGCGCGGGCAGGATGCCCGCGCGGGCGGGCGGGACGCCCGCCCTACCCGGGGCCGGGGAGCGCTCCGCGCCGCGTTGCCGCATCGCCCCATGGGGGAGCGCTCCGCGCCGGGCTGCCCTATTGCCCCATGAAACTCGCCCTCGTTCGCCGCGGTTACTCCGCCACGGGCGGCGCGGAGGCGTATCTCAAGCGCTTCGCCGCCGCCCTGGCCGTCGCCGGCCATGAGCCGACGCTTTTCACCGATGCCGCGTGGCCCGCGGGCGAATGGCCCTTCGCGTTGCGGGCGATCGGCGGCGGACGCTCGCCGGCGGAATTCGCGCGGCGGCTCACGGAGGCGCGGCCGCGCGAGGCGTGCGAGCTCGTCTTCTCGATGGAGCGGGTGGAGGCCTGCGATGTCTATCGCGCCGGCGACGGCGTCCACGCGGCCTGGCTGGAGCGCCGCGCGCGCTATGAACCGCGCTGGCGCTCGTTCTTCCGTCGCCTCTCGCGCAAACACGCGGCGCTCTGCGCGCTGGAGGCGGCGATGTTTCGACCCGGCGGCGTGCGGCTCGTCATCGCGAACTCCGATATGGTGAAGCGCGAAATCCTGGAGCGGCACGACTATCCCGCCGACCAGATTTGCGTCGTCCACAACGGCGTCCCGCCCGCGCCGGCGCCCGCCGAGCAAGCCGCGATGCGCGCGGCCGCGCGGCAGGAGCTCGGCCTCGGCGCGGACGAGTACGTTCTGCTGTTCGCCGGCTCCGGCTGGGAGCGAAAGGGACTGCGTTTTGCCATCGACGCAACCAACCGCGCGACGGGCGGCCGGCCGACTCTGCTCGTCGCGGGCCATGGCCGGCAGCGTGGACTCCCGGCGAGCGAGCGGGCCCGTTTTCTCGGACCCGTGCGGGGACTCGCGCGGTACCTCGCGGCAGCCGACGCGTTTATCCTGCCGACGATCTACGACCCGTTTTCCAATGCCTGCCTCGAGGCGCTGGCCGCCGGCCTGCCCGTCATCACCACGCGCGCGAATGGGTTCGCGGAGATTCTCGCGGAAGGCGGGGGGAGCGTGCTGGAGCGGCCGGAGGACGTCGACGCGCTCGGCCAGGCGATCGCGCACTGGGCTTCCGCCGCGCGGCGCGCGGAGGCGCGCCCGCGGCTGCTGGAGAAGGGCGCACGGTTTTCCGTGGAGGAGAATTTGCGGTCGACGCTGGCGGCGTTGGAAAGGCTGAGCCGGCCACCGGGTTCCGCCCTAAAATGAGACCTCGTGGATCGTCACATCGCCGGTCAGTCCGATGGCGCGGTTGTCATTGTGGGCGTTGGCCATGAGCGGGATGGCGACGCCGGCGACGGTGAAGGAGCCGATCTGCTCCGCCACGAAACCGAAGTGGTCGGTCGCGTTGACTCCGCCGCCGGTTGTGCCTTTGATCAGCCCGCCGATCGTGATGCTCGCGATCTTCGAGGCGATGGAGGCCTTGCCGGGATCGCTCGGGAAATCGTGCGCATCGCCGTAGTTCACGT
>DASYIS010000303.1:0-12242 GCA_035997375.1 Chthoniobacteraceae bacterium
GGTGTTTTCGAACAGTTCGGCTTGGGATTGACATTCAGTGGTCCAACCACAGCATGAGGGCATGCACCCAGCGGTGGAAGGCACCGCCGCCTCCGGCCCCATGACCGCACCCTCCGACCCGCCACCACCCGAACCACCTTCGTCCGGAGGATGTTCGTTTCCGATTATGTGGTTGCCGCTGGCTATCTTGCTCGGTTGGGTGGGGTCTATAATTCCCTGGGGCAATCCCGATCAACTACATGGCTTATACGGCACAGGCCTTCCCATTTACTCGGTCATGTGGGACAAGCCCCCAGGGAGCGATCGCTTTTCGGACTACCCAAATCCATTTTCGATGCCCATGAATGCGCTTCTATTCTACCTGCTTGGTCTCCTCATTTGGGCGGTGTACCGAGGTGTTCGCTTCGTGATCTCCCGGTACAGGCACTCCACTCGTGGAGGCGCGGTGCGAACGTAGGCCCTAAGTGCAGCGGGCTTGGGGTGTTGTTCTAGCGACCTCCCGTCCCCACCCCATGAAACATCTCCTCCTTGCCGGTCTCCTTTCCCTCCTTTCGATCCCCGCCTTCGCCGAGGCGCTCAAGTACGAGAATGTCCCGAGCTACTTTGAACCGCAGCCGGGCGGCCAGCCGCAGGGGCCCTGCCATGGCGGCGTCGCGATCGACAAGGCGGGGAATGTTTACGTCTCCACCGATACGGCGCGCGGCATCCTCGTTTTCGCGCCCGATGGGAAGCTGCTGCGCGCCTGTGGGCCGGCGAAGGTCCACGCGCTGGAGATCCGCGAGGAGAATGGCGCCGAGGTCATCTACGCGGCGCGGCCTTCGGCGCATGAGGTCATCAAGCTGAAGCTCGACGGGACGCAGGAGTGGTCGATCAAGTACCCGGAGGAGTCGGGCAAGTGCAAGGACGCCAACGGCTTCAGCCCCTGCGCGGTCACGGTGGGGCCCGATGGCTCGATCTTCGTCGCGGACGGCTACGGCTCGAACTACATCTACAAATTCGACAAGGAGCGCAAATTCGTGAAGGCGTTTGGGGAGCCGGGGGTGGAGGAAGGGAAGTTCAAGACCTGCCACGGCATCGCGCTCGACACGCGCGGGGAAAAGCCGCTGCTCTTCGTCTGCAATCGCAACAACAACCGGGTGGAGTACTGGGATCTCGACGGGAATTTCGTGAAGGTCATCCAGAAGGATCTGCGCATGCCCGCAGCCGTGAACATTCGAGGCGACCAGGCGGTGATTCCGGAGCTGCAAGGCCGCGTGACGGTGCTCGACAAGGCCGGCGCTATCGCCGCGCAGGTGGGCGACCAGCCGGAGCCGAAATTCCGCGCCAACTACGGGCTGACGCAGGACAAGTGGGTCGACGGCATCACGAATTCGCCGCACGGCGCCGCGATCGATTCGCAGGGCGATCTGATCGTCTCGGAGTGGAGCGCCTTCGGACGTGTGCTAAAGTACGCGCGGAAGAAATAGCGCCTCGTGATGTTTGAGCCGTATCTATTCAAAATGGAGGCGAGCGGTACCGTGGCACGGGCGTCCCGCCCGCTGATTCTGCACTCACGCCATAGTGATCTCCAGCTTCGACAGGCGGGACGCCTGCCGGCCCCACGGGCGGGACGCCCGTGCCACAATGTTCGCTGGCGAACGTTCTGCCTGGTTACGGCTGGGCTCCCCCACTTTCTCACCGCCGGCCTCGTGCTGGTCTCATACGCCGCTGCCTGCGCCGCGGAGACCGCGCCGTCGCCGGACGGGCTCGCCTTCTTTGAATCGAAGGTCCGTCCGGTGCTCGCCGAGGCTTGCTACAAATGCCACAGCGTCGAGGCGAAGGCGCAGGGCAAGCTGAAGGGCGCGCTCTTCCTCGACACGCGCGAAGGGGTGCTCGCGGGTGGCGACAACGGGCCGGCGCTCGTGCCGGGCAAGCCGGAGACGAGCCTGCTGGTAAAGGCGGTGCGCTGGAGCGATCCGGACATCGAAATGCCGCCCAAACACAAGCTCGCGGAGGGCGCCATCGCCGACCTGGCGAAGTGGGTCGAGATGGGCGCGCCGGATCCGCGGGACGGCGCCAAAGGGAACGCGCAACGCGAGATCCAGGTGGAAAAATCGCGCGACTTCTGGTCGTTCAAACCGCTCGCGGCGCCGGCGCTGCCCGAGGTGAAAAACACCGCGTGGGTCCGCTCGCCGGTGGATCGTTTCATCCTCGCCAAGCAGGAAGCCGCCGGCGTGCAGCCCTCGGCGCCGGTGAGCCGCGAGAAGCTGGGGCGGCGCGCCTTCTTCGATCTCACGGGACTGCCGCCGACGCCCGCGGAGCTCGAGGAATTCCTCCGCGATGAAGCGCCGGACGCCTTCGCGAAGCTGGTCGACCGGCTGCTCGCGAGCCCGCGCTATGGCGAGCGCTGGGGGCGGCATTGGCTCGACGTCGTCCGCTTCGCCGAGAGCAACGGGTATGAATTCGACGGCTTCCGGCCGGGCGCCTACCACTACCGCGATTGGGTCATCCGCGCCTTCAACGACGACCTGCCGTACCGCGACTTCGTCCGCTGGCAGCTCGCCGGCGACAAGCTCGCGCCGGGCACACTCGACGGCGCGGCGGCGACCGGCTTCCTCGTCGCAGGTCCGTATCCGGGGCAGATCACCGCGAAGACGGAGGAGCGCATCCGGTACGATCAGCTCGACGACATGCTCTCGACCATCGGCAGCTCCATGCTCGGGCTCACCGTCGAGTGCGTGCGCTGCCACGAGCACAAGTTCGACCCCATCCCGCATCCCGACTACTACGCCCTCGCGGCGACGCTCGCACAGACGACCAACGGCACCGAGTTGCTCGACCCCGAGCCCGCGGCGACGAAGACGGCGCTCGAGGCGCACGCGGCCGCGCATCAGCCGCTGGTGGATGCGCTGCGGAAATTCGAGGCGCAAGAGCTGCCGTCCCGCCTGGCGAAATGGCAGCCGCCGGTCGCGGTGCCGGCCGCGCGCTGGCAGTCGCTGGAAGTTTTCGAGGCGCGCGCGGACAAGGTGTGGCTCGACACGGAGGCGGATGGCGCGGTGACGTTCGCGGGGCGGTTCAAGGCGATCCAGTCCCGCCCCGGCCGGGCGCAGGGGATGGACGATCCGAACAACGTCGCCTACACGCTCGTCGCGCACACGTTTCAGAAGAACCTCACGGCGTTGCGGCTCGATGCGATCGCCGACAAGAAGTTCCCGAAATCCGGGCCCGGCCTCGCGGGCGACGGGAGCTTCAACCTCACCGAGCTTAGCGTCACCGCCTCGCCGCTCGATGAAAAGAGCACGGAGGCGCCGGTCACGCTGAAGCTCACCGCCGCGCAGGCGCGCTTCGCGGAAAAGACGATGGCGATCCAGAACACGGTCGACGGCACCCGCGCGACCGGTTGGCGCGCGAAGGACAACCCCGGCGTGGACAATGCCGCGGCGTTCGTCATCGAGGGCGGCTTCCCCGGTTTCGCCGGCGGAACGGTGCTCACGTTCAAGCTCGATTTCCGCGTCGATGTCATCGGCCGCCTCCGCCTCGCGCTGGCCAACTCACCGCTGCCCGAGCGGCCGGTCGTCGACGGCAAGCCCGCGCTGGAGATTCCCGAGGCGCTCGCGGGCGGGCTGGAACCGCAGCACCTGGCCGAGTTGCGCGCCATGCTCGACGCGAAACTCGCGGCGGCTCGCCCTTCAGAAACGATACGCTGGTTCAGCAGCTTCGACGACGAAAGCGGCAAGCTCTTCGCGGCCGCCGCGGACCATCTGCGCCAGACGCCGCGCCCGAAGCTGACCGAGGTCTACACGAGCATCCCCGGTGGGCGGGATGTCTTCGTGCTGCGCCGCGGCGATGTCGCGAACAAGGAGGGCAAATCCGCGCCGGGCTTCCTTCAGGTGCTCGCCACCGCCGAGCCGCAGCGCTGGCTTGCCGCGCCGGAGCGCGACCCGCGCGTGGCCCTCGGCGACTGGATGACCGATGAGGAGCAGGGCGCCGGCCGCCTGCTCGCCCGCGTGATCGTGAACCGGATCTGGAAGCACCACTTCGGCCGCGGGTTGGCGACGACGACGAATGACTTCGGCGCCCAAGGCGCCCGCCCGACGCATCCGGAGTTGCTCGACTACCTTGCGAGCGAGCTCATCCGCGGCGGCTGGAAACTGAAGCCGCTGCACCGCCTCATCATGCTGAGCGCCGCTTATGCCGAGGGCTCCGACACGAGCGCCGAGAACCAGCAACGTGACCCGGAGAACAAACTCTGGTGGCAGCGGCCCGCGCGCCGGCTCGAGGCGGAGGCGATCCGCGACGCGCTCCTGAGCGTCGGCGGCACGCTCGACGCAAAGATGTACGGCCCGAGCGAGACCGCCGTGGAATCGGGCCGCCGCAGCGTCTACCTACGGGTGAAACGCAGCGACCTCATCCCGTTTCTCACGCTCTTCGATGCGCCGGACGCGACGCATTCCACGGGGGACCGCGGCTCGACCACGCTGCCGACGCAGGCGCTCACCATGTTGAATTCGCCCTTCGTCCGCGGAGTCGCCGGTCGCCTCGCGAAACGCGCGCTCACCCCCGACGCCACGCCGGAAACCGCGCTCGCGAACGTTTTCCAGATCGCCCTCGGCCGCCCGCCGCTTGAGGCGGAGAAGATGAGGTTCGGCGCCTTCTTTGCGCAGCAAAAGGAGCTGCTCGGCACCGCGGAAAAGGCGCTCACCGAAACGTGCGTCGTCGTGCTGGCCAGCAATGAGTTCGTCTTTGTCGACTGAATTTTTTGCCTACGAATCACACGAATCCAACGAATCTGAACCAGCCGAAGACGGTTTCCTTCCAACTGGAGCAACCGAGCGATCACCGCCATTTTTCATTCCTTCAGATTCGTTCGATTCGTGTGATTCGTAGGCAAAAATTCTGAATCTCCTTCCGCCATGTTCACCCACCACACCCCCGGCGAGCTTCGTCTGCCCACGCGCCGCCGTTTCCTGCAGCAGGTCGGCCACGGTTTTGGCTCGCTCGCGCTGGCGGCGATGCTGAATGAGCAGACCCGCGCTGCCGAAACCGCCGATCCGCTGCTCCCGCACGCGCCGCATTTTGCGCCGAAGGCGAAGCGGGTGATCTGGCTTTTCATGACCGGCGCGCCGTCGCAGGTCGACACTTGGGATTACAAGCCGGAGCTGCAAAAGCGCCACGACCAGGTGCTGCCGGGGAGCGATCCGCAGACGGGCTTTTTCAAGACGAGCGGCAAGTGCCTCAAGTCGCCCTTCGCCTGGCAGCAGTATGGGCAGAGCAGCACGTGGGTCTCTGAACTATTCCCGAATCTCGCGCAGCACGTGGACGACATGACGTTCATCCACTCGTGCTATCTCAAGGGCAACAATCACGCGCCCGCGGCCATCGAGCTCATGTGCGGGACGAACGTGCCGGGCCGCCCGAGCACCGGCGCGTGGGTGACCTACGGCCTCGGGACGGAGAACCAGAATCTCCCCGCCTTCGTCGTGATGCACGACCGCAAGCCGCGCGGCGACGACCAGATCTGGTCCGCCGGCTTTCTGCCGAAGACCTTCCAGGCGCTCGCGCTCGACGCCCGGCGCAAGGAGACGATCGACAACCTGCTGCGCGCGAAGGACGAGACCGACGCCCAGCAGCGTTCCGCGCTCGACCTGCTGCGCGAGGTCAACAGCGCCCACGCGCAGGCCCGCCCCACGCAGGTCGATCTCAACGCGCGCATCAATAGCTTCGAGCTCGCCTACCGCATGCAGACCGCCGCGCCCGAGGCGCTCGACTACGCCAGCGAAAGCGAGGCCACGCGCAACCTCTACGGGGTCGACAACAAGGACACCGCCACCTTTGGCCGCCAGTGCCTCATCGCGCGGCGGCTCCTCGAGCGCGGTGTGCGCTACATCCAGATCTTCGCGGGCCGCGGCGCCGCCGGCGACGGCTCCGTGGACGACGTCCCATGGGACGGCCACAACAACATCGAGACCAACCACCGTTCCTGCGGCGCCGCGACCGACCAGCCTGCCGCCGCGCTCCTCGCCGACCTGAAATCACGCGGCCTGCTCGAGGACACGCTGGTCATCTGGGGCGGCGAATTCGGCCGCACCAGCGACGCGCAGGGGACCGTCGGCCGCGATCACAACCCGCACGCCTTCACCATCTGGATGGCTGGCGGCGGCACGCGCGGCGGCGGTTACCACTACGGCGCCACCGACGAGTTCGGCTACAAAGCGGTGGAAAACCGCGTCCACGTGAACGACCTCCACGCCACCATCCTGCACCTGCTCGGCCTCAACCACGAGAAGCTCACGTACCGCTACAACGGCCGCGATTTCCGGCTGACCGATGTCGGCGGGCATGTCCTTCGGGACATCATCGCGTAAGGACGCGGATCCAACCCGGTGCGGCGGCCCGCGCGCCACGCCGAAACCGCACCGTCGCGCTTGCCGTCCCGCGCCGGGGAGTTCAAAGAGAGGTTGTCCCCAGCGCACTCCCCGCATGGATCCCAAACACCTCCTCATCGAATACGGCCCGCGGTATTTCCCGTACGTCGTCTTTTTTTGCGCCATGCTGGAGAATGACGTCACCTTTCTCATGGCGGGCATTTACGCGGCGAGCCTGGCCCAGCAGCGCAATCCCCAGTACCTGAACCCGTGGATCGCGGTCGGCGCGGGGGTGGCGGGGGCGCTCTGCCACGACTCGTTTTGGTTCTTCCTCGCGCGGCATCGCGCCGCCTGGATCAAGCAAACGCGCGTCTGGAAAGGGATCGGTCCGCAGATTGAGCAGTGGGCGGCCCGCTTCGGCGTCTGGGAGCTTTTCTTCGCGCGCTTCATTCCAGGGACGCGCAATCCGAGCGTCTTTTTCTGGGGCCTGCAGCACCTGCGCCTGCCGAAGTTTTACGCGGTGAACGCGGCGGCCCTGGCAATCTGGGGGACGATCGTCACCATGCTCGGCTATTTTTGCGGGCAGCGGGTGGAGCTCATCATCGGCCGGATCAGGCAAAAGCACCTGGGCCGCTACCTGCTGATGGTGCTGCTGATCACGCTCATCATCTATCTCGCGATTCGCCTCTTTGCGCAGTACGAGATCAAGAAACACGGCAAGCCGCCGGAGGATCCGCGCGCGGATTGAGCCCAAACCTTCGTATGAACCCGCGCCTCGTCCTCGTCCTCGTCCTCGTCCTCGTCCATCGCGCGCACGCCCAAACACCGCTCACGCCCGCGCAGCTCGATCTCTCGCTGGAGGCCCCGGCTCTCATCACCCAGCCCGATCCCGAGTACGCGGACGAAGTCCGCTCGGGCAACATGATCATCGGGATCGAGCGCACACCGAAGGGGCGGCTCTGGTCGTGCTGGGTCGGCAATGGCGACAATCCCAACGGCTTCTTCATGCTGGCCTCGAGCGACGATGGCGGGGCGCATTGGTCGAAGCCGCGCCTCATCATCGATCCGACCGATCCGCCCGGGCTGCCGCAGCGGCGCGCGCTCGTCGGCAATCTCTGGAGCGATCCCGCGGGCCGGCTCTGGCTCTTTTTCGACCAGAGCCTCGGCTACTTCGACGGGCGCGACGGCGACTGGTACACGCGCTGCGACCAGCCCGATGCCGACGAGCCGGTCTGGTCGGCGCCGGTCCGCTTTGCCGACGGCTGCACGCTGAACAAGCCGACGGTGCTCAAGAACGGCGACTGGCTGCTTCCGGTCGCGCTCTGGACACGCGACCGCATCAGGCCGCCGGAACTGGCCGAGGCGCACCACGAGCTCGACCCCATCCGGATGGCGAATGTCTACGCGTCGACGGATCAAGGGCAGACGTGGAGCCGGCGCGGCGGCGTCGCGTTCCCGAAGACGGACTTCGACGAGCACATGATCGTCGAGCTGCGCGACGGGCGGCTCTGGATGCTGGCCCGCACGAAGCTCGGCATCAGCGAGAGCTACTCGGCCGACCAGGGCCGCACCTGGAGCGAGCCCCGGTCGTCGGCGATTCAGAATCCGAGCGCGCGGTTTTTCATCCGCCGGCTCGCGTCGGGCAACCTGCTCCTGGTCAAGAACGGGCCCATCGGCGAGCGGCTCCCGCGCCGCTCGAACATGACGGCCTTTCTTTCCAACGACGACGGGAAGACGTGGGGCAAAGGGCTGCTGCTCGACGATCGCGCCGAGGTCTCGTACCCCGACGGCGTGCAGGCGCCCGACGGCATGATCCATCTCAGCTACGACTGGAACCGCCACTCCGACGCGGAGATCCTGCTCGCGAAATTCCGCGAGGAAGACGTGGCCGCGGGCAAGTTCACCACGCCCGGCGCAAAGCCGCGGATGCTCATCAACAAAGCGCTGGCGCCGAATCTCCCCGGCTCGATCAAGCCCGACGCGAAGTGGACCGCGCAAGCCGCCGAGGATGCGAAGGAAGACCGCCAGGTCTTCGCCTACGATGGCGTGACGCCGAACAAGATGGTCTGCGATACGACGCTGCGCGAGCTGCCGGACAAATCGTGGATCCTCTTCATGCTGGCCGGCGGCGACACGGAGCCGTCGCCCAAGAACTACACCGGGGTGACGCGGAGCCTCGACCAGGGCAAAACCTGGTCGCCGCTGGCGAGTTTCGACGTCGGGTTCCCGCGCGAGGGCACGACGATCGGCCAGGGTCCGACCGAGCTGATGACGATCGGCACCCGCAGCACGCTCTTTTTCTCCACGCACTCGAAGCACTGGGCGAACGACTGGCGCTCGTGGTTCCTGACCAGCGACGACTCGTTCAAGACCTGGAGCAAGCCGGCCGAGGTGCCGGGCCGTCTGAAGGAGCGCACGTTCATCCGCAATCACATCGTGACGCGCGATGGACGGATCATGGTGCCGTTCCAGCACTACGTTGGGCCGGAGGACGAACAGGACAAGCCGCCGCTGGAGAGGGCGTTCACCAATCCGCGCAACGGCGTGCTGATCAGCAGCGACCACGGCGCGACGTGGAGCGAGCACGGCGACATTCGGCTGACCCCGAATGACCGGTATTTCGGCTGGGCCGAGAACAACCTGGTGGAGCTCGCGAACGGCCACATCGCGATGATCATCCGGGCGGACGCGCTCGGCGGGCGCCTCTTCCGCGCGGAGTCGGCCGACGGCGGCCGCACCTGGCCCGCGTGGGCTTCCGTGAGCGCCATCCCGAATCCCGGCAGCAAAGCGACGCTGTACGGATTGGGCGGAGATACGGTGGCTATCCTACACAACCCGAACAGCAAACATCGCAGCCCGATGGCGCTCTGGATCAGCTTTGACGGCATGAAGACCTGGCCGTACCAGCGCGTGCTCATCCCCGAGTCGACCGACGGCCCGCAAGGCCGGCTGAACTACCCAGACGGCTTCGTGAGCGCGGACAAACGGTACCTGCACTTCGCCTATGACGACAACCGGCATCGCGCGGTCGTCTACAGCGCGAAGCTGCCGCCGCTGCCCTGAGTCGTAACTTTTGCATAGTTACGGCTTATACCATTTCCAGGAATAATCTGGATCGAAGCCCCAGTGGGGAGGAGTCCAGATAACAACTGGAAATAGTATTATTGGGAAGATGTCCGGTGATCCGCTGGTGCGCGAAGGCGATGATCGTGTCGGGCGTGTTCAAAAGACGAACATGCCGATGGCGGCGGCGAACATGAGGAGGGTGGTGAGGCTGACGATGACGCGGCTGGTCAGGGAACTCGGCTGGCCCTGCATGATCCGGCGGTCGCAGGCGACGATGAGGATGCCGACGAGGAGGAAGGGGGCGAGCAGGCCGTTGATGATCGCCGTCCAGTAGAGCGCCTTGATGGGGTTGACGTGGAGGAGGTCGAGCGCGATGCCGAGGGCGACGGAGACGATGAAGACGGTGTAGAAGGAGCGCGCGCGGCGGAAGGTTTCATCGAGCCCCTGGCGCCACCGGAAGCATTCGGCAAAGGCGTACGCGCCGGAGCCGGCGAGGGTGGGGATGGCGAGGAAGCCGGTGCCGATGACGCCGGCGGTGAAGAGGATGGCGGCGAAGTTGCCGGCCAGCGGACGGAGCGCCTCCGCGGCCTGGCGCGAGGTTTCGATCTGCGCCGCGCCGGCTTTGTGCAGCGTGAGCGCGGTCGTGAGGATGATGAAATACATCACGAAATTGGAGGCGAAGGTGCCGGCACCGACATCGACCTTGCGGTCCGCGATTTCCGTGGTGCTGGCGCCGCGGCGCTCCGCGACGGTTTGGCGACCGACGGCTTTCTCCTCTTCGACCTCCTGCGAGCTTTGCCAGTAGAAGAGATAGGGGCTGATGGTGGTGCCGAGGATGGCCACGAGGGTGCCCCACATTTCATGGCCCTTGGGCATCGTGGGAATGACGGTGCTCCGGAGGACCTGCGACCAATCCGGGTGGATGAGGAAGCCGGCGATGACGTAGGCGAGCAGCGCGAGGGCGAGCCACTTGAGGATGCGCGCGATCTTTTGGTAGCGAAACTTGATCGAGGCGATGGTGATGGCGACGCCAAACATCGGGACGAACCAGTGCGAGCCGATCCCCGTGAGCATTTCCGCGGAATCCGCCATGCCGGAGAGGTCGGCGCCGATGTTGATCGTGTTCGCGCCGAAGAGGCCGAAGGTGGCCAGCGTGATCAGCCATTTGGGGAATTTGAGCCGCAAGGTGGCGGCGAGTCCGCGCCCGGTGACCATGCCGATGCGCGCGCACATAAATTGCACGCAACCCATGAGCGGCCACGTAAGGAGCGCGGTCCAGAGCAGGGCGGTCCCGTGCTGCGCGCCGGCGACGGAGTAGGTGGCGATGCCGGACGGGTCGTCATCCGCGGCGCCGGTGATCAAGCCGGGGCCGAGCTTGCGAAAGAATCGGGTGACGGGGTTCTGCGCGGGGGAGTCGGCCATCAAGGTGAAATCGGGAGCCGGCGGAAGGACGGTTGTCCGCGCTCAGGGTACCAGGTTCAACCGCCCCCGCCATGCCGCCAGCTCTCGCTCGACATTTTCCGGCGAGGGTGCGCCGACGCCCTTGCGCGCGGCCATGGCGGTCTCGAGGTGGAAGACGGCGAACAGGTTCTCCTCGAATGCCGGCGACAAGCCGTGGAAATCCGCGAGCGTGAGGTCCGGGAGGTCGCACTTCCGCTCGCCGCAGAGGGCCACGGCTTTTCCGATCACCTCGTGGGCCTGGCGGAAGGGGACGCCGCGGTTGACGAGGTAATCCGCGAGGTCGGTCGCGAGGAGCATCGGGTCGGCGACGGCGGCGGCACAGGCGTCGGCGTTCACGCGCACGCCGGCCATCATTTCCGCGAAGACGGCGAGCGCGGCCTTGACGGTGTCGACGGAATCGAAGACCGGCTCCTTGTCTTCCTGCATGTCGCGATTGTAGGTCATCGGCAGGCCTTTGAGCGTGGTGAGGAGCGAGATGAGGTTGCCGTAGACGCGGCCGGTCTTGCCGCGGGTCAGCTCCGCCACGTCGGGGTTTTTCTTCTGCGGCATGAGCGAGGAGCCGGTGGTGAAGGCGTCGGAGATCGTGATGAAACGGAACTCGCTCGAGCTCCAGAGGATGAGGTCTTCGCTGAGGCGCGAGAGATGCATGGCGATGAGCGCCAGCGCAGCCAGGAGCTCGACCGCGAAATCGCGATCGCTCACCGCGTCCATCGAGTTGCGCGAGATCTCCGGGAAGCCGAGCAGCTCCGCGACCAGCGCGCGATCGAGCACGATGGTCGACCCGGCGATCGCGCCGGAGCCGAGCGGCATCACGTTCATGCGGGCGCGCGCATCGGCGAGCCGGCCGGTGTCGCGCTGGAGCATCTCGACGTACGCGAGCAGATGGTGCGCGAAGAGCACCGGCTGCGCGCGCTGGAGATGCGTGTAGCCGGGGATGATGACCTCCACGTGGCGCTCGCCGAGCTCGACCAGCGGGCGCTGCAAGTCGGCGAGCAAGCCCGCCAGCGTGTCGCATTCGCCGCGCAACCAGAGACGGAAATCGAGCGCCACCTGGTCGTTGCGCGAGCGCGCGGTGTGGAGCTTCGCGCCGGCGGCGCCGATCCGCCGCGTGAGCTCCGACTCGATGTTCATGTGGATGTCCTCGAGCTCGGTCTGGAACTGGAACGCGCCGCGCTCGATCTCCGCGCCGATCGCGCGCAGGCCCTCGACGATTTGCGTCCGCTCCGCAGTCGTGAGCAGCCCCGCCTGCTCCAGCGCGGCCGAGTGCGCGATCGACCCCTCGATGTCGACGCGCCAAAAGCGCCAGTCGAAGGAGATCGATTCGGAGTATTGTTGGACGAGCTGGGCGGTCTGCTCGGTGAAGCGTCCTTT
>DASYIS010000304.1:0-11656 GCA_035997375.1 Chthoniobacteraceae bacterium
CGTCGGAGGTGAGGATGAACGCACCTTTCTTGGTGCCGACGAGGACACGGACGCGGCTCATGGGGATCCAGATCTTTGGGTTTGCTTGGGAAGTAATCAGTAATCAGTGGAGCAGTAATCAGTACGGAGCCGCGGCGGGCCGCGTGCTACTGATTACTGCCCACTGATTACTGATTACTTGCTCTGGGGGGTACACGTATTCACCATCCAACTCACGCCAAAACGATCGCTCACGACCGCGAAACGCGGCGACCAGAAGGTCTTCGCCGGCGGCATCTCGACCTTGCCACCGTCGGCCAGCGCGGCGACCAGGCGGTCGCATTCGGCTTCATCCGGCACGCTGAGCGTGAGCGAGAAGCCCTCGAATTTCGGCTGCCCGCCGCTGTGGCAATCGGACGCCATGACCGCGATTCCGCCGATGCGGAAAGTGGTGTGCATGATCTTGTCGCCCTGGTCGGCAGCGGGAGGCGGGCAATTTTCGGTGGCGGGAGCGTCCTTGGCGCGCATCAGCACGTCGACTTGGGCGCCGAGGGTGCGCTTGTAGAATTCGACGGCTTCTTCACAGCGGCCGTCGAAGTTGAGATAGATTTGGAGATCGGTGGGCATGGGGAATTTAAGATTTAGGATTTAGGAATTAGGATTTGGGGCGCGCGCGGGAGTTACACGCCGGCGGGTTCGAGTTCCTCGGCCAGCTTGCGGTTCACGCGCTGGATGGTGGGGCAACTGGCGGCGATGGGGCGGACCTCGACGACGGTCCCGTATTCGAGCATCGGGCAGCCTTGGGCGATCGCGACGGCCTCGTCGAAGCTGTCGGCGTGGACGAGGAAGTAGCCGCCGATCGCTTCTTTCGATTCGGCAAAAGGGCCGTCGGCGACGACGCGGCCGTGCTTGCCGGAGACGATGCGCGTGTCTTCCTGGAGCGGCTGCCCGGCTTTCACCGTGCCATTCGCGCTGAGCCGCTCGAACCACGCGGCGAAGGCGGCCATGGTTTTCTGCAAGTCGGCCGGCGAGAGCGAGCGGTCCCAGTCGTTGCCGCGAAAGAGGAGGAGGTATTCGGAGGTGGAGTTGGTGGTGTCCATGGAAGTGAAGTGTGGAGGTTTTGGTGGCGGGTTCAAGGAGACGACGAACCGCCCGGCGCGTTTGGGACAACTTTCGTGAAATATTTTGCGGGCGACTCCACGGTACTCCCACTCCTCCCCCTGCTCTTGCTCCTGCTCCTGCTCCTGCTCCTGCTCGATTCCAGGAAACTATGTCCCGAAGGACGAGCAGGAGCAGGAGCAGGAGCAAGAGTAGGAGCCGCACCCGCCGCCTTGCATCCGCCCGTCGGCCGCGCCACACTCCCCCGCGTGCTCAACGTCATCGGCCTCACCCGGGCGATCGTCCGCGATCAGACCCTCCGCCGCCAGACCATGTTTTATGTGGTCCTGGCGGCCGTCGGCATGCTGTTTCTCGGCTGCACGCTCTTTGCCGATTTCCTCCAGCACGATCATCCCCTCACCTTCCTCTTCTACTGGGCGGCGTGCGGCTGGCTGACGATCCTCAGCGTGCTGATGGCGATCTTCGACATGCTGCTGGTGCGTGCCGCCGCGCGCGCCGCCCGCAAGAAGCTGGAGTCCTCCTTTCTCAAGGTAACGCGGAAACCGCCCGACGAAGCGGGCTAGCCCGCGTTTTCCGCGCGCAGGTGGCGGATCACGACGCGCAGCCGCTCCTCGACCTGGAGCGCGAGCAACACCTCCTGCCGGTGCGCCGAGTCGCGGAGAAACGTATGCGCCATCACGTCGGCCAGCATCGCCGGCTCTTCGATTTGCGCGAGCTGCTCCTCGAGCTTTTTCCGTTCCGCGGGATCTGGCGTCAGCTCGGAACAGAGATGCCGCAGCCGGGTGGCGAGCGCGCGGCACTGCTCATCGCCGCCACCGCTCGGCGGCAGTTCCCGCACCTCGGCGATCTTGAACGGCTGCTCCTGGACGAAGCCGCGCAATTGCACCCGCGCCAACCCCTGGAGGATCAAATGCGACGTCCCGTCCTCATGCCCGACGCACGCCCGCACCAGGCCGACCCCGCACGTGTGAAAGTAATCATCCGGCCCGCGCACCTCCTCCACCCCGGGCGCGAGCGTCGCCATGCAAAACATCCGCTCCTGCGCCAGCGCGTGCGCGAGCATCGCGCGATAGCGCGGCTCGAAAATGAAGAGCGGCAGCAGCACGTGCGGCAGCAGCACCAGCCCCGGGAGAAACATCACCGGGACTTGCGACGGCAGCTCGACCTGCTGGGTGGCGCCACTCTTCATGGAAAAAGGAATCGGCGACTGTAGCACACCGCGTGCGAAAATGCCCGCGCGGCGTCGGTCCCGGCGGAGCCGCCTTACTCGCGCAGCACGGGCCGGCGCGTGGCGAAGGCTTTTTCCACGATGTCGGCCGCGCGGGCGACGCCTTGCACGCGGTGGATATCCTCCTGCAGGCGGCGCGCCTTTTCACGATAGCCGGGGTGCGTGAGGACGCGCTCGATCGCGGCGCGCAGCCGCTCGACGGAAAGCCGGCGCGGCTGGACGACCTCGGCCACGCCGAGCCACTCGAGCCGGCTCGCCACGCCGGGCTGGTCGTTGGTGATCGGAATGGCGACCATCGGCAAACCCGCGCCGAGCGACTCGAGCGCGGTGTTCAAGCCCGCGTGCGTAATGCTGAGCGCGGCGCGCCGGAGGAGCTCCAGTTGCGGCGCGAAGGAGACGACGATGGGGGTGCCCGCGAACTTCGCGGCGAGCGCGGCGGCGTCCTGGCCCTTGCTGCCGAGCGAGATGACGAGCTGCACGTCGAGCCCGGCGCAGGCGGCGGCGATGGTCGAAAAGGTGAACTCCAGCCGGTTTTGCAGCGTCCCCATCGAAGCGTAGACGAGCGGGCGGCCGTCCAATTTCTCCCATGGGAACGGGATCGGCTCGCCGCTGTGCTCGTCGTGCCACGGGGCGGTGTAGTGAAAATTGGACGGCAGCGCGCGGCGGGGAAAATCGAAGAAGGCCGGCTGTTGCGCGATCTCGGCGAGGCCGGAACAGGCGCAAAGTCCCGGTGGCAAAGCGGGCAGCCCGTGGCGTGTGCGCCAGCCGTCGACTTCGCCGTTGAGGGCGCGCCCAAGCCAGCTCAGCAGCACGTCGCCGGCGGCATTGCGCAGCCGGCCCAGCAAGCCTTCGCGGTAACTCCACGGCAGCACGCCGGCCGGAACCTGCGGATCGGAATTCATCGCGAGCGCATTGCAGACGATGACGTGCGGGAGCCCAAGCTTGTCCGCCACCGACCCGCCGGCCCGCGCCATTTGGTCGACGACGAGCGCGTCGATTTTCTCCCGGGCCACGACCTCCGGCGCGCCTTCCAAAACCGACGCCGCCCCGCGCCGCAGCAACTCCGCCGTAAAGCGGATCGCGGGGAGCCCGTGCAGCCGCCCCAGGGCCTCCTGCTCCGCGGCGAGCGCCCCCTCGGGAAAGGCCTCGGCCGAGATCGCCGCAAAGCCAAGCCCGGCCGCCTCCGCCTTCCGCCGGCCATCGGGCCGCGTGATGACCGTCACGCGATGCCCGCGACGCTGCAGCTCCCGGCCGAGCGTCGTCATCGGATTCAAGTGCCCGGTGAGTTCGGGAGAGATGAGGCCGAGGTGCATGGGGAAAATTTCGAATGACGAATGACGAATGACGAAAGGGGATTTTTCATTCCGCAATCCGCAATCCGCAATCCGCAATCCGCAATTGCCTCACTGAATTTCGACGACGGACACCAGGCTCTTCGCATACGACAGCGTGTCGATCTCTGCCGGGGTCTTGTCGCGGCGGATGGCTTTGATGCGGGGGAAGCGGAGGGCGAGGCCGCTCGGGTGGCGCGTGCTGGGATTCACCGCATCGAACGCGACCTCGAAGACGATCTCCGGCCGCACCTCGCGGAAGTTGCCGTGGATGGCGACGGTGGTGGCGAGGAAGTGCTCGGTCAACTCTTCGATCTCCTCGTCGGTGACGCCGGAGTACGCTTTGCCGATGTTCAGGAGCGCGCCGGTTTCGTCGTCGCGGACGGCGAAGGTGTAGTCGCTGAGCTTGCCGGAGCGTTTGCCGTGGCCGTACTCCGCACCGGTGACGACCACGTCGAGCGTGGCGAGTTGCTTCTTCAGCTTCAGCCAGGCGAGGCCGCGCCGGCCGGGCGTGTAGAGGCTCGCGCCGTCCTTCGCGATGAGGCCCTCGTTGTGGCGCAACCGCGCGGCATTGAACGCGGCGTCAATCTCCGCCGGCGAATGCACGGGCGTGATCGGCGTCAGCTCGAATCCCTTGGGGAAGGCCAGCCCCTCGAGCAGTCGCCGGCGCTCGACGAGCGGCCGGCGCAGCAGCGACTCGCCGCGCAACCAGAGCAGATCGAACGCGCGATAGATGACCGGCACATCGCTCCGGCCCTCAAACAGATCGTCCTCCGTCTTGCGCCCGAGGCGTTTTTGCAGGTCGAAAAACGTGAGCTTGCGGCCTTCGTCGTAAGCGAGGATTTCGCCGTCGAGGATCACCGGCGCCGGCAGTGCGCGCGCATGGCGGACGACATCAGCAAACTGCCCGGTGACCTCGCGCAGATCGCGCGTGTAGATGCGCACCTGCCCGCCGTCGAAGTGCAGCTGCGCGCGGATGCCGTCGAATTTGTCTTCGACCCAGTAGGTGTGCTGGGGATGGGAAGAATGGGAGGAATGCGATTGATGGGATGCGACTGTCCCATCATTCTCATTCTTCCCATCCTTCCCATCCGGCACCATGCGCTCAAACAATGCCGCGGCCGTCGGCTCGGGGCTGGCGAGCATGCATTTGATCGGCCGGAAGAGCGTGAGCGACGCCTCGGCCAGCGCGCCGCGCGCGGCGAGCAGGGCGGTGCGGCCGATGTCGCCGAGCAGCATGTTCGCTTCGCGCACGTCTTCCGCCGGCGCGTGAAAGGCCGCGGCGACCGCATCCTCCACCAGCCCCTCGCGGAGGCCGATCCGCAGATCGCCGGTGAGGATGCGGACGAGGTAATTCCCCGCCCACGGATCGAGCCGCGCGAGCCGTTCCTGAAGCAGCTCCGTCTTGACCAGCGGCCCGCGCGCGAGATGCAGCGCCTCGAAAAAGCCATGGGCATCGCGCAGCGAAAACGGCTCCGGCGCGGTGGCGCCGAGGAGCGCCTCGTACGCGGTATTGCCGGCGTCGTTGTGCCGCCGCGAAATCTGGCGGAGCTCGGACTCGGGCTTGCCGCTTGCGGCGCCGAGCGCGCGGCGGATCACGGCCCAGCCGGTTTGCAGCGTGCGATTGTCGCTTTGCGCGAACGGCCGGCCGGTGAGGAAGACCGCCGCGATTCCCGCCAACTCCGAGTCCAACGCCGCGAGCTGCGCGAGGTACTCGGCGAGGAGCGCGATCTTCTTGAGCTTGCTCGCGGCGCCGGAGATTTGCTCGCCCAGCCGCGCGAACGCGAGCAACTCGGACGGCTCCGCGGGCGCCCGCCCGGCCGGCGCGTCGGCGACGGCGCGCGCCGGCTTCGCGGCGTGTGCGAGTTTCAGCTCGAGCTGGTTCTCCTGGCTGAGCGCCCACGCCTCGAAGCCCCGCTCGCGCAGGTCGCGCGCGAAGTCGCCCGCAAAGCCGTGCAGCGTCAGCACGAGCTTCGGCTGGACCAGCTCCACGTAGCGGACGAGGTCGGGGTAATCCGCGTGATCCGTGAGCGGAAACGCGGCGTCGCATTGATACCGAAACGTCGCGCCGGGATCGAGCGCCCAGCCGGTGAGCACGGCCGTGCGGCGGTTCTTGATGCGCGTGACCATGAGCGATTTCGCGGCGCTCGGCGGGCAGACGAGCACCTTCCCCTCGACCTGCCCCTGCGCGTAACGCACGTAGCCGGCGGGGAAATCCGGCCGCAGCTCGCGGTAGAGCTGCGTCATGCGCCAGACCGCGCCGTGCAGCATCGGCGTCAGGCCGGCCTGGAGGAGGGCGCACAGGATCTCCTGGGACTTCCCGAGCGAATACCCGAGCAGCACAGGCACCGCGCCCTCCTCGATCGCCTCCTGACAAAACGCGACCATCCGCGCGACCGTTTCCTCGGTCGGCGGCATGCAGTATTTCGGCAGCCCGTACGTCGTCTCCATGATGAGCGTCTCCGCGTGGCACCATTCCGTCGGCTCCGCCGAAAGGCTCGGCCGCAGCTTGAAATCGCCCGTGTACAACAGCGACCCCGCGTCGGATTCCAAAAAAATCTGCGCCGACCCGAAGATGTGCCCCGCCGGCAGCAGCGTCGCCGCAAAGCCGTCGAACTCCCGACGCTCCCCGAACGGCAACAGATGCCGTTTCCGCACCCCCGGCATCCGCGCATCCATCAACCGCGCCGTCCCCGGCGTGGCGATGATCTCCCGGTGATCCGCGATGTGGTCGCTGTGCGCATGCGAGACGAACGCAAACGGCCGGGCATCCCAGGGATCGAGCCACAGGCCGTGCTGGGGCAGCTCGAGGCCGCGGGTGTAGCGGATGGGGATCATGCAGGGCGCATCGAACCTCGCGCGCGCGGCGCGGGTTGACCACCGATCTTTGCAATCACGCCAATCCGGCAACGCCGGAACCAAAGGGCTTGAACCGCCAAGACGCCAAGACGCCAAGGAAGACAAAAAATCGAACTGCTTTTCTTGGCGCCTTGGCGTCTTGGCGGTCACACCTTTTCCGGTCAAGCAGCGCGGCCTACTCGGCGCCGGAAGGAAGGGTGAAGCTGAACCGGGCGCCGTCCCCGGGCGTGCTCTCGACGCGGACCTGGCCGCCGTGAGCTTCGACGATCTGCTTGACGATGGCCAGGCCGAGGCCGGCCCCTGCCTGGCCGGGATCGGTGGAGCGCTTGTCGAAGACGTGGGCGAGCATGTGGGGCGGAATGCCGGTGCCGTTGTCACGGACGACACACGTGGTGAGGCCGTTTTCCGTGCGCGCGCTGATGACGACCCGGCCGCCGACGGTGTAGCGGAAGGCGTTGCCGAGCAGGTTCTGGAAGACCTGGGTGACGAGGCTCGCATCGGCGCAGACGGTCAGCATGGGCGGGATTTCGTTGCCGATCTCGATGGCATTCTTGGTCGAGATCGGACGGAGCTCGAGGAGCAGGCGCCGCACGAGCGGCCACAGCTCGAAGGTGCGGCGCACGGGGTGGGCGGCGTTGCCGGCGATCGACGAGGGGGAGGTATTTTCCACGACCCGGAGGATGAGGGTGCCGACGCGCTGGAGATTGCGGCCGAGCACTTCGAAGAGATCGCCCGCGTCGGCCAGGGCCTGCGGGTTCAGGCCGGCGTGCAGCTCTTCCACGAGGAGGGAGGCGGCATTCAGCGGCGTGCGCAGGTCGTGGACGACGAAGGCGAGATGCTCGTCCTCCTGGACCTTGCGCGCGTGGACTTGCTGCGCCGCGAAGCTGGTGACGGCCATGCGGACGGCGGAGTCGATGCGGAGGTTGATGAGCCGCGCGGCGTCCCCGACAACGTAGAGATTGTGGCGCTCGGCGATGGTGATGAAGGCGACGCGCAGGAGGTTGTATTCGGCCACGACTTCACCGACGTCGAGGCCATCGTGAAAGCGCTGCACGCCGTGGGTGGGCGAGCTCCGGTCGATGTGCTCGACGGGGTCGGTCCCTTCGCGGAAGCCCTCGAGATCGACCGTGATCTGGGCCACGAGGTCGGGCAGGTGGTTGGTGATCGCGAGTTTGTCCAGATTCCGGGCGTGGAGCAGCTTGCCCGCATACTCCCGCCATTCACCGATGATCTCCTCCTGGCATTGCGCGGCGATTTCCGCGAGATGGGCCACGGTACAGATTTCACGGAGGGGCATAAGGGTGAACCCTGACACATCCGTCAGGAAAGGCGAGCGCCAGTTGCGGGCTTCTCTCCTCAGTTCGATGTTCAACGGGCCAAGCCTCCCTCGAACCCGAGCCCTGCCGCTTCACTTCACTGAGGGCCGAGGGGATCGGCGACCTGTTTGTTGGTCTGGACGTTGAAGGTGTACGAGATCGGGGCTTTCAAGGCGCCGTTGGGGTCGATGGGCGTGTAGCTGACTTTCATCGAGGTGTAGCTCAGGCTGACGCTCTCCATGATGGCGCTGTCGCCGTCGGTGGCATCGACGTGGTAGCTCGAGATGAGCACGTTGGTGAGCGTGACGCGGAAGTTGTCGACGGGACCGGCCGGCGTGCTCGCGTTGCGGAAGAAGATGGTGGCGTCGTGGATCGGCTTGCCGAGGGCGCAGTCGATGAAGAGGATGGGCGAGGTCTTGTCGACGAGCTTCTGGACGGTGATCGTCGAGAGGACCGACTTGGCCGCGTTGGCCGTGCCGCCCGCCGCAGACAGGCCGAGTTGGTTGGCGCCGAAGGAGCAGGTGAGGAGCGGGACGTCGGTTTCATGCCCGGCCGTGGTCGACTCGCCATCGATGCCGGCCAGTTTCAGGAAGAGCTTGACGGGCGGCGGGCTCTGGGCCGAGGCGGCGAACGGGAGGAGCAGGAGCAGGGCGAAAAGCAGGGCACGAGGAGTTTTCATGGCGCTCCGTGTTTTAGCATGGCGGCCGGGTTGGCGAGAAGGCGAAAGGCGCCCGGCGCCAAGCTCACTGCCGAGAAGGAGCATCAAGACGATCAAGTTGCCTCTGCCGAGCTTCGCGAACAGCCACTGCGGCATCGAAGCCTTCCCAGCCGACGATCACGGGCAAGCCTTCCTTGCTGCGAACAATCTTCGCCTCTGGAACTTCCTCCGTAAGTACGATTCGATCCCCAACGATCTCGGCCTTGAGCATCGAGCCGGCGTCGAGTTCCAGGCGCTCGCGGAAGGACTTGGGAATTACGACACGTCCAGCCTTGTCCACCTTAACGGTTGCCTTCATGGCAATGAAGGTGCCATGAGGAGAGTTACAAGCAAGAGCGCAACCGCACCAACCTCACAGGGCGCAGTGCCGCACCAAGTCGTCCAAATTGAACACCCGCCGGCGCCCGTTTCTCGTGTTGCGAAAGACGACTTCGTACCACCCCTGCATCCGCTCGGGACGGTATTCGTCGGCGCCGACGCGGAGGGGGCGGTGGGTGATGATGCGCCGGATGACGCGCTCGTAGCGGGAGCGCGGGAGTTGCTCGATGTGGCGGCGGCGGCTCCAGTCGATGGCGCGGCCGGCGTCTTCGTATTGGGACGGGCGGTCGGCGAAGTCGAGGAGCGAGCGGGCGCGCCCGCCGAGGACGGAGAAGAGGTGGCGCACGGTGGCGGCGTCGGCCACGCGGCGCAGGGCGCGGCGGAAGGGGCGCGCGATCTCCAGGGCCATGGCGCGCAGGCTGACGGTGCGGCCGTCGGTCAGCCGCCAGAGCGGCGCGCCCGGGTCGGCGGCGAAGGGGTTCTGCTCGTAGCAATCGAACCGCGCGAGGAAGCCTTTGCGCGAGGTGTGTTTGCGCGGATGGACGCCGGCGATGACGGGGAAGCCGCGCCGCTCCAACTCGCTGAGGTCGTGGCTGGGCCACGCGGCGACTTCGGCGACGACGCCGAAGATGAGCGCGGCGGCGGCCGCCATGAGATTCGGGTCGGGCGTGAAGTCGGCGGTGACCTCGACGCGGCCCTCGCGCGGGCGGACGCCGATGCCGGTGGAGCGGCGATTGGCCGCGAGGAGCATCACCGGCGCGGGGAGGAGGTAGGTCAGCAGCAGCGCGAGCCGGCGCATCCCGGCGGGGTCGAGGTGCGGGAGGTTCCGCGCGGAGATGTTGTAGTGGGTGGAGAAACCCTCGAGCCGCGCGGTGGCGCCGGCGCGCGTTTCCCAGGCATCGAGCTCCGTGCGCAGGAAGCCGATCTGTTCCCAGAGCGAACGCACGGCGCGCACGGCGCACCCCTGCTCCACCTCGATGATCGGCGTCGCGACCTCGATGACCCCGGTGTCGAAGTAAAGCGCGCCGCCCGAGGGGAGATGGAAAGATTTGCCGGTGCGGGGGAGCATCCGCTCGCGGACGATCGCCTGGGGGTTGCGAAAGACGTGCTCGGGCAGGCATTTCTCCTCCTGCACGTAGAGGGTGAACTCCGCCTCCAGGCCGACGACCGCGACGGGCCCCGCCTGCGCCGTAGGACGGCGAAGCGCGAGAGACGACGAGGGGGCCTTCGACATTTACAAGAGGATCGAAGCTACCCGCCGCCCGGTCGCCTGTCACCAAAAGCCAAACTGTCCGGTGGATAAGATATACCCCGAGAGCGCGGCGTTGGCGACGGCGTGGGCGACGATGCACGAGCCGAGGCTGCCGGTGCGATAGGCGACGAGATTGAAGAGCATGCCGGTGATCGCAGCCGCCGGCCAGTCGGCCATATTGTGCTCGAGCACGAAGCCGAGGGTCACGATCCAGAAGGACCAGCGGGTGTAGGCTCCGACAGGGACCTTGGTGAAGTCCGGGTCGACGACGAACCGCATGAGGAAGCCGCGCCAGAAGAGCTCCTCGACGAGGGGGACGACGACGATCGCCCGCGCGAGGCGCAGGGTGAGGTTCAGGCCGTACGGCAGGCCGGGGCCGAAGTGCCCGGGATCGAACCCCTCCAGGCGCGGCGCCCGGTGCAGCAGAAGCTGCGGGGTGATCCAGACGCCGAGGGCGATGAGGCCGAGGGCGGCGCTCCAGGAGATCCGGCGCGGCGGGGAGGACTGGTAGAGCGGACGCCAGTGGTAGAGGAGCGCCGCGGGAAGGAGGACCTGGAGCGGGTAGACCCAGTACTCGGGCGTCGCGGCCCACCAGACGGACTGCCCTTCGAAGAGCTTGTGGACCAGGGCGCCGACCGCGAAGAGCGCAACAAAAGCGCAAAACGGCCCGATATAAGCTCTTTCGTGGACGTTCGCGCCGATCATCGCGCACACCATCTTCACCCGCCATGCTGAAACAAGCCGAATCTCTGCCCCACTCACCGGATGAGCTGTTGCGTTATTGCGACCTGGAGCTCCAGCGCCTGCGCACGCACCGCAAGGGGGTGCAAAAGCACCGCGCCGCCATCCTCGCCGCCTCCCTCTTCGTCGTCGTCCTCTCAGCGATGGCGGCCTTCGCCTTTCTTTTCGCGAAACTGCAAGAGCTCCCACGCGGCGGCCACCCGGCGGCCGGCGAAATGGCCGACTCCGGCGAACGCCGGCCGTGATCTGGCACGGCGACTGCTTTTCTCAACTCAACTCACCATGGCTAAAGCTCCTACCTCCGTCATCGGCCTCGACCTCGGCCGCTACTCGCTCAAGGCGGTGCTGCTCCAGCAGCGCAAGGGCGGCGCGTACGCGCTGACCCACTACGGGTCGCACGTCCCCGAGACGCCGCCGACCGATTCCGCGAGCCTCGGCAAGCAGATCAAGGCGGTGCTCAAGGATCTCGGTGGCTCGGCCAAGCATTGCGTGGTCAGCGTCTCGTCGCCCGATGCGCTGATCCGCATCATCGAGCAACCGGAGACGCCGCCCCACATTTTGCGCGACGCGCTGCGGCTGAACGGCATGACGCTGCTCAACCAGGACGTGAAATCGTTCGTGCTCGATTGCGATTTCATCGCGCCGGTCGTCGCCGAGGGCGAAGGCAACGGCAACTCCGCGCCCCGCATGAAGTACCTGGTCGGCGGCCTGCCGCGGACGGAGGTGCAGCACGTGGCCGAGGCGATGAAGGAAGCGAACCTCCCGCCCAACGGCATGCAACTGGCGCCCGTGTGC
>DASYIS010000305.1:0-21747 GCA_035997375.1 Chthoniobacteraceae bacterium
GGCTCTACCGGCAGCTCCAGGAGAGCGTCGACAATGAGATGCAGAACTACGGCTTCGTGCCGCCCGACGGGTACGGTATGGCGCCCGAGAGTGACCGTGCCCCGCGGAACGGCGCTGCCGCCAACGGCCACAGCGGGCCCGGCAATGGCAGCAATGGTGCGACGGGAGGTGGTAACGGTTACCACCGTCCGGCTCCCCAGAGCGACCGCTGGAACTGCACCGAAGGCCAAAAGGGTCTCGTCATCCGCCTCGTTCACGAGCACCAACTCGACAAGAACGAGGTCGAAGCGATGGCCCAGCAGCTCTTCGGCTGCGGCGTCACCGAGATGGACAAGATGCAGGCGTCCCAGCTCATTGAGGACCTCCTCGAGAAGGTCGCGAAGAAGCCGACCGGCCAGCGCCGGTGGGGAAACCGGCAGGGGGTGCGGTCGTGATCGCGACGCTCGAACCCGTTGAAACCACCCCCTCTGGTCCCACCCCGGAGGCGCGCGTCCGCGAGTTGCAGCAAACCGTGTCGGCCTCGCGGCTGTCGCTCTACCTGAGCTCCCGGTTGAAGTTCTTCTTCCGGTACGTCGCCCGGCTGAAGAAACCGAAGCCGGCGGCCCTGCACGTCGGCGGCGCCGTCCACGCGACGCTCAAGTCCTGGAACAAGGCTCGCTGGCGCGGTGAAGTCCTCACGCTCAAGCAGCACCACGAGGAGTTCGTGAAGGCGTGGGCCGATTCCGAGGGTGAGCCCGTCGAGTGGGATGGTGATGAGCTCGTGGAGCAGGCCACCGGCTGGCGGCTCCTCGATACGTACATCCGCTCGCAGCCGTTTCCGCCCAAGCCGGAAGCGGTCGAGGTGCCGGTGGAAGCCGACCTGAAGCAGCACGGGCTGCCCCGGCTCATCGGAGTCCTCGACCTCGTGCAGGGCGGGAAGATCGTCGACTACAAGACGACCGGCCAGACGCCGAACCCGGATCGGGTGGCGCACACCGCGGAAGTGCAGACCAGCATCTACGCTCTCCTCTACCGGGAAAACACCGGCCGGCACGAGCGTGGGATCGAACTGCACCACCTCGTGAAGCTCAAGCAGCCAAAAGTCGTGATCACGGAACTCCCGCCGATGAGCGAGAACCAGGAGGCGCGGATCTCACCCTACTGGAGTCGTACGTGACGGGGCTGGACAGGCGGGATTTTGTTCCATCGCCCGGCCTTCAGTGTGTGAATTGCGAATTCTATCGGGACTGCAGGCGGTGGCGGTGAGGAAGGCAGGTCAAAAGGGCCGACGGCGCCGATGCCGCCGTCGGTCATGCTGTCACAATCCGGGGAAGAAACGGGTCACACTGACCTTGAGTGCTCCGGCAATCCGCAGGAGAGCTTCGACGGAAATCGTCTTCTCCCCGCGCTCGACCTCGCCGATGTAGTTGTGGTGGAGATCGGCCTTCTCTGCCAGCTTCTCCTGGGAAAGACCTGCCGCCTTCCGCACCTCGCGGATGGCGCCACCGACGATCAGTCTGGATTTCGGGCGAGCAGGCACAGCCCACAACGGCACCAGTCCTCCTCAAGTCCGACCACCGTCTATAGCTTGTATTTTCAGATTGAGTACGAGCGCCCTCTGGGTCGAAGCTTCCCAAGCAAACGCGCGGCTTCGTCCCCAACCAACCTCAACGATCAAGAAAGGACTCCAATGATCAAGTCTCTCTACAATTTCAGATCGCCACTCTACGCGGCGATATCGTGGATGCTTCTACTTCTGCCAGCGTTTGCTGCGACGCCGTTCCAACCCGGTGACACGGCGCAGTTGACGCGCGACGAAGCCCTCCACTTTAACGACAAGGTCTTTCGACAAGGCAGAGCCGGACAAGAGTTTACGGTGCTGGCCTATCGTCCCGACCTAAAAAAGGTATTCGTCCGTGCGACCGACAACACCGGGAAAGTCATTGCGTTGACACTTCCTGAGGATGCTCTCGCACTGAAACCAATCGATCTGCCGAAAGTTCGTACCGAAGCAATCGCCTTGGCAGTCGCTGGCCGGATTGACGCTAGTCTCCAGGCAATCGATCGAGCGCTTCGTGCCGCTCCCGACGATCAGGGGCTTGCGACCTTGCGCCCATTAGTCACTCAGGTCAGAGCCTCTGCGGAGGCCTTCGCCAAAGCTCAAGAAAACCAGAGATCCGCGACCGTGGAAGCAGCCAGGCTGCGTAAGAACGCAAACACGATCGATCGGCCGAATCCGCTCAACCAACGGGATCAGTCATCTAGCGTGCGAGCACAAGAGATGCGCGCCGAGGCAGATCGCCACGTCCGCGCCGCCGACGATCTTTTGGTCAAAGCAGCCGCGGAACGGCAATCGGCTCTTGCAGCCTTGAAGGTGCTCGCCTCGGAGCAACCCGAGGAGCCAAAGCTGGCGACAACCGTCATTCCTGGAGCGGTGCCGGTCAATCCGCAGGATCCGGTCACTACAGCGCGCACGGACGTAGCAGTGCCGGCGACGACTGAAAAATCACCGCCGCTTGTCACTTCGAAGTCTCAACCATCGATGCCCGTGCCGCAGGGGCAACCAGCGAGTCCGCTCATGCCACCTGAGCCTCCATCTGCGCCAACTCAGCCAAAGGCGGCGCCGCCAGTGACGGACAGTGGTGCAAAGGTCGGAGCGGAAAGCGCGGCAGCCAAATTGAAGTCGGAAAAGCTCAAGGAGTGGATCGACGATCCGCCCGCTGTGCCGTTGATCACGAAGTCCATCGACTGGGATCCGTCCTTCGACGCGACACTTAACTTCATCAACGAGCGAATCCGGGTGCGCGGGATGAAATTATGGTTCGGCAAGAATCATCAGAAAATGATTCTGGACGATGGCGGCGCCATTTTCGTCTTCGACCCCGCGGTTCTAAGTACCGACCTCAAGGTCAGCAGCCGAACGTACGGAGATACGGGTGTCACCGTTCGCAATCTTGTTGTCTCGAAACGGTCTGGAAGCCCAGACTTCGTCATGGTCCCAAAATGGGGAACCTTCGAGCCGGGACCGGCTGCTGGTTTTCAACTTCCGTGCGCTGATTCCGTCGAGGCAGAGAAGCTCGGTCGCGCCGTTCAACACCTCATTCAGATGTTCGGTGGAAAGAAGGACCTATTTTAACACCGTCTGCTCCACGAACTACGTCTGGCCCGGCTGTCATCGCAGCCGGGCCATTCTTTTTAATAAGTACAACCCAAGAAAGGAGAACCCCATGGAGCAAATCACGCTCTACTACCGCTCTGGTGCGAGCGACAAGGTCTATCAGGCCAGCATCCAACCCGCAGACGGCGGTTTCATCGTCCCCTTCGCCTTCGGGCGCCGCGGCACGACGCTGCAGACCGGCACGAAAACCCACGCTCCCGTGAGTTACGAGGAGGCGAAGAAGATCTTCGACCGCCTCATCGCGGAGAAACAGGCCAAGGGCTACACGCCCGGCGCCGATGGCACGCCATACCAGAACACGCAGCGTGAAGCGCAGACCACCGGCTTCCTGCCGCAGTTGCTGAACCCGATCGATGAGGACTTCGTCAGGAAGCTCATCGCGAATCCACTCTGGTGGATGCAGGAGAAGTACGACGGCCGGCGGCTCATGCTGCAGAAGCGCGGCCCCACCGTCACCGGGATCAATCGGCGCAGCTTGCAGGTGGCGCTGCCCGAAACGCTCGTCACCGACGCGCTGGCCTCCGGCGCCGATTTCCTCCTGGATGGGGAAGCGGTCGGGGATCAGCTCTTCGTCTTCGACCTGCTCCGCATCGATGCCGCCGACCTGAGGCCGAAGCCGTATCTGGAGCGGCATCTCCGCCTTCTCCACCTGCTTGCGAACTGGGAACGCCGCCATATTCAGCTCGTCCAAACGGCGTGCGTGGATACGGAGAAAGGTCGCCTCTACGAGGAGTTGAAAGCGAGCGGGCGCGAGGGTGTCGTGTTCAAGCAGATTGACCAACCCCACACGGCCGGCCGCCCCGCTTCCGGCGGCCCGGCGCTGAAGTTCAAGTTCGAGGAACCCACCATGCCGAAGCGCAGCAACGGCGTCGGCGCATATTGCACGAACGCCTCCGCGCGCGTTTCGATCGTCTGCACAAAATCCTGCGGATCATTCGTGCGATTGAAAAGCGTGAGGCCGAACGAGGTCTTCTCCGTCTTTAGGTAAGTCGCCGTCGCTTCCGCGGTCAGCGTCTTCCGCCGAAGCCGCCCGCCGACCTCCGTGTTCGTCTCCGACTTGGACTCCAGGTGGACCGCCGACTCCAGCGTGTATTTCGCCCCGTTCCAGCGACCCTTCAGCACGCCATCGTGATCCAGCGCGTTCTGCGAATGCGTCTTCGCAAAGCCCAGCAAAATGGCCGTGTAATCCACCATCCAGAAATTCCCGCCCCCTGGCTCCACGATACTCGCCGGCCGCTCCCGGTCGAGGTACCGCTCCCGATCCACATCCTTCTCCCAAAAGCCGAAAGCCGCGCCGGGCGCCAGCGTCAGAATGTAGTCCTCCGTCTTGTGGTCCGGGCGGATGAAAATGTTGTCGTCGTACATTCCCCGCAAATCGAGATGCGGCGTCGCCTGCCATCGTCCACGGCCCCCGGGTTTGCCATCCCGCACGATCGAGACCCGTTCCGCCGCGTTCAACCCCTCGGGAGAAGCCGCCTCCGACTCCCGCAAAAGGTCGCCGAGAAGCTCGACGCGCTCATCCACCTGCGTACTCGCGGGCGCTGGTTCCGCCGCCTCTTGCGCTTTCGCCGCATGAGCCGCCAGCAACGTCATGCTGGCGGCGACGCCGAATCTCAGCTTCTTCAGACAGCGTTGTGGAATGCGCATCATCGGGCCGTTATCGGTTCGCCGCCCACTCCAGTCGACCGTTCTTCAAAGGGCAACAGCCCTGGGGCCGCTCTGCGCCAAAGCTGGAAGGTCAGACTCATCGTCGCTGTCGCAAGCAGGAAACACGCCCGCAGAGGAGGTGGATTTTCCGGGGGCATGGCACTCGATGACGGATAGCCAAAGGCCCCGTTCGACGGAAGCTTTTTGTCACCTCGTGACCCCCCGCACGGGCCGCTCCACGAGGAGTCCGGCCACGGCGAGCCTGCGCCGGAAAGAGGGTTCAAGCCTTGGCTTATGGCTCGCTGGTCCAGACGCGGTATCCGCCAGCCCCACCGCCTGTTGCTGGCTTTGCAATATTGGATCGACGATCAATCCAATGGTCACACCAAAGGGGCGGTAGAAGATCATGACGACGGCCGCCCGCGCTCCGTCGCGGAAAGCGGCATTACTGGGTGCTGAGCACCACGCGGCCCCCGACTGAGACACCGGGAAAGCAGCCCCAGGCGGTGTTGCTCTTGGGAAGATAGACGCCGCGGGCCAGCACCGAGCCGGGCCGGTTGGTGACTTTCAGGCCGGCCAGGAAGGTGCCGGTCTTTGGATAGGCGAACCAGCTCTTGAGCGAGCCGGCAGGCACCGCGGGGCGGCCGTTGGCGATGGTCAGGAAGTGGCTTTCATCGGGCAGATCGCCGCCGCTCAGGGTCAGCCGGCCGCTGCCGTTCACGGGAAGGTGTCCGTCATAGCGGCTGCCGTTCGCGGTGAGGAGCGTGTCGACTCCGCCGAGATGCAGGCCGCGCACGCCGGCCTTTTGCTTCGGCTTCATCCACGCCCATTCGCCGGTGAGATCGGTCGCGGCGAGGTCGGCCAGGACCAGCTCGCCGCCGGCCAGGGCCCGCGGGTTCACGCCGCCGACCGAAGAGAATAGCGCGATGGTGCTGTTCTCCCGCAGCGAGGCGGCCGCGCTGAGGGCGCTGCCGTCCGGGAGCACGCTCGTGATGATGACGCCGGCGTTCGGCAGCACGGTGACGATCGCATAGCCGCCGCCTGGAATCCCGGCATCCACGCCGGCGAGCGCGACGTGGTAACGGGCGCGCGCGACGGGCGCGTGCCGCACGCTCAGGATGCCGGAGAGCGGGCTGTTCGGCGCGGCGAGTTGGGCGGTCACGGTGCCGTCCTGGTTCGCCGTCACGGTCACGATGCCGAGCGTGGTCCGGTGGGTCGCCACCGCGCTCCCGGCGATCGGCACCACGACCGTGCGCGCCACGGACGAGCCCACCTTCAGCACCACCGTCGCGGCGCGGCCGGTGGCGGTATAGGTCACGTCCGCATAGCCGGCGATCGCGCCGGTCGCATTGCGCAGCAAGCCGCTGTAATATTGCACCTGCGTCCCCGGCTGCACGCCGGTGACCGTCACCGAGGCCTGTCCGGTCTGCGTGCCGTCGGAGAAGTTGTAGGTGAAGGTCCCGGTGTAGCCGGCGGGTATGACAAGCGAGGTGCCGTCGATGACGATCGCCGGATCGCTCACGGCGACCAGATGCAGCGGCGCGCCGCTCGGCGAGACGTCGTTGGCCAGCGGGTAGATGCGCGTCTGGCCGCGGGCGGTGATCGCCGAGTCGTTGGCGCCGTTGAAGTCGATCAGCTTCCGTGTGGTGAAGGTGACGATGTCCGAGTAGCTCGTGCCCAAGGCATTCTGCGCGTAGGCGCGGAACGAGTACTGCGTCTGCTCCGCGAGCCCCGTCACCGGGACGGCGAAGGCGCCGGTCGTGCCAAACCACCCCCAACTGTTCGTGGGAGCTCCCGGCGCGATCGGATCGGCACTGTCGGACGTCCTGGTAATGACGATGCCGCGATCGATGATCTCCGAGCCGTTGTCGGCCACGGTCCCGCCGAGCGAGGCGCTTTGGGCGGTCACGTCCGCGAGCGTCGGAGCGGTGACCGCCGGCGGCTCGGCCGGCGTGGAGAGGAGCGCGAGGGAGAAGACGCGCTCGTTCAGCTCCGCGGTAAACGAGATTTCGCCCGTCGCGAGATTCACCCGAAAGACCCGCGACTCACTCGCCTGCGGATGCGGCGCGCACAGGTAGCCGTAGCCCGCGGCGGCCGGCGCGTCCGAAGAGGCCACGGTGACGTTCGAGGGAATGTCGAGGCCGAAGACCTGGAAACCCGACGCTTGGTAGCCGAAGAAGACGAGCGTCTTCCCGTCGGTGTTGGCGCCGCTGTTGGGCGGAGTCTGCCGGTAAAGCGCGCCGTTCCGGGTGACGGAGCCCGGCGTTAACGTGTAGAGCGTAGTCGCCGTCGCTCCGGCCACGGGGTTGGTGTACGCCGCGCCGACCAGATTCCCGTCGGTGCCGTCGATCGCGCCGTCCGGGTTCACGCCCGGCACCGTGTCGCTGGCGAGCCCGGCGTCGCCATCCACCGGCAGGCCGGTCGCGGCCTCGAGGCGGAAATTCAACGCGCCGGCGACCACGCGCACCTGGTCGTGCACCGGGTCCACATCCATGTCGTAGAGCGTCCCGGGGAAGGACGGCAGGTACACGGGCCGGCCGACCGCATCGACAAACGCCACATTGCCCGGCGTGCCGACCGGCGTCGCGCGGCCGGTGGCGGGATCGAGTGTGTAGAGGGTCGCCGTGTTCCTCGCGGAGTCGACGCCGAAGGCCAGCAACGCGCCGTTCGCCGGCCGTTTGTCGAGCGCCACGATCTGCTCGCCGGGCACCAGTCCGCTGATCGGGACCTTCGGAGTCTGCTGCGGCTGCGTGAGCCCGGCGGGGTTGAAATGCAGCAGCGTGTTGGGCTGGCCCAGGATCAGCCCGACGGCGACCCCCGGAAAGACGGAGCCGAACCCTTGGATGGCGAAAAGGTAGTCCCCGCTGCCGCTGTTCACCACGTTCACCGTCGCGGTGCGCAAGCCGGGCGCGCCGGGATTGAAGCGGATCGCGAACGTGGTCGCCCCTCCCGCGGCGACCGGGCTCACCGGGTCGGCGACGACCGTGAAGTCCGCGGCGTTCGCGCCCGAGATCGCGACCTTGGGCGTGCCCGTGAGAGTCAGCGGGTCGGCGCCCGAGTCGAGGATCAAGAAGGTGTGCTCCGCCACGGCATTGCCCAGCGCGCCGGCGCCGAAGTCCGTCCCGTCCGCGACGGCGGGCGCTTTCGGCCCGCCATTCGCTACCAGCCTTTTGTTGCCGAGGATCGCCACTCCGCCGGGCGTCAGGTAAATGGGGTCGCTCGCGCTTTGCAGATTGCCATCGAGGAGAAAGACCTTGCCGGTGAAGGTCTGCTGCGCCTGCGGATTGAAGCCGGCCGTCCCGCCGGGCGGGATCGCGTAGGCGCCCGCCTTGATCACGAGGGCATCGCCGAGTTGCACCGGGACCGCTTGGGCGGCCACCACGCTGCCATCGTTCTCCGTCAGCGCGCCGAGGCTGCCGAACTGATTGTCGACGAGACTGGGCGACGGCAACTCGAGCGGCGCGCCATTCAGCGTGGCGTGGAGGCTCAGCCCGAGCCCGAGAGTGCTCAGCGTTCCGTCGTCCGCCACCCATTCATCGAGGGCGAAGCCGCGGACGCTGTTCGAGGTCGTCGCAAAAGCGATGTCCCCGTGGATCGTCAGGGTGCCCGGAGTCGTCGCGGTGGGCAGGATGACGGTGATGCCCCTCGGCGCCGCCCCGGTCCCGGTGGTGAAAGTGCCGACGGTCGTGACATTGGGGCCGGCGTCGTCGATGGCGTACGCCTTGAAGTAATAGACGGTATTCGGCCGCAGCCCGCCCACCCCGGTATAGAAGACGCCGGTCGCGGTCCCGCCTTCCACCACTTGCACCGTGTCCGCCTCGCCGGGGTCCGGATCCTGGTTCGTTGCGGAGTAGACCACGCCGCGCTCGTGGACCGCGCCGGCGGCCACCGCATCGATCGACCCGCCGAGCACCGCGCTCGTGCTCGTGATCGCCGCGCTGGTCGGCGCCGACACGATCGAGGCGCCGAAGCCGACCGCCAGCCCGTGGGGCATGCTCAGGTTGGCGACCAGGTTCCGGTTAATCTCCGCCCCCGTGATCGCGTTGAAGGCGCCGACTGCATTGTCGTTGGCGTTATTCGGATGAACGTTGTAGTGGGCGATATAGAGCACATCGCCATAGATCGCGATCTGCCCCATCGTCCCGGGACAGGAGAGGAGCGCCGGATTCAGGAGTTGGCCGGTTGACGCATTAAAGGTGGAAACCTTGCCGCTGCCCGCGCAGGCGATGTAGAGCACGTTGTTCCGCACCGCCACACTCGACGGATTGCTCTGCGACGACAGGGTGATCATCAACGAGCCGGTCGCCGCATCGAAGACCTTGACCAGGTTGGCCGAGCCGCAGGCCACATAGAGACGCCCGCCGGCGACCGCCAGGCCGTGGGGATCCTCGACGGAGGGGATGAAGTTGAGGTTGAGGGTCGCCCCCGTGGTCGCGTCAAAGGTGGAGACCCGGTTGAAGCCGGTTTGAGAGACGTAGAGCGTGTTGCCCGCCACCGCGAGTCCTCGATAGACGTTGTTCGAATTGGCGTCCTCGATCCAGGTCCACGCCCCGCCCGAGCCCCCCGACGCGCTGAACTTCAAGACGCGGTTGGCCCCGTTGGTATATCCCACGTAGTAGAGCGTGTTCCCGCGCAGCGCCATCGCCTCGCCGCCATCGATAAATCCCAGGAAAGAGCGGTTCACCTCCGCGCCGGTCAGCGTGTCGTAGGTGCCGATCGTGCGGTAATAGGAGGAGTTGGCGACGTAGATTTTCTGCGCGGTCGCGGTCGCGGTCGCCCCCAGCAGCGCCAGGAGCGCGAGCGCCGGCGGCACGGCGCGGCGATGAAGGAGCGCTGCGATGGCCGTGCGGAAGCGGGAGAAAAGACGAGTGGCGGGGAAAGTGGCGGTCGGCTTCAAGATGGAGTTCGAAAGCGAAAATGGTTGGCAGGCGACGGGCGGCGGAGCTGTGCGGTAAGAACGGTCCGGGAACTTACAGACGAGTTGCGCGTTTCCCTGAGGAACCAGGCGCCCATCTTCCCCCAAAAGGAGACCGCGCCTGAGGCAGACAAACCACGGCAGGCGCGGGGCGCGTTTTCAGTACCACGCGCCTTCGCTCCCGCAAGTGAAAGTTGGGGGGAATGCGCTCGTTCCCGCAGAAGCGCGCATGCGAAGCTCCGGTTGTAGCCACGGCCCTGTGGGCGCCCTGCGCCACCAATGGGCAGGAGAACACCAGGGATTCACAAGGCAGAGCCAGGTCGCCCGATCGCGGAGAGGTCAAGGCGCAAACCGTCCGGCCGGCGCGTCAGCGCATCAGCAGCCAGCGATAGGTAAACGCCCACCACGCGTCGACCACCGCCTCGAGCTTTTCGTTTTGATTGACCAGGCGCAGCGGGCTCTCGCCGCTCGCCTCCTCCACGAGGCGCGCGAGCCGGCCGTGGCCCGCCGTTTCCAGCCGCCACTCTTCGTCCCGAAACGGCGCCATTTGCCAATCCGGTGACTGAAGCAGGCGGGGGAACAGCAGCGCCTCCTCGACCTCGTGCGCATTCAGATGGTAGGCCGTCTCCAGGCTTGAGGCGCGCACCGCGGCCACCTTCATGATCGCCGCGAGATCGCGCCGCGCCAGGCAGCCCCAGAGTTCCTGGAGGAATTGCCGGAGCGAGTATTTGAGATTGATCTGCTCCGTCAGCAGCGCCCCCTCGGCCCAGGGGCAGACGGGCCACGGCCGCGGCAGCGTAAAGCTCGCCGCCACCGACCGCGGGCCCCCCGGCCCGCCGCGCGCCGGCAGCCGCCGCACTTCGAATTCCGCCGGCTCGCCCGGTTGGACGATCGGCGGCGGCCCGGCCTCCGTGGTGAAGGCGGCGCCACGCGATTCCCCGCCGGCCGGCTCGCCGGTTGGCTCGCATTGCAAGGTGTCGAGAGGGACGGCGTTTTTCAGCGGCTGCCGCAGTTGACGGTAGCTGAGCCGCGCCTCGGCACCCGGCGCGGCGCCGGGGCCGGCCGCCGTTTCCAGGCGCAGCTCGTTCACGCCCTGGAAAAGCCATTCATTGATCGGCAACGTGACGTGAAACGAAGCTGCGCCCGCCTCTTGAAAAACCGGGACGTCGTTCACGCGCAGCGCGACCGGAGCCCCGCGGCCGTGCACCGCGACACTGAACAGCGGCTGATCGCCGGGATGCAAAAGGAGGCGCTGGATCATGGGACGGACCAAGGAACGGCCACGGGCTCGGTGGCGGCGGCCGCCGGCCAGACGCGCGGCAGGAGCAGCGAGGCAAGAGGTGCGCCGGCTCCCGCCAGGCTGCGGACGCGGATGCCCGGCCGCAGCTTCTCCAAGGAACGCAGGACCAGGCCGCCAAAAGCGACCCGGGCGAGACAGGGCTCCGGTGCGACCTCCGGGAGAGCCGAAGCGGGGGGCGCCTCGCACGCGATGGTAAAGCCCGCTTCCTCCGTTGCTTCAGCCCCGCCCGCCCGCACCAGGACGGCCTCGTAGTCGCGCGCGGAGCGGCCCTCGATCTCCACCGCCAGGCGACCACGCGCCGAGGCCCGCACCTGGCTGGGTGAAACCGGCCGCTCTTCCTCGCGACGCATCTGCAAGGTCAGCCGCCCTTCGGCGACGAGCCAGAGGCCGAGCTCCTGCATCAACTCCGAAATGTGCGTGCCGCGCAAACCAACCCGCAACGGGGCCAGCCGCTCCCACCACAGGGGGTTTTCCAGCCACGCGCCGAGCAGGCTCACTTCCCCCGTCGCCGCGAGCAGCGGTTCGCCGGCGACTTCGTAGCGGAGCCGATGCGCCAGCAGCCCGTTCTCCGGGCGCTCGCGCAGGGCCGACTCGATGCGCCAGCGGCACTTGGGCCAGGTCCAGGTCAGCAGGCCGCGCCGGCCCAGTCGCGGATTGTCAAGGCCTTCCGCCCGCGCCGCGGGACGCAGCGGAGCGAAGGCGGCCACGGAGCGGGCCAGCATCTCCACGCACTCCAGCCACGGGCAAAGGGCGACCGCTTCCGTCCAGGTCGTGGGCTTCCAGCGCGCGGCGCCGCTGCGGCACGTCACGTCGCTCTCGAGTTCCAGGCGAAAGCCTTTTTGCGTCGCCCCATCCGGCACGGCGCTCACCGTCAACCCGCCCTCCCATTGCAGATCGGGAAAGACGGCGACGGTCGCCTGCAAGGGCACGGCAGAGCAGCCGGGCACGGAGACGCGACAAACCGCCGGCGCGAGCTCCGGCGCGGCGCAGGGGTGAATCCGCGCCAGCACCTCGGCGGAGAAATCCCCCGCCTCCTCCAGGTCGAAGGGCGAGACCAGCGGAATCGCCCATCCCTCGAAGGGGACCGCCCGCGTCAGCGGTTCCCCCGCGGGGCCGGCGACGTGCACCAGGTTCGCGCGGCCGGGCGGGCACTCCGAGGGGCCGCTGGCCTGCAAGAGCAATTCCGCTTCCGCGCCACTCGCCAGCAGTTGGATCATCGGCGGCGGGAGCTTCGCCGTCATCACGTGCTGGCGGACATTCAGCGGCGGAACGTCGGGTGTTTCGTTCGGGTGATGACTTTGCAGCGGAAGCTCCAGGCTGTACGTCCGCTCCGATTTCCCGCCGGCCTCCAGCCGCAGCGTCGTCAGCAGGCAGCACGGGGAGACGACCGCGTCCGCCGAGTGCACGGGGCTCCCGACCGGCTGGAGCGCGCTGAAGTGCTTCGCGAGCTTCGCCGGGTTGAAAACAATGCGCACCGGCTCACTCATGGCTCGAACCCCCTCTCCGCGGCCTGCAGCAACTCACGGATCTTGGCCGCGCCGTCGCGGCGCGAGCCGAGGATCTCCTCTGCGCGCGGGTACTTCCGCGCACCGTGGAAGTCTTCGCCAAACGCGAGCCCGATCTCGATGAACTGCATCACCGCCAGTTCGCTCGACAGCCCGTATCCCTGGGCGACCGCGCTCTGCCGGTGGATGAGCGCCTCCAACGCCGGTTCGTCGATCGCGGACAAGGCCGCCTCGTGCGCTTCCCGCAAATAGGCCGCGGCGCGCCGGACGAACGAAGCGCGGCTCCGTTCCTCGAAAATCTCCATTTGGTCCGGGCGGATCTCAATCATGCGGCAAGGGATGCTTCCGCCGCTGCGGCAGACCGTTGCGGGCGCTCTCCATGAGCACGGCCCGGCCGTCGGCGTCCTCGCAGGCGAAGGCCTCGACGGCGCGGCCGAAAAGCCGGCGCACTTGGCGCGCGTCGCACGTCGGAAAAAAGGGCCGCCAGACGCGCGGGTCGAAAAAGCGAAAGCGCACCACCCGGCCGTCCGGCAGGCGAGCCTGGAGCAGCTCCCGCAGATCCCGCAGCACGGGATCGAGCTCGGTCCCCTGGCGGCAGAGGACGTAGATGCCCCAGCTCTTCCCCCACCCCTCGTCAAGCAACCATCGGCAGATCTCGGAGTCCTCCTTCACCCGCACCAGATACGGCGCCCGCGTGAGCTCGACGGGATCGGTCTCGCCGGGAAACAGGCACTCGTACTCCACGTCCGGCGTCTCCTCCAGCAGGCCCGGCAGCAGGCGGACCCGGGCGCCGTCGAGGAGCGCAAAAACCGCGCGCGGCTGCTCGTCCTCCGTTTGCGAAAGCAAGCGCCAGCAGGCCTCGCCCGGCGGCGTCAAAGGGAGCGCCATATCCGGTCTAGCTCAGCAGATCTCCCAGGCCTCCCAGCGACTTCTGGAGAGAACCGGTCGCCTGCCGGATCGCCTTCCCCGCGTCCTTCACCATGGACTTGGCCCCGCTCACCTGCCCGGCCGCTTCCTTGAGCGCGTCCTGCGCCTCGCTTTGGACGGCCGACGCCGCGCCCTTGATCTCCGAGGCGGCTCCCTTGATGGCGCCCGCCGCTTCCTTCACCGGCGCCGCGGCCTCCTGAAGCGCCCCGCTGAGGGCTTCCTTGGCCGACGCTTTCGCCTCCTGCACCGCGGCCTTGGCCGTGGCCGCCAATTGCTTCACCTCCTGCGCCGTGCTCTTCACTTCGTCCGCGGTTTCATGCACGGCCTGCACCGCTTCCTTCAGCGGTTCGGTGACTTCTTTGGCCGCGTCCTTCAGCGCTTCCTTTACCGAGTCGCGCGCCTCTTTTACCGCCGCCTCGGCCTCCTTCACCGAGGTCTGCACCTCCTGGACCGCCTCGTGCAATGCGTCCGCCGCCTCTTTGATCGGGGCCGTCACGTCCTGCACCAAGCCCTTCGCCAGATCGGCCGCGTCCTTGATCGCCCCGGTCAAGTCGTCGGCCGCGTCCTTCACCAAGCCAGTGGCCTCGCGCAAGAGATCCCGCACCTCGTCCGCCCCTTCCTGGACGGGCGTCGTCATGTCCTTGAGCCCCGAGGCCAGGCCCGCCGCCTCCAGCGGATCGAGTGCACTCCTCAGCTGTGCCGGCGCCGGCTCTTCCATGAACGGCTTGCCTTCCTTGGCGGAGATGTCCGAAACGGTCTGGTCGGGAAAGTCCTGCGCCTTGGCCTTGAAACCCATCCCCTTGGTATCCTCCACCTTGCCCTCCCCTGCATCATCCGCCACCTCCGGCGCTTTCGGCACGTCGAGCCGCTTTTCGGCCACCGGATTCACCTGGCCGGGCGAGCCCCCCGAGTTGATGAGCACGATCGTCCCCACGATCGTCACTCCGGAAGGGTCGACCTTTACGAAATTCCCGCCGGCTTGCAGCGTGATGGAGTTCGCCTGGATGAGCACATTCCCGCCCGTGAGCACCGCCAGGTTGCCATCCGTGAGGTGCGTCGCGTCGCCGTGGGCGACCACGCGAATGCTGCCGTCCACCTCGACTTGAAAGGCCCCGCCCACTTTCGTCAGGCTATCGCCGCCGATCGTCTCGTAGTGGTTCTCCTTCACCTCCTCGGTGAAGTGGCGGGTCGTCGTTTCGTGTTTGTCGCGTCCGACCTTCTCCAGGCTGTCCTCGATCGTAATCAGGTGCTTGCTCTTGCCGACCCATTCCCGGTTCTTCTCCAGCAGCCGGGTATCCATGTCCTTCTGGCCGTGGACGAAAATCTGTTCCTTCCCCTTCTTGTCCTCGAAGCGCAATTCGTTGAACCCGCCGCCGCCCGGGGTGGTATTGGTCTTCCAGGAGGAGCGCGACTTGTGCGCCACGGGATCGTAAGGATATTTGTACTCCCCGTTGTAGACGCGGCCCGTGACGATCGGCTGATCCGGGTCGCCGTTCATGAAGACGACGAGCACCTCCTGGCCCACCCGCGGCAGGCTCATGAACCCGTATTCGCCGCCGGCCGACGCCTGGCTCACGCGCACCCATTTCGAGCTCTTCTCGTTCGCCTCGCTGCGGCGGTCCCAATAGAAATGCACCTTCACCCGGCCGTGATCGTCGGTGTAAATTTCCTCCCCCGGCGGGCCGACGACCAGGCCCGGCTGGGGGCCGCTGATGATCGGCTTGGGCGTCGTGCGCGCCCGCCGGAAGGGCACCCCGTCCGGCAATGCGGTGATCCGCCCTTCAAAGTGATCGCCACCACCCTGACCCGTCGCCGCGTACGGGTCGAGCGTGACGGAAATCGAACTGGCAATGATCAGGTACTTGCGCTCCTGGTCCTGCCGCTCAGCCCGTGTGAGGCTGAATTTGTAGCCGGAGGCCATCGCCCGCGCCGTCACCTCGGCGTCGATGGTCTCATGGTTCGTCTGGGCTTCTTCGAGCCGAACGTTGGAAAGCTGTTCGCCGGGTGCGGTCTCCCGATAAATGCCGGGATATTCGAAGTGCTCAAAATCCTTGGCCGCGTGCGCCTTGGGCTTCTTGCGCTCCGTCCGCAAATCTTCCTTCGGCTTTTTGAAATTGTAGTCGTTGAGGTGAAACCCGCCTGGACTGACCGTCTTCTGCAACCGCAGGCTGTAGAGGAAACCATCGAACAGCACCCCCGTCCGCGGCCGCCACTCGATCTCGGCCCGCAGCGGGTTGACGGGATGCGTCGTGACGCTATCCGTGATCACCATGGTGTGGTTCCCGTTGACATGCTCCCACCAGTAGTACATCCCCTCGTGTTCCATGATCCGGCTCACGAAATTGAACGCCGTCTCATTGTACTGAACACAAAAGACCTTCGGAAGATACTCTTGGGTCAGGTCGAAGCGAAAATCCTTGAAACCATAATCACTGAAAACCTCCTCGAGGATTTGCCGCACCGTGCGGTCTTGGAAACTCCGGCAATCGCTCGTCCGCGTCAGCAGCCAGAGCCACGGCACCAGGCGCGCATGATAAAACCCCGCCCCGTCCTGGTACCCGAGAAAGGCGAGGGAGGTGATGAAACCGTTGATGTAGCGCGCGTGGTCTTCCTCATCGGTCTCCAGTTGAATCCGCACGGTCACGTTGAGCCCCACGAGATCGTCGGGGTTCACATCCTGATGGGCATCGAGCAATGTCAAGTTGTAGTCGAACAAACAGCCGAGTTCCTCGCGTCCGCTCATATAGCGCAGCAGCAGCCGATCCTCCCCCAAGGGGGTCTGAATCGACGCGAAGCGATATTTTTGGGTGGGTTCGGACATGACGGGCCAGGCGCAGTCTATGCCCCAAGGAGACGAGGCTGCGCAACGCAAATTTCGCATCGTACGCCCACGGAGCCCACGAGGCGGCGCGCCGCAACCGTGATGCGGAGAGCCGGAATCTGGTCCGCGGAAGACACGGAAGGACACAGAAAGCCTGAAGATTTCCCGTTCCATTTCCGTGTCTTCTGTGGACCAAATCCTTCGCAAAAAAACACGAAGTCAGAGTGTAGCAGTACGGGGACGACTCGCTCCTCGCGACCGCCACCCAACGACGAGGCCGAAAACTCTTCCAAAAGTTCCGGATCCTCTTATCGTCGCTCCATGAGTTGGAGCTTGGATTCCCAGCGAAAAGTTTGGAAGTGTACCGAATACACCGATCTCGATTACGCGGAGATAAACAATCTTGCCGAGTATGGGCAGCCAAATAGCCCCTACGAGAAGGGATTTGATCCCGACTTCGACCCCGACTTTAGTAAGGTAACCGTGGAGATGCCGCAGATCGAGGTGATGACGAATGGTTATGGCAGAAACGTTTCCGCCGATACCTTCGAAGTTGTTCGACGCTTTCTCCGGGAATCGCTCCCTTTTCCCACGGGAACCTATAACTTCTATGAATTAGTGCAAGCCGGATTTGCCAACCTCGAGGACCGGTTGTATATCACGAATCTCTACGGACGCGATGCGATTCGCTTGTCGGGTAAAATTGACCTGCTTGGCTCCGCCTACATCCACGGTTCCGTGTCGTTCGCCCTGATGCGGTCAACTCGCTTTCTCTACGCAAAAACTTATCGGCGGGTGGTCGCGGAGATCGGCGCAAGGGACGATAACTGGGATTTCGAATCCTCCAACTGGTTCGCGCAGAAAATCAATCGCATCCTCCCTCCCCTCGTCGGTCCGGACCACTACAATCTGGATCCCGGCAAACCAATTCGCCTGAACTACACAGGGCCCGGAAAGATCTCCATTGCCGAGTCGAGCGCTCCCAATTTTGCCTCGGCACTTTTCTATCGCTACGCCGATCGCATTTTTTAAAGCGCGGCCCGCTTGCTCCGGGCGCCGTCAGGGCCGGTCTTCGGCCAGCTGGTAAGAGCGCTCTTTTCTTTGCATCGGCAGGATCACCGTCGCCTCGCTCTTTCCGACCACCACATCGGCCGCGACCGTCAGCAAACCCTCGCGGCACTCGCCGGCAATTACGTCGTTGCGCAATTGCGGAAAAGCGATCACCGGCGCCCAGTAGTACGGCACTTCTGGATGGAGCCCGAACGAAAGAGTTTGCGGCTGCTCGTACACGAGCGTGCCGAGGCGGATGGCCCGCACCGCGCTCTGGAGGATTCGGAGGCCCTCCATGAATGCCCCCAGGACAAAGCAACTCGAATCCGCGTCGAGGTGCATGACAAAAGGGAGAAAGACGACCGTGCCCACCCGGCCGGCGTCGAACTCCGGAGCCTCCAGGGAAATTCTCTCCGGGAGACGCCGCACGGGCGGGTAGAGGTAATCGACAATGTGCAATGTGCGGCTCATGAAAATGGAAGTGCCTAGATTAAGCCTTCGACCCAATCCTCCGCCGCGCCGGCTGCACCCACGATTTTGTTGGTGATCGGTCGGGCGCGGTCTGAGAGATGGGAGTCGTCCTCCAAAGAAGCCCCGAAGACGATATACGGCACTACATCGTCCACGGCGTGGTCGACCCAATCGCTTCCGCGTTCAGCAATTCCCCAGGTATTGCTCAACCCTTGCGGCACTTCGTACCCCAACAGCGTTCGAGGTCGTCCGTAATACTCCGCCGGCATGTAGACGCCGAAATTGTAAGTCGCCCGATAGCGCGGATCCGTCACCGGTTCTCCGGGCACCCACTGTCCTGTCGCCGGGTCTTTCACCCCATAAAAAACCGCCTCGCGCCCATCGACATTCACAAATTTCAAGATCTTCGGATACTTTTCCCCGTTTGGCCCAAGCGGCGGTTGATGAAACTGCGCTTCGTCGTCCGACGTCTGCCACCAACCGTTCTCATGGATGAGTTCGCTGGGCGAGGGAACAGGGCCGTTCAGTGCGTCGCGCCAATCGTAAAGCACTGGGGAGGCAACGACGAGCAGATCACGGCTGGCATCGTACAATCCGGCTTCAACGGAGGTCGCAAGTTCGCCAACTCCGTCCCACAATCCTGCCACGAAATCGCTGAAATCCGCGGTGATCTCAATCAAGGCGCGCGTCCCCCGGTTGAGCAGCGACTGCGTCGCCTCGCGGAGTGAACTGCCCGGGCCGCCCGCCTCCCCACCGATGAAGACCGTGAGACAGCCCACCGCAATCGGATCGGGGCCGCCGATTGCCTCCAAGACAATGTCGCCGACCCGGCAGGCATGAAGACCATTGATGAAAACGGTGGGGCTGCCATTGATCACCACGCCGTCCCCATGCGGAGGATGCGGCCGGGGCACCGGACAGAAATGTTGATCGGCACCCGCGCTCACGCTCAAGCTCAGCTGGCTCATCGTTGCGGAAACGCCGTTTTGCACGGCGCCCTCCGCGGCGAGCGCGACCGCGGCGAAAGGGGTAATCGACGCTGCTTGCCGCGCGAGCGCGGCAGCCGCCAAGGCGACCTCGGCGGCTTCCTGCGCGACGCCGACGAGCGTGCCGCCCCCCGCGGGCACGCCGCGCCACGCCGGCAAACCACCAATGATGACATCCAAACTGCCCGGCCCCGGCGACAGCGGAGTGCCGTGCGAAGTGAGATCGAAAAGACGGGCGGCGGGAGGCACAGTTACCCCTTACGCGAAACCAGCGCGCGCGGCCATCCGAAAGCAACGCGCAGAGATTCCTGCTTCACCGCGGCGTCATCACCACATCCCCCGTGATCCCGTGCCCCATCTGCAGCGGCCCGCGGAAGTAGCCGGCGGCTTCGGGGGCGGAGGCGTTTTGGTAGAGGGTGCCGGCGAAGGCGTTCGCTTTGTTGGTCAGCGGATGGATGAAGGAGCCGGTGAAGGCTCCGGCCGCGGCGTTGAAGGTGAGCTTCAGCCCGTGCGGGTTCGCGCCGATGATGGTGACCACGTTGGTCCCGGCCAGGGTCGCGGTTTCCGAGAAATCGGCGACCCCGCCGCCGCTGACGGTGATCGTCGCATTCTGGTCGCGGGCGGGAAAATCGAGCGCCATGAGTCCCTTGGCGCGCGCGCCGTAGCGCTCGCTGATCGTCGAGAGAGTGGTGTCAAAGGCCGCCGGGTAGTAGGCGGCGGTGTTCGTCGGCTTGATCCAACGCACCACTCCGTCGGCACTGCTCGCCGCGGCAGACTGGAAGGTCATCGGCCCGGTCAGCAGGCCCTTCGCGGCATGGATCGCCGCGTCGTAGAGCAGGAATTGGGGCTGGCCCGACGCACTGCCGTAGAGCGGCCCGCCGGCGCTGAGGCCGGTGCCATCCGCCAGCTTGCCGACGAGGGTGACGGCGCCGGTGCGGCCGACGCGGAGGACGCCGTAGCCGGTACCACCGGGCAGCGTCGGTCCGGACGCGTTGGGCTTGAGCAGCGTGTTGTAGCGGCCCAATTCCGGCGCGAGGTGCGTGCTGGAATAGGCGGCGTGGTAGGCGGTGAAGGACTCGCCCGCCACCGTGCCGCCGATGTTGTTGGCGCCCGGGACGGGGTTGAAGACGGGGTTGATGTGGAGCGAGTACGGCACCGGCGAAATGCTCGAGGCATTGCCGGCGGCATCGAAGACTCCCCGGAAGGCAAAGGAGGCGCCAGGCCGGTAGAGCCGGCCGGAGAAGACATGGGTCGCGCCCAAAGTGATGACGACGCGATCGGTCCCATTCAGGAGGGCGCTGAAGGAGCCGGCCTGGCGCGACAGGGGGTACGGATCCGGGTAGCCGACGATCTTGAAGTTGAGCCCGTAGTAACTGAGGTCGCCGAAGACGTCGACCCGCCAGGTGCCCGTGATCGGATAATAGACGGTGGGCCGGATGACCCGGCTTCCGTCTCCTCCTCCATCGTCCGTCCCGAAGTGGGTGCTGATGAAGACCCGGCCGGACGAAACATGGGTGATGTAGAGCGTCGCCGACTTGAGGCCGTCGGGCATCTCAAACGTATCGAATAAATCGCTCCCCTTCGCACCGTGGACCCCTTGTTGTTGGTACAACACCACCGGGGTCACGGCGGCCGTGAGCGATACCGACCAACCACCGCACAGAAGCAGAATACCAACCAGAAGATGTCGCATGGGAATAAACCGTGGGCGAGTCGATACCCATGACGAGGCCCGGCGGCAAGCGTTGATTTCTTAACCTTGGCGGAACGGTCGCCGCTCCATCGTCAGCCACGCCGGCTAACCCCTCATTCCCTCATACGCCTTCCCATCATTCTGATCGATCCGCTCCGGCCGGCCCTGGTGCGAGTAGACGAGCTTCGTGAAGTCGATCCCCAGCAAGCTCAAGATCGTGGCGTGGATGTCATGCACATGGAGGCGGTCCTGGACGGCGTAGAGGCCGAGGTCGTCGGTCGCGCCGATCGTCCGGCCTCCCTTCACCCCGCCGCCGGCCATCCACATCGTGAAGCCGTTCGGGTTGTGATCGCGTCCGCCGCCTTGCTCGCTCATCGGCGTGCGGCCGAATTCGCCGCCCCAGATGACGAGCGTGTCCTGGAGCAGCCCGCGCTGCTTGAGATCGGCGAGCAGGCCGGCGATCGGGAGGTCGACGGCGCGGCAGAGCTTGGAATGGTTTTCCTCGAGATGATTGTGCGCGTCCCACTTGCTACCGGAGCCGCTGTAGAGCTGGACGAAGCGGACGCCGCTCTCCACGAGCCGCCGCGCGAGCAGGCAGTTGCGGCCGAAGACCGCGGTCTCGGGCTGGTCCATGCCGTAGAGCTTTTTCGTCGCCTCGCTTTCGCGCGAAATGTCGACGGACTTGGGCGCTTCCGACTGCATCTGGTAGGCGAGCTCATAGGTGCGAATGCGCGCCTCCAGCTCGGTGTTGTCGGTGCGTGTGGCGTCGTACTCCTTGTTCAGCGTGGAGAGGAGGTCGAGCTTCTCGCGCTGGCGCTCGGGCGTGATTCCCTTCGGATTCTCGAGGTACTTGATGGGCACGCCGTCAGAGTTGAGCTCCGTCCCCTGGTAGGTCGCCGGCATGAAGCCCGCGCCCCAGTTGCGCACGCCGTTCACCACGCCGCGCTCGCTGTCCTTGATCACGACGAAGCCGGGAAGATTCTGGTTGATCGTGCCCAGCCCATAATTGACCCACGCGCCGAGCGAAGGCCGCCCGCCAAAGACGGAGCCGGTGTTCATCATGCAGACGCCGCCGGCGTGGTTGATGCCATCCGAAACGCACGAGTGGAGGACGGCAAGATCGTCTGCGTGCTGCGCGACATTCTCGAACCAATCGGAAATCCAGAGCCCGCTCTGCCCGCGCTGTTTCCAAGTGCGTTTGCACTCGAGGAGCGGCGCCTTCGATTCGCCCATCGCGAGGATCGGCGGCTTGAAGCTGGCGGGCAATTGCTGGCC
>DASYIS010000306.1:0-18687 GCA_035997375.1 Chthoniobacteraceae bacterium
TTTGCCACCATTGGCCAATTGGTTGCCTGGCTGCGGGAGGAACGGTTTGACATCGTGATGTCGTGGATGTCCACGGGACATCTTTACGGGGCGCCGGCCGCGATGCTGGCCGGTATTCCCAATGTGTGGTGGCAGTGGGGGTTTGCCGATCGCAGCGTGGTGGAGCGAATGGTCGAATGGATGCCTTCAGCCCAAACGTTTTGTTGCTCGGCGGCCGTCGAGCGGCGGCAAAGCAAGTTGGCGCCGCGCATTTCCAGGGCGGTGATCCTGCCGGGTATCGACCTCGAGCTTTGTCATCCGGATCTTCTTCCCTCCATGCGTCAGCAACGCGCGGCCTTGGGTTTGCCTGAGGATGGGGTCATCGTCGGCATGGTTGGCCGGCTGCAAAGGTGGAAAGGGATGGATGTCTTTGTGGATGCGGCGGCCATGATCGCCAGAGAGCGGAGTGACGTTAACTTCGTGGTCGTGGGTGGCCCGCACGCGTTGGAACCAGGATATCCTGAGGAATTGGCGCGGCGCATCGCCGGCCACGGGCTGACGGATCGCGTCCGCTTGACGGGATTTCAGAGCGCCCCGGCCGCCTGGATGAATGCCTGCGACGTCGTGGTGCACGCCTCGATTACCCCGGAGCCTTTCGGGATCGTGATTCTCGAGGCGATGGCGCTCGGAAAGGTGGTGATTGCCTCCGCGGCAGGTGGTCCGCTGGAGGTGGTGGTCCATGGGGTGAATGGCTTTCTTTCCCCACCCGGAGACGCGGCAGAACTGGCCAACACCATTCGCCACGCTCTGGCTGTCGGAATCGACAATCCTGAAATGCGCAGCCAGGCGCGCTTGACGGCCGGCCGATTCTCGATGGAGCATTTCGCCACCGAGGTGGCACAACACCTCCGGCGGATTGTCCAACGGACAGCCTCGCCGAGCGGCAGCCGAAATTCGAGCCGGTGAAGATCGCCTTCGTTACCCAGAACATCAATCGCGGGGACGGGCAGGGGAGGGTTTGTTACGAGTTGGCAAAGCGCGCCGTGCGCGAAGGCCATGAGGTTTGGTTGCTAACCAACTTCGCGGAGCCGGATTTGATCGAGGCCGGCGCCAAGTGGATTCCGCTGCATCCGCATCGGTGGGGAGCGTCGCTCCTGACGGTCTGGCATTTCGCCTCGCTGGCGGATCGTGCGCTGGATCGGATGGGGAGCGAGATGGATGTGATTCACGGCTTCGGCTATAGCCTGAGTCGGCCACATCATTTAAATAGTGCGCAATTCGTCCATCGTGCGTGGAGCCGGTCGCCGGCTCAACCGATTCGCAGTTCCTGGAGCGTGCATGCCATCTATCATTGGCTGTACACTCGTTTCAACATCGGTTGGGAGCAGCTGGCCTTCGGCAGGGCGGGATTGATCGTCGCCTGTTCAAGAATGGTAAAAGACGAATTGGTGGCCTCGGGCATTCCAGAGACAAAAATCAGGGTGATTGGCAACGGAGTGGACATGGCGGAGTTTTCGGCGGACCGGCCGGAGCGCCGTTCGCTTGGCTTGCCGGAGGGCGTGCCGCTGTTTGTCTTCGCCGGCGACATCCGCACTCCCCGAAAGAATCTCGGCGCCGTTTTGACGGCGATGGTGCAGATCCCCGAGGCGCACCTTGCGGTCGTGGGGGCGTTGCCGCGCAGCCCCTTTCCGCGGATGGCCGCGCGGCTCGGAATCGCATCGCGCGTTCATTTTCTGGGGTTCCGGGAAGATTTGCCTGCCGTCATGACGGCGGCCGATGCGTTCGTCTTCCCTTCGCAGTACGAGCCCTTTGGCATGGTCGTCCTCGAGGCCATGGCGAGTGGACTGCCGGTCATCGTTGCCGCCACGGTTGGCGCGGCGTGCCTGGTGAGTCCGCAATCAGGAATCGTGATCGAAAATCCCCAGGATCTCGCGGCGCTCGTGCACGCGAAGCGACAATTGACCGCGGATCCCCAAATGCGGAAAGAGATGGGGGCCGCGGGGCAACGGACCGCGCGCGATCATTCCTGGGAGAAAGTGACTCAAGCCTATATGGATATCTATGCGGAGCTTGCATTTGGGAAGGAGCGCGTATCGGCGTGAGTGATCCGACCCGCGAGATCGCCTGGTTTGCGACCAAGGGGGCGGGCACCAATGAGGCGCGGCGCATCCGCGAGTTGTTAAGCGGCCTCGAGGCAGTTTGCGAGTGGCCGTTTTCAAAAAAAGACAAACGGGGGTCGTTCGCAACGTTGTGGCGCAAATTGCGCGCGCGGCGACCGGGTCTGATGGTCATGGAGGGGACCGGACTGGCGGGCGGATTGATTTGTTTGCTCGGGCGGTTGCTTTGGCGGGTGCCCTATATCGTAAGCAGCGGTGATGCGGTCGGTCCGTTTTTTCGATCGCACCGGCCGATGTTCGGCTGGCTCTTTGCGATCTATGAGCGGGTGCTCTGCCGATTTTGCGCCGGGTTTATCGGCTGGACGCCTTACCTCGCGGGACGCGCCTTGACCTTTGGCGCGCCGCGGGCCGTGACGGCGGCCGGGTGGCCGCTGGCCGGCGCGACCCGAAGAACGCGGGAAGAAGTCCGCCGCCACTTCGGGATCTCCACCGAGGCGATCGTGGTGGGGATCATTGGCGCTCTGGAGTGGAACGATTCACGGGGGTATGGCTACGGGTGGGAACTGGCGAAGTGCGCTCGTCAACTCGACGATCCGCGTTTCGTTTTCCTGATCGTGGGCGAAGGCGCCGGCCTGGCGCGGCTGCGCAAGGAAGTGGAGAGCCTTCCACCCGGCCGGGTGGTGCTGCCGGGGGCGGTCCCGCTCGAGGAGGTGATGGAAGTCATCTCGGCCATGGATCTTGGCTCGCTGCCGCAAAGCATGGATGGCGTCGGGCTTTTTCGCTATACGACGAAGCTAAGCGAATATGCGGCCGCCGGCCTGCCTGTCATCACTTCGCAAATTCCGGTTGCTTATGATCTGGGGCATGACTGGATGTGGCGGCTACCAGGCGAAGGACCGTGGACTGATGAATACGTGGGCGCCATGACGTCGCTCCTCCGCGGTTTGACGCCGGAAGAGATCGAGGCGCGCCGGCGTGCGGTGCCAGGTCAGCTCGAAGCTTTTGATCGTGAAGCTCAGATCGCGCGTGTGACGTCCTTCATCCGGGATATTCTCGCGTCCAAACAAAGTGGCTAACTTGATTACATGGCTTCCCAGGAGGTGGATTCGCTTTTGCGGACAGCTTCAGTTCAAGCTGCCCTTTCTTCGTACGCTCTTGCAGTGGCTCGCGCGGAAGCTGGTGCCCAGGGAGGGCGTGATCCAATGCGGGCTCGGCAAAGGTCTGCGCTTCGACGCGACGGGAGGATACCCGGGGTATCTGCTGGGAACCTCGGAGCCGGAAGAGCAAGCGCTGCTGGGCCGGTTGCTGAAGCCGGGGATGGTTTTTTATGATATCGGCGCGAATATAGGGTTTTATTCGACCCTGGCGGCCGGCTTGGTCACGGCGACCGGAAGGGTCTGTGCCTTCGAGCCGTTTCCGGAGTCCGCGCGGCTCTGCCGGAAGAACGCCTTGAGCAATGGGTTCGCGCAAGTCACGGTGGTGGAGGCCGCCGTCGGCGCCGAGAATGCGCGCGTGACGCTGAGTTTGGGCGAGGGCAGTGCGATGCACAAAGTGGCGAAGGGCGGTCCGGGTATAGAGGTGCCGGTGGTGGCGATCGACAGTTGGCGTCGTGAGACCGGGGCGCCGGCGCCGCAGGTGGTCATGATCGATGTCGAGGGCGCGGAGATCGAGGTGATGCGTGGAATGCTGACTACGATCAAGGACTCCCTTCCGGTCCTCCTGGTGGAGGTCCACTGGCTTGGCGAATCATTTGTCGATTTCGTGCGTTTGCAATTGGAACCACTCGGCTATCGCCTTACCACTTACGCGGGCGGAGCCGTTCCGCCGGGCTACACGCGCTATCATGCTCTCCTTGCGCCGTCCGGCAGCAATTCATGACCTGCTTGTTCACGGGGATGGAGTGGTTTCCGAACTGCCAGGTCGGCGGGCTGGATCGCTATTTTTACGAGCAACTCGAGGCGCTGTCCAGGACGGGGGAAGTCAGGGGGACTGCGGTGGTTACGTCGTGCGATCCGATCGATCACGGATCAATCAAAGTGCGGGCCATGGCGCGGGAGGGCGCCTCACTTTTCCGACGGTGGGCGGGAGCGCGCGCGGAGGCGCGCCGCGCTTTCGCCGAGGGAGTCGACCTGGTTAATGCGCATTTTGCGCTCTATGCGTTTCCGCTGCTTAGCTTAATACCAAAAAACGTCCCGCTCGTGGTGAATTTCCAAGGACCGTGGGCCAATGAAATTCGTGCGGAGTCGACCTCGTGGAAGCGCCGGCTGACAGCCGGGGCGGCGCGCCTGATTGAACGTCGCGTCTATCGTCGCGCGGATCGGATCATTACGCTTTCGGCGGCTTTTCGCGACTTGGTCTGCACGCGCTATGGGGTGGATCGGGCGCGCGTGCGGGTGGTGGCCGGCGCCGCGGATCTTGGGCGCTATTTGCAGGCTCCGCCGCGGGAGGCCGCGCGAGCGAAGCTGGGGTTGCCGCACGATCGAATCATCGCGGTCTCCGTGCGGCGGCTGGCCCGGCGCATGGGATTGGAGTTGTTGATTGACGCGGTGCAGCTGGTGCGCCAGTCGCATCCCGAACTGCTGTTGTTGATTGGAGGAAAGGGGCCGCTGCGGGGGGAACTGGAGGAACGGATCCGGCGGGCGGATTTGGGGGAACACGTGCGGATGCTGGGATTTGTGCCCGAGGAAGATCTGCCCGCGCTCTACGCGGCGGCGGACTTCTCCGTGGTGCCGACGATTGCGCTGGAGGGCTTTGGTTTGGTGACCGTCGAGTCGCTGGCCTCGGGCACGCCGGTCCTCGGCACACCGGTCGGCGCGACCCCCGAGATCCTCAATTCGCTGGATGCGCGCCTCGTCTTCGAAGCGCCGACCTCTGAAGCCATGGCACGAAAGCTCCGGGACGTGCTTCAGGCAACGATCAAGCTACCAACGCGCGAAGAATGCCGCGCGCACGTGCAGCGTTACGGCTGGCCTTCCGTCGTTCCCAAGATTCTCGACGTCTACCGGGAGGCCATCGAAGAGCGCCGCCATAGCTAAATTCGCATTGCTTGCAAGGGCGACCTTGTTTCGTCACGATCGATTAACATGAATCAACCTGGAGATGTTACTCCCGAAGAGCGTGAGGCGAGATTCTGGGATGAGCATGCGCAAAAGCTAAGCGAGGCCGACCTGCGGGTCGAAGTGGAGAACGTTGATACAACCACCCACGCCATCCTCTCTTTGATGCCCAACTTGGAGTCCAAGCGCGTTCTGGACGTTGGATGCGGCACGGGTGATTGGGCCGTTCGTTTGGCAAGAAAAGGAGCCGAGGTGTGTGCCGTGGATATCTCTCCGGAAAGCGTCGCCGTGACGAGACGGCGCGCCGCCCACAATGAGGTCGCCGGCGCGGTGCACGCCGCAGTCATGTCTGCGACCGAGTTGGAATTTCCCGACGACAGCTTCGACTTCGTGCATGGGCAGGATATTATTCACCACCTGGACGGTCCGCGGTTTGGCGCCGAAATTGCGAGGGTTCTCCGCCCCGGCGGGATCGCCGTGTTTCACGAGAACAGCGCCAACAACCCGTTGTTGATGTTCGCGCGGAATCATCTCTGCGGGCGCTTTGGCATTCCCCGCTGGAGCTCGGAGGATGAGTATCCTCTCACCGAAGCCAAACTGAAAGAGTTTGGCCGTCCCTTTCGCAAGGTGGAAGTCACCTACCCCGAATTTCGCTGCTTTTTCTACCTCGATGCCAAGCTCTTCCACTACCGGAATCGATTCGTGTCGACCGTCTGCCGTGGGCTGGACGGCGCCATTTACCGGTTTCTCCCCTTCCTCCGGCGGTACTCGTACCGGCAGCTCATCGCTTGTGAGCGTTGATCCAAGCTTGGGAAATCGGAAGCAGTAGCATGAAGCGCATCGCGATCGTCCATGACTGGCTGCCGCTTTATGGCGGCGCCGAGCGGGTATTGGAGCAGATGCTGCAGGTCTTTCCGCAGGCGGATCTCTTCAGCATGATCGACCTGATCCCGCCGGAGGCGCGCGGATTCCTGCTGAACAAGCCGGTCCGCACCTCGTTTATCCAGCGCCTCCCGTTCGCCAGGAAACATTATCGCAGTTATTTGGCGCTCATGCCGCTGGCGGTGGAGCAGTTTGATTTGCGCGGTTACGACCTCGTGATTTCCAACAGCTATGCCGTCGCCAAGGGCGTGCTGACGGGGCCGGACCAATTGCATATTTGTTATTGTTGCTCGCCCATCCGCTATGCGTGGGACATGCAGGCCCAGTACCTGGAGGAAGGCGGGCTGACCTCCGGACTCAAGGGGATGATCGCAAAGACGGTGCTCCATTACATACGCCTGTGGGACAGCCGGACGGCGGCGGGGGTGAATCACTTCCTGACGCTGTCGCGTTACATCGGCCGGCGCATCAAGAAGACCTATGGCCGCGAGTCAACGGTTATTTATCCACCGGTCGACATCGATAAGTTCCAAGTGGGTGGCTCGAAGGAGGACTTCTATTTCACCGCTTCCCGGATGGTTCCGTATAAGCGGATCGATCTCATCGTGGAGGCGTTCAGCCGGATGCCGGGCCGGCGGTTGATCGTGCTCGGCGACGGACCGGAGATGGCGAAGGTGCGGAGCAAGGCGGGGCCGAATGTGCAGTTGCTCGGCTATCAGGATGACGAGGTCATGCGCGACCACATGCAGCGGGCGCGGGCGTTCGTCTTTGCGGCGGAGGAGGATTTCGGGATCGTGCCGGTCGAGGCGCAGGCGTGCGGCACGCCGGTGATCGCGTATGGGAAGGGCGGGGTGCGGGAGACGGTGCTCGCCGGCGTGACGGGCGTATTCTTCGATGAACAAACGGTGGAGGCCGTCGTCCGGGTGGTCGAGGAATTCGAGGGGAAGCCGGGTGGCTTCGACGCGGCGAAGGTGCGGGCCAATGCGGAGCGATTCTCGCCGGCGCTGTTCCGCGCGGAGTTCGCGGAGTTCGTCGAGGCCAAGTGGAGCGAGTTCGCGGCGGCGCTCTGAGGTTGGTGCAGGGAATTATTCTTTCTCCGGCAGACCGGTGGAGAAGACGCCGGCGGCGGCCCTCTGGCTGATCTTCTGGTTCCGCGCATAGGCCGCGCCGGCGAGTTGCACGCAGGCGCGGCCGTCCTTTCCGGCGAGCCAGCCATTGATGCTGTCGTGGAGCACTTGCGCGGCGGGATACATGAGTTGTGTCGTCAGCAGCAGCGGTTCGACTTTCAGTGCCGCGAGGTGGCCGGCGAAAAAGGTGCGGCTCACGCAGCAGAGCGCGATCGCGGTCTTCGGCTTTCGGCCAGCCGCCGCGGCGGGGGTCTCGAGCTGAAATTCCATCAACCCATCGTGCCCGGCGTAGGCGACGAAATCGGCCGCGCCGCCGGCGGCCACGGTGCGCTCGCCGGCCGCCGCCTCCGCCTTCAGCGTGCCGGCCAGGGCGGCGAGGTAGTCGGTCAGGCATTGTTTGATTTCCTTCCCGCGATAGCCGTCCGCCACGAGCCAGGCGTCCGCGGCGGCGTTGTGAAAGACGAGCCGTTGCAGGATCGGGCCGTCGCCGTCGGGGTCGGTCGCGGCGACGCGTTTCCAGACCTTGCTGCGCATGAAAACGGCCTTCACGCCGTCGTCGCAACCCCAGTAGAGGTTGTTCTCCGCATCATCGCCGTTGCCGATTTTCGGCGGCACCCGCTCGATTCCCTGGCTGGCATTGTCCGCCAGCGCCACGAAGATATGCACGACCCGCTCGGCCGCGGCGCAGGGCGAGAGGAGCAGCAGAAGCAGCAGGAGGGAACGCATGGAGCCAAAGACACGCGGCGGCTCTCCGCGTTCAAAGCGCCGGCACCATGCGCCGACATTCCGCTCGACGGACCCGCGGGTTCTCCGTTTCCTTGCGCTCATGCCCCTCGTCGACCTCTTCTCTCCCCGTCCCGTCCTCGCCGCGCTTGCGTTCGCCTTCTTGCTGCCGATCGGCGCGACGCACGCGGAAGCCCCCAAGCTCACGTTGAAAGACGGCGACGTCTGGGTGATGGCCGGCGACAGCATCACCGCGCAGCGGATGCACACGAATTACATCGAGGCCTTTTACCGCACGCGGTATCCGAACCTGCACCTGCATTTCCGCAACTCCGGCATCGGCGGCAATCGCGCGGGGAGTGTGCTCAAGCGTTTCGATTACGACGTCGCGGCGTGGAAGCCGACGATCGTCAGCGTCGAACTCGGGATGAACGACGTGGGCGGGCCGGTGGACCAGTACATCAACGGCCTGCGCGAGCTCATCGGGAAGATCCGCGCGATCGGCGCGCAGCCGGTGCTCATCTCGTCGAGCCCGGTGGATGACGGCAGCGTCACGGGCGACTGGAAATCTCCGCGGTGCGAGAGCCTGCATCCCTTCACCGAGGCGCTGCAAAAGCTGGCGACCGAGGAGAAGGTCGTCTTCGTCGACCAATACCACGCGCTGCTCGATGTCTGGGGCAGGAATCGCCGCGCCGGCGCCGAGGCCGCCGAGAAGGCCGGCACGCCGCCGCCGGTTGCGCCGGTCGTCCCCGCCGGCACCCCGCCGAAGCCCGCGCCGATCCCGCCCTCGCTCATCCCGCTCCACGGCGACACCGTGCACCCCGGCGACGTCGGCCAGTATACGATGGCGACCGTCATTCTCAACGGCCTGGGCGCGTCGGGCGAAGTCAGCTCCGCCACGATCTCGGCCGATGGCAAAGTCGTGGACGCCAAGCGCTGCAAGATCACCGACGCGGCCGCGAAGGACGGCACGATTTCGTTCACCCGTCTCGACGAGGCGAGCCCGTGGCCGATCCTGCCCTCGGCCAAACCGGCGGCGCAGCTCGTGCCGAAGATGCTGCAGCTTTCGCAGTACACTCTGACGGTCACCGGGCTCAAGGACGATGCGAGTTACGCGGTGACGTTCGACGGCAAGCCCGCGGCCGTCGTCACCGGCCGGGAGCTCGCGGCCGGCTGGAACATGACCACCGCCTACGACAGCGTGCTCGGCGCGCGCGCGACGGCGCTGCTGTCGAACAACCTGATCGGGAAACTCGAGGGCGCGCTCCCGGGCGGGCTCAACGGCGCATGGCGCGCGGCGAGCCAGGCGGGCGACGCGGAGAAGCTCGCGGCCGCGCAGAAGGAGATCGAGTCGACCGAGGCGGAAATCCAAACGGCCTGCCAGCCGGTGGCGCTGCACGTCGAAATCGCGCCGGCGAAATAAGCCGTCAGGGGAAAGCCGTTCCGGCGGAGCGGGCGCGCCCCCATGGCGCGCGGCGGCCCGCGTGCGTAGACTCGGGGCATGTTTCCCCCCGATGGCCCCGCGTCTTCGCCGCCTGCCGAGTGCCGGCTGCACATTCTCCTCATCGAGGAGCACCCGCTCCTGGCGGGCAACCTCTGCCGTTTTCTCGAGCGCCGGCGGCATCTCGTGCACTGCGCGGCGGATTTCGAATCGGCTCGTTCGCTGCTGGCGGAGCACGAGTTCGACGTGCTCCTGAGCAACGTGGAAATGCCCGACGGCGACTGCTACGAGCTGCTCGACGGGAGCGCCGAGCGGCTGCCGCGGTTCATCGTGACCATGAGCGATTTCGACCTGCCGTGCGGGCTCTTGATGGCCGGCGGACGGGAGCTTCAGCATCACCTGACGAAGCCGTTCGTCGTCGAGGAACTCGACGGGATGTTGAACGCCTTCGCCTCGGAATTGGCGCGCGTCGACCTGGTGGCGCGGCACAAGGCGGCCCTCCCGTCCATGGTCGAAATCGTCCTGCGCGAGGCCGCGCGCCGGCATGATTGCGGCGACCTGAGCGACGGCGAATTCGCGGAGAAGTTGCATCGCCTGACCCGCGAGGAGCTGGAGAAACGCGGCTTGGAACTGGTGGTGCGGCCGCTCGACTGGGGGACGCGTTTTCTCATCAAGCAGGCGCCCGCCGGCCGGGTCTGTGACATGATCGATTGCGCGCTCAGCAAGAGCTGAGGCGTGACGAAACGGAGTTTCGTCGCGAGGAGGCTTCGTGTTTTTTGTGGATCGCTCTTCCGAAGTGTCACCGGCATTGCCAGCCGCCACGGGGGCCGAGTAGTCTCCCCGCCCCAATGTCTCCCGACTACAAAGTGAAGCTCGATGTCTTCGAAGGACCGCTCGATCTGCTGCTCTACCTCATCAAGAAGGATGAGGTCGACATCTACGATATTTCCATCGTGCGGATCACGCAGCAGTACCTCGAGTTCATGGACGCCTTCAAGGTGCTCGACCTCGAGGTGGCGGGGGAGTTCGTGGTCATGGCGGCCAATCTCATTTACTGGAAGAGCCGCAGCCTGCTGCCGGTCTCCGTGCAGCCGCCGGAGGAGGAGAGCGAGGAGGAAGACCCGCGCTGGGAGCTGGTGCGCCAGCTGCTGGAGTACAAGAAATTCAAGGACGCCGCGCAGCACCTGCACCAGCGCGAGGTCGGGCAGGAGAAATTCTTCGCGCGCGCGCCGGAGGTGGTCGAGCAGGCGGCCGAGCGGCCGCTGGGCGACGTGAGCGTGTTCGATCTCATCAACGCCTTCAACAAGATCCTGAAGCGCGTGAACCAGAAGGAGGATCTGCGCGAGATCTTCGAGGAACACTATACGGTCGGCGACAAGATCGACCTCATCATGAAGATGAGCGAGGCCGACGTGGATCTGCGGTTTACCGAGCTCTTCAGCGGCGTCGCGTCGCGGACGGAGATCGTCGTCACTTTTCTCGCGTTGCTGGAGCTCATCCGGCTGAAACAATTCCGCGCCATGCAGGACGAGCCGTTCGGTGAAATCATCCTGCGCCGCGTCGCGGCCTGACGTATTTTCTCGGGAACATGACGCTCAAGAATGTCATCGAGGCGCTGGTCTTCGGATCGCCCAAGCCGATCCAGGTATCGGAAATCCTCGGCGTGCTCACGGCCGCCGGCAGCCCGGAGGCCGGCGAGGAAATCCGCGCCCTCGTCTCGACGAAAATGTCGCAGGTGGAGGAGGCGCTGCGCGAGCTGCGGGACGAGTACATCGCCTCGGAGCGCGGCTTCCGCCTGGTCGAGCAAGTCAACGGCTGGACGCTCGTGACCAACCCCGGCGCGTCGCCGTGGGTGAAGCAGCTCTACCCCGAAGCCAAGCCGACGCGCCTCTCCGGCCCCGCGCTGGAGACGCTCGCGATCATCGCCTACCGCCAGCCCGTCACCCGCGCCGATGTCGAGGCCGTGCGCGGGGTTGCGGTCGATGGCGTGATGCAGGTGCTGCTCGACCGTTCGCTCGTGAAAATCACCGGCCGCGCCGACGTGCCCGGGCGGCCGCTGCTCTACGGAACCACCGAGTATTTTCTCCAGCATTTCGGTTTGCGGAACACGGGGGAGCTTCCGAATTCCGACGAACTAAAGCGGGTCGTCCTGCCGACCGCGCCGGTGGAGGAGGGGGGCGAGGTCGCTGTCAAACCGAAAGGCAAGAAAGCGAAAGCTGCTGCCGAGGCTGCGGCCACCGCCGAGGCCGAAGCCGCGCCCGCTCCCACCGAAGAGGCGCCGCCTGCGGAAGGCGAGAAGAATTGGAAGGATGTGGATGACGGCCCGGACGAGTCCCATTCCCCGGAGCCCCCCCCCGCCGAAGCGCTCGACACCCCGCCTACCGAAGAACCAAACTCCTGACTGTGTCGCTTCCCGAAATCCGCCGCAAGATCGACTCCGTAGACGAGCAGCTCATCGCCTTGCTCAATGAACGTGCCGACCTCGTGCATCAGGTCGGGGAAGTGAAGCGCGCCGAGGGGACGGAGATCTACGCGCCGGAGCGCGAAGAGCACGTCCTCCGCAGCCTGGTCGAGAAGAACCGCTCGCTCAACGGCCGGCTCCCGGAGAAGTCGATCCGCGCGATTTACCGCGAGATCATGTCGGCGTCGCTCGCGCTCGAGAAGGACCTCACGATCGCGTACTTCGGCCCGGTCGCCACGAACACGCACCAGGCGGCGCGCAGCAAATTCGGCGCGAGCGTCGAATACGTGCCGAAGGTGAGCATCGGCGATGTCTTCGATGCCGTCGCGCGCGAGCAGGCGGACTATGGCGTGGTGCCGATCGAGAACTCGACCGAGGGCGCGGTCAATCACACGCTCGACATGTTCATGGAATCGGAGCTGCGCATCTGCGCGCAGATTCTCCTGAAGATCGAGAACCACGTGCTGAGCAAGGGGCCGCGCGCAGAGATCCGCAAAGTCTACTCGCACCCGCAGGTCTTCGGCCAATGCCGCCAATGGCTGCGCGCGAACATGCAGGGGGTTGACCTCATCGAAGTCTCGAGCACGCCGCGTGCGGCCGAGCTGGCCGCGGCCCAGCCGCACTCCGCCGCGCTCGCCGGGCGCATGGCCGGCGAAGTCTACGGCCTGAACATTGTCGCCGAGTCGATTCAGGACATCCCGAACAACACCACCCGTTTCCTGGTCATCGGACAATCGTCCTCGCCGCCGACGGGCAACGACCGCACCGCGCTCATGTTCTGCATTCGCGACGAGCCCGGCGCGCTCTTCCATGCGCTGGAGCCGTTCAATCGCCTGCGCATCTCGCTGAGCAAAATCGAGAGCCGCCCCTCGAAGCGCAAGGCGTGGGAGTACTTCTTCTTCGCCGATGTCGACGGCCACGCCGGCGAGCCCGCGCTCATCGAAGCGCTCGAAGCGCTCGGGCAGCATTGCAGCTTCGTGAAGATCCTCGGGAGCTACCCGAAGACGGCCTCGACGTAGCTGGCGATCGGCCCACGAGTTAACCGCGATGCCCCGGATCTTCGACAAGGACGGCTATCGTTTCTTCTTCTACAGGAACGAGCATCGCCCGATCCATGTCCATGTTCGCTACGGCGCCGGCGAGGCCGTCTTCAACGTCGAACCCGTCGTCGAGCTTCGCGAATCCGTCGGCATGAAGGTCCGGGAACTTTCGCACGCCGAGGAGCTTGCGCGCGCCCACCAGGCGCTTATCATCGAGAAGTGGCATGAGCATCTTGACTGACACCGCCCGCTCCGCCCGCTTCGAGCAGGGCTTCATCGTTATCTCCATGGCGAGCGGCGCCCAACTGCGCTTCCCCGTCGAGGAGAATCGGCGCCTTGCCGACGGAACCCCCGCGCAACTGAACAACATCGAACTGTCCCCGTTCGGCCTCCACTGGCCCGAGCTGGACGAAGACCTGTCGTTCCAAGGAATCGCCCAGGGCAACCACGGCCAAAGCCTCAGCCCGCGCGCCCGCTAACCCGGTCGCCCTCCCCTGCACGCTTACGCAAGACCCTCGTGACCAAGTTGCACTTGGTCACGCGCCGCGAATGTGCAACGCGCAGACGGCTCACAGGGCCGTGGCTACAACTCGGCATTCCGCGCGAACGGTCGGCGTGGTTTCACCCGCCGCCGGCCTCATTGACCGCTTGGCGCCGGCACCGGCCCGAGCGTGATCCGCACCGCGCCGTCGCTTCGGACGATCACGCCGGCGCCGCGGTTCTGTTGGCGCAGGATCATGCCGGTGAAGGTGCGCTTCACCTGCTTGACGCCAGCGACCGGGCGCAGCAAGCGGCTGACGGGCCCGGCGCTGTCCGCGTCTTCCCAAAAGCTCCCCGTGAAAAGACCCGTCTTCGGTTGCAAGATCACCATCTTGTTCGCGTCGGTGTTGCCGATGCCGATCGAGAGCGGCACGACGAAGTCCACGAAATCGAGCTGCGCATTGTCCGGCGTCGCGGGCAGCGTGAGGATCGGCTGGCCGACGCGCGGCGGCAGGTAGACCGCGCCGACGACATCCATCCCGGCCATGACTTCGTCCACCGAGAAATCGTCGCTCGGCGGGCTCCACAAGGTGAGGCGGCCCGTCAGGTCGCTCTTCGTGGCCGGGTCCGCGAAAGCGAGCGTCCCGGTGATGAAACCGGTGCGTTTCGTCCCCTTCGCGCGGCGCGCCACGAAGAATGGAACGGTGCCATCCATCTGCACCTGCCCGGTCAATCCGAGCGACGTGCCGTCGCCGAATTTGCCGAGCAGCGTCGCGCCGCCGGCGGCATTCACGAAGAGGCGCGCCCACCCGAGGCCGGGCGCATCGCTCTGGTCGTCGACCGGCGGCAGCACGGCATAGACGCCAGCCTGCGGCGCAGGAAAAGTCCGCACGCGAAAGCGCGAGCGGCCGACCGCGATTTGCGAGAGCACATTCCCGTCGGCATCGGAAATCGTGCCGGTCACCTGATGCGAATCTTCCGTGAGATCGAGGTGCAGCTTGAGCGTGAGCACCACGTCCTCGGGCAGCTTCAGCGTGCCCGAGAAATCGCCGGCCGAGTTGAACGTGCCACGCACCGCGAAGGGCCACCCGCCATAGGAAATGCTCGCGGTGAACGCGCCCGTCGCCGCGACCGACAGCCGCAGGCGGCCCGTGTTGTCGACCACCACGCCGCCGTCCGGGTCGGTGCCGGAGATCAGTCCGTCGTAAACGCCGCGTGCGTTCGAGTAGGCGAGCACGGTGACTTGCGCCGTCGAAGTGAGGCCCGACGGGTCCATCACCGTGTAGCTCAGTCGGTCCGCGCCGCCGCTCTTGAACGGCACGTACGTGAGCGTCCGCCGATCCGCGCTGATCGTCACGTCTCCTGCCTGGGCCTGCGTGCAGGACTTGATCGTGAGCAGATCGCCGTCGCGGTCGACATCGTTGTCGAGCACCTTCATCACGAGCGATTTGCTCCCGTTCAGATAAACGATGTCGTCGTGCGCCTCGGGCGGGCTGTTGATCGAGCGCGGCGCGACCAACACGAGGGCGCCGTCGTCCACCGTGCCGGTAATGCGATTCACACCATTGAGGAACTCCAGCCCGAGCGCCACCTTGGTCGTGGCCGTGGGATCCTCCGGGTCGGTCTGCACGTCGGCGGCAAACTTCCCGGCGCCGTTGAATTGCCCCTGAAACACGATCGGAGCCGTGTCGGGATAGAGGATCGTCCCCTGAAACGCGCCGCCGTCCTTGACCACGAGGCGCACGTGGCCCGACTCGTCGGCCACGGTGAGCGCCGGCGCGTCGGGATCGTCGGGTGGCGGGAAGAGCGAGCCGTCATACGCGCCGTTGGCGGCCGCGAACGGCATGATTGAAACGGTGCCCATCGCGCTTCCGCCGAGCCCATCGATCATGTTGTACGTGAACGAATCGGTGCCCGCAAAGTGCGCCCCCGGCGTGTAAGTCACCGTGCCGTCGGGATTGGCCGTCACCGCGCCGAACGCGCCTTGCGTGACGGAGTCGAGCAGCGGCTGATCACCGTCGGGGTCGGTGTCGTTGGCGAGCACGGCGATCGTCACCGGGTCCGGCCCGTAGCCGGCGTCCGGCACCGCGACTGGCAGGTGGTTGGTCAGGTTCGGGAGGGCGTACGAGCCGTCGTCGGTCGGCCGGAAAAGGAGCAGGCCGCCGCCGAGATTGAGCAGCGCCGGCGCGTACGAGGACTTCGCATCGCCGCCCCCCGCGGCGAGGTCGGGGACGGTGACGAAGGTCGAGCCTTCGCCCGCATCGAGGCCGACGGTGGCGCTCCCCTTGTCGAAGGTCGGCCCCAGCCCCTCGTAGGCGAAAACGATGTCGTTGGCGCGAAAGCTCAGCTTCCCGATCCGCGTCGCCTGCCCGAAAATCACGACCTGAAAGACGTGGCGCGAGAGCGCATTGAGCCGGCTGTGCGCCTTCCAGGTGACGGAATACCAGACGCCCGGCTCGACCTTCTCGACGATGGAATCGCCGAGCAGCGGCATTACTTCGAGGTCGTCCCAGAGCGGGCTGATGCGCGCGGTGTCGGCCGACGGCATCGAGGTATTCTTGAACTCTGGATCCCTGGAAAAATTCAGGTTGCCATTGGTCGCCACGTCCACGGTCGTCTGCGGGTCGCCGCCGAAAAAGCTGAAAGGAAACCCCAGCGGCCGCCCGCTGTACACTTGGTCGTCGTCATTGAGATCCGTCGCGAACGGGGTGCCGCCCGCCGGGTCGACAAGCAAAGCCGCGCGTCCGGCCGGCGCCCAAAACAGGAGCAAGCCCGCGAGGATGGATGGAAGGAACAGTCGATGCATGTGGGGAGTCACCGGGAGCTAATTTAATGCAGGTTTGGCAACATTCCACCGAAAGTGTGGACTGATTAATGCTTCGCCATTTCCGCGCGCGCCCGCTGGAGCAACTGGAGCGTGATCTGGTCGGTGGGATCGATGCTAAGCGACGCCTCGAACAGGCGCGCGCCGAGGTCCCAGCGCTTCTCGCCGCACGCGATTAGGCCGAGATTCGTATAGGCGTCGGCGTTGCGCGGCTCCTTTTCGAGCGACTGCTTGTAGTAAACTTTCGCGCGCTGCTGGTCGCCGCGCTTCAGGCAAAGATTGCCCTGTGCGAAGAGCAGAGACGCGTTGCCGGGCGCAAGCGCGGCGGCTTGCGCTAGGTGTTTTTCCGCGCGGTCGAGCTGGCCGGCCTCGAGCTCGCTGATCGCGAGATTGTACGGCTCCATGCTGCTCAGCATTTCGCCCTGCACCGGCAGATGCACGAACACCGCCGCCAGCGCGAGCAGCGCGGTCAAGCCCGCGAGCGGTCGCCATTGGCGCGCCTGCACGAAGGCGATGCCGCGCGAAATCCCATACGCGCCGAGGACGAGCAGGCCCGGCACGGCGGCGAGCCGATACCGCTCAGTGATGAACACCGGCAGCAAGGCGATCATGTGCAGCAGCACCGCCGCCGCGACCCAGCGCGCCTTTGGATCGCATCCCGCGAGGAGCAGGCCCGCCAGCCCGACGGTCGCCACGAGGCCGAAACCGAGGCCCGGCAACAGCACGCCTTCCTCGCGCAGGAGCGCGATGATCGTCACATCGTCGTACGAGAAGGCGTTCCAGAAATTGCGCACCTTGACCGCGAGCAGCCGCGCCCACGCCGCGGGCTCCTGATGAATCTGCGCCCACGCCTTTTCGCTCCAGTAACGCGAGACCTCGGCGCGCGACATGGGGCGGTGATTCTCCTGCTCCGCGTAGGCGATGGAGTCGACGAGCAACTCCCGCTGACCGGCGCGGAGCGGCGGCGGAATTTTCGGATAACCCGTGGCGCCCGGCGCGTTGCCGATCCAGAAATTGATGCCGCCATGCGCGGAGAGGAAGACCGGCTCGTGCGCGATGAAGCGATTGTGGAGCCACGCCGGCGACGTCCCCGCGGCGAGCCCGGCGAGCAGCAGCGCCACGGCGACCGCGCGTTTTGCGCGCGGGGCCTGCGCGAGCAGCGCGGCGGCGATGAGCAGCGGGACGGCGAAGAGCACGGTCGCCACACACGTGGCGGTGACGCCCACCAGCGTTCCCAAGCCAAGCCAGCGCCACGGCAAGCCGAGCGTCTTGGTCTGCATGGCGCGATCTACGCAAAACCAATAGCATGCGGCCGCGAGCACCGTCGGCATGAGGACCGCGGAAAACGTCTGCGCCGGCACGAAGAGCACCCAGCCGAGCGCGGCGAGGGCCGCGAGCGCGCGGGGATAGACGGGGATGACCGCGCGGGCGAGGCGAAACACGAGCAGCGCCGTGCAGGCATCCGCCAGCGACTGAATGCTCAGCATGACTCCCGGATGGACGCCGAAAACCTTGTACACGCCCGCCATGAGAAACGCGTACCCGGGCAGCCCGTAGAACGCGTGATGGTCCGTCCATTCGCCCGCGAGAATGCGCAACGCCCAGTCGTGGTAAAAGCGCATGTCGCCCGATTGCACGCCAAAGTGCGGCGAGGTGGAAAAGAGCGCCAGCACCGCGAGCCGGACGAGCAGCGCGCCAGCGAAGACGCACAGCGCGGGGTATTGCCCGAGAAATCGGCGCACGCCGGAGGTGTCCCACGCCGGGGCGACGGGTGGGTTGGCAGGCTGCGCGGTGAGTTCCATCAGGAATGAGAAAGCAAGGCGCGTTCCCCGGCGGGCGGTGCGCGTTCGTAATCGTGCGCTTGCTCGTACTCTTGCTCGAATGGGGGCCCGAAGAGATTACGATTACGATTACGAGCATGAGCACGATTACGAGGGGTTGGCGCCCCTCAGCTATGGATAATCAACTGAATGTCCTCCGGCAGCCCGGCGGCGACTTGCTCGACGACGCTTCCCTTCAGCAGTTTCGCCATGCTGAACCGATGCGCCGCGTCGAGCAGCAGGTAATCGATCCCGAGCGTCGCGCCCTCGGTGCGCGGCACAACGCCGGTGCTCCGGTTCGCGCGAGGAAATCGTGCTCACTGCACCGCGAGTCTCACGCCGTGCCCGTCTTGCATTGCGCGATGACCTGCGGGCGCGATGTGGTGCGCAGATTGAACGGCAGCAGATCGTCGAACCCCGCATCGCCCGGCCGCAGCACCTTGCCATCGGCCGGCGGAATCTGGAGCTCGTCGATCGGATCGGCCGCGCGCACCGCGCGCGCTTTGGCTCGGCGAGGCGCGGTGCCGGCCAGGCTGGGCAGGATCGGAGCGTTGAGAGGGGGATTCGGCGAGGAAGGGCATGGCGTGGTTAGGTTAAACTGAAAGGATAGCGGCTTTGGCGTCGGCGAGCTCCCCATCGCGCCGGTGGTAGCCGCACTCGTTAATGAGTTTCTCAGCGGCGGCGAGATCAGCCTGTGGCGACTCCCACGGATACTGCGCTTCGCGGAAGAAGAGCCG
>DASYIS010000307.1:0-12781 GCA_035997375.1 Chthoniobacteraceae bacterium
AACCCGGCTGAGCCGGAACCAGAAAGGCAAACGTCGAAGCGTTTGGGTGTTGGGACGAACGCCAGTTCTCGTTCGAGGGTGTAGAGCGCGGCTCTCCCCTGAGCCTAAGGCGAACGGGGGTGCCGCCTCCAATTTCTTGAGTGCTGCCTGCGCGAGAGACGCTCAAGCATGGAAGGCATCTCGCCATTTTTGGACGCGGCTCGCGCGTGAGACGCTCAAGGAATTGGAGGCGGCACCCCCGTTCGCCTCAGGCTCAGGGGAGAGCCGCGCTCTACACCTCATGGTGCGCTTCGCGCAGAGTTCGCGCCGCGCCCAGCGAAGCCCGAATCAAGGGTGCGCGCGACGATCGTCGAAAACATGTGCGATCCTTGTCGTAATTATCATCTTCATCCCCAGCCCACGCCTCTCCTACGTCGCGTCGAACGTGCGACTCAAATGGCCATTTTCCCCCGAAATTCACGTGACAAAATCGGTCGTTTTCAGTCGTTTTTTCGGCCCGTTCCCTAGGTAAAAGGAGCCCAAATGCAAATTCATGTAGGTGTTGTGAAAAGCCGTGTTCTCATCGAGGGATGCTTCAATCACCACTCGCCGCAACGCCCTCCGAAACCATCGAAACCCCGACCCTCCGGCTCCTTCCCTCACCGCGTCCCCTGCGGCTGGACGAGCTGACCCTGGAAGTCGCCGAACTCATCTGCAAGGTGATCCGCCTGGACGGGTTGGCCGACCACCACGCCGGCGCGTTGGCGCGCGTGCGCCGGGCCACCCTGGAGCGTTGGAAAGCCGAGGATGAAGGTTTCGCGCTCGCGCTGGAATTGGCGCGCGCGGAGTTCGAGTGGAAGCTGGTGCAAAAGATCAACAACGCGCGCAAGCGCGACGGGACGCCGGACTGGCGCGCCCAGGTTTGGGTGCTCAAGAATTACTCCGCGGAGGGGGTGGTGAGACCGGCGCGCGCCGCGGCCGTGCAAAAACGCGCAAACCTTCCCGAAACTCCGGCCGCGCCTCCGGCGGCGGTCGCCGCCACAGGAGGCGCGCGCGAAAATGCGTCGATCCTTCCCGAAACCCACGGGCGTGCGGGCGGGTCGCCCCTGACGGGCCGGATCGCTCCCGCCGCGCAAAAGCCGTCATTTCTTCCCGAAACCACCCAGCCCGCGGGAGCCGTCCGGCAGCGCGCGGCCTAAGCCAAGCAGTAATCTGCAAGACGCGCACTGCTCTACGATGGGTAGCACAGGCGTCCCGCCGGCGTCCCGCCTGTTCGGATCGGCGTCCCGCCGAGTCGTCGACGCGGCGCTTGGCAATCATCAACGGTGAGTAGTTGCGCCACGTCGACCGCCGGGCGGGACGCCGTCGGGACGCCCGCCGGCCCCACGGGCAGGATGCCCGTGCCACGTCGGCGCCGCGGTTCCTTACGGCTCAGCGTTTCCGCAGGAAGGCGGCTTGCACTTCCTCCGCGGAGAGCTTCACCAGTCGCTCGAGGAGATCGGCGGCGGCATTCGCGATGTCGCGCTCGGCGGCGTTGCCCGCGTCGGTCTGGCCATCCCGGCCGATGTGGCCGAGTTCCGCCCACGTGAGGCGGAGCGGCTTGCGGCACCCGCTGACGAAGGCGGTCTGCGCGCGCTCGGGCTGCGCGCGCAGGGCGAGGACGCCCTCCATGAATTTGCGGTGGTTCTGCAGCGCCTCGGCTGCGTGCCACGCCACTTTGTCCCTCCGGAACTGCTCCAGGTCCACCTCCGTAAAGCACTCGTGTGCCAGCTGGCCGTACGATTCCCGCACCAGCCGCTTCTGCGCGGCCTGGATGGCGGTAACGATGTCGGCCGCGGAGCCTGTTTTCAGCGGCGCGTCCGCGTCCGCGGCGGCCGCGAGCGGCGGCACGAAAACAAGAGCGGCGAGCAGCGCGGTGACGGTGGCGTGGAGCAGGTGGCGGATGTTCATTGGTCTCGGTGGTTGGCGGTTTGCAGGCCCGGCGGTTGCGCGGCGCGCGTGGCGATGAGATGTAGGTGGAGCGGCGGCGCCTTGTGACGGACCTCCCGCTTTTTTTTCCGGATTGGCCGGGAGACCTAGGCGGCCTTTTCGCCGGAGGCTTCGGCTCTCGACAGGTCCAGGCGCACCACGCGGACCCGTTCGGCCGCACCCGCCGCCGCGATTCCTTGCTCCGCGGCGACTTGGTTGGCCTCACCGACCACGACGATCGTGTCGATCGCGTCCGGACCGAAGGCATTGGCCGACGCGGTCATCGTGCAGGCTTTCAATGCCTTCAGCACGACTCCCTGGTTGTCGGTCAGCGCTTCCACCTCCCCCGAGGACTGGATCTGGGCGATGACGAGCACGCGGGGGTCGGCCTTCAACTGCCGGAGCGCCAAGGCCCACGCCCGGGCGGCCGCGGCCCCGAGGCTGGGACCGTCAAAACTCTTCGGAAGCGGCCCGCCTTTTTCCCACGGCAGCAGGCGCCAGCGGCCGGCCGCTTTCTGCCCCGTGGCCGCGGAAGCGGCGAGAAAGGCCGCTCTCAAGGAGTCGAGAAAGTCGTCCCGAAAAGCCTGGTTGGATTCCAGGGTCTGCGCGGGATGATTGGCGATGACTTCCGCTCCCTCGGCCAACACCTCCACCTCCAGGCGCGCGAGAAAGCCTTCCCTCGGCGCCTTCAAGACGAAGGCGACCGGTACGACCACTTTCCCGATGACCGCCGTTCCGCGCAGCGTGTGGCCCGCGACCGTCAGCCACTCGCGGCGATCATCCTCCACCAGGAACAAGCGCGGGAGCCAGGCGAGAAGTTCTTCATCATGCGACAAATCGCCCCCGCCCACGATCTTCCGCGCCGCGCTGACGAGAAATTCCACGGAATCCCCGCTCCCGGGCACCTGATCGCCGGCCGCCAGGCTGCGGTTGGCTTCGGCGACCCGGGCTTCCAGGGCGGGAATCCAGGCCAGAAAGTCCCGCCACGCCGTCTCCTGCGCCCCCCCGGCGTAGGCGACCCAAATGCGCAGTTGCTCCACCAGCCGGCCATTCCGGCGGAGCTCGAGATAAACAAAATGGGCGTCGGCGAGGGGCAGGTGCATGAACTCCGCCACCGACCCCGGTGCGGTGCAGCCGCTAGGCCCACTCATAGGAGGGGGCGCCGGCGGATTGCCGGCAGACGGCGAGGAATTCTTCCGGCGAGAGCGTCAGCATGGCAAAACCCTTTCCCCGCTCGTGGGCGAGGCGAAAAACGACGGTGGCGGCGTCACCGACCCGCAACGTACGATCCGCGAGCGCGGGGTCGGTTTCCACCGCGAGCAGGATGTCGCCCTGCGTCGTTTCCCGGACCGTGAGCCGGACCGGGTACGGCCTGCCCTGCTCGTCGCGAACACCGGGCGGGCCGGCGAGATCTTCCTCCCGGCTCAGTTTCGCCTTGGCGGCGGCCGCCGCGGGTTCGCGGAAGCAAACCGTGATGACGTTCGTCTCGGCGGCCAAGCCGGCGGCCGCACGATAGGAGCAGGCGATCTCCTCTTCCTTGACCCGATCCTCCTCATTCGGAAACTTGTCCGGGGCGACGACGACGTTTTCATGCGACGTCATCCGGTCCAGCGTCCGCCGAGCCGCGAGCACCCGCGCGTGAAGCACCGGGTCCGCACTCAGGAGTTCTTCGGTCTCCTCGGCTTCCTCCTCCGGGAGGCGCCTGGCGATCAAGGCTTCGATTCTGGCGTCCGTCAAACCGGCGGGCCAGGGCGGCATCCGCAAGGCGGCATGCCCGGCTCCGACGGCGGAGAATGGGGCGATATTGGTTTTCATACGTTCAAGGTGGCGAAAATGTCCTTCAGGGCAGCCCCATAGATTTGCCTTTCGTGATCAGTCAGTGCAACTTCGGTAGCAGGGCCTGCGCCGAGCACGAGCAACGTCTCCAGCTCAGTTTGCAGGTCCGGAGCAACTTTGCCAATCATGGGTTCGAGCTTCTTTAGGCGCTTGGGGGTGCCCGTGTGACGCAAAGCCTGTAAAATAAGTTCGAATCCTTCACTCAGGGCCTGACTGGGGGCGGGCAGAGTGGCTTCGGCGCCTTGCAGCAGACGATAGATCGCCTTGCGGTCCTCGTCGGTGCCGGGGAGCAGCTCGCACAAGTTGCCCAAGCGCACCTCGTCCTTCTCGGTGGCCGGCGCCGGGTTCAGGCGCGCCGACGCCGCAAACAACCGGTCGAGCCGTGGCGCAAACTCGACCACCTTTTGCAAGGCCTCGTCGGTCCAGGGGCTCGGAAACGTCGTCTCGCAAAAATAGAACTGTTGCACGTCCGCGTCGCTTCCGCCGGGCAGGAGTGCCGCCAACGGACGCAAGGCGTGCACGGCCCCCGCCCGGGTGAGCAGCATCCGAAAGAGAGGCAAAGCGCCGATTTCGTCGCTCAGTCCGGCGCGCACGCTTTCAAACAGCTCGCGGGGCAGCGGGTCTTCCCACGGGCGGTCCGGCCTTGGGCAAGCGCGCCGCCGTGCGGTGAATTCCGCCGACTCATCGTTATTCAACGGCAACCGGGAACCCGGGCTCGTGGAAACCAGGATGCGGAGCGGTCGTTCGAGCGCCGGACGGCGCCCCCCGAGCAGGGTCAGCACCCGCTGCACGCGCACCAACCCGGCTTGGTCTTCCGACGCCTCGGTGAGCAGCCACAGGAATTCGTGGGCGGTACGAATGTGATGAACCGTCCTGCGGTATGTCGCCTTCTGCGTTTTCGCCTCATCCGGCTTGGCCCCGGGCTTCGGGACGCCAAAAGCAGGGTAGAAGACCGCGTATTCGTCGTCCGAAAACTCCGACCAAAGCGGGCGGAAGGTCAGGCCCCAGGCCAGCGCGGCCGCGTCGTCTTTGTTGATCGTGCCGCCGGACTCCTCTCCGTCGCCGACCTTCGCGCCCGCCTCTTCCGCCATCTTCGGAATCTCATCTTCCGGCCGGCCGTGCACCGCCAGGAACAAGGCCTGGCGAAACTTTGGCTCCAGACACGACGCCAGGAAAAAAGCCCGGTCGTCGGTGGGCACAAACCGCTCGACCTCCGGCGTTCGTCCTCCCTTCACCGGGGTGGTTTTCGGCCACCACTGCTCCTTGACGAAACGCCTCACGGTCGTCCGACCGAAGGCGTAGGCTTCAAATGGGCCTTTCTTCGTCCAAAAGTTGCGAATGACGCCTTTGTCCAGGTGCGAAATGAAATCCTGGAAGAGGTCCTTCAAATCCTCGTAAGTCTTGATCCATGGATCGTCGGCATGGAGCAAATCGACGTCTTCTTCCGGAAGTCCTCTCGCGATGTGCTGCGGGTCAAGAATCGTAAAGCCCAGGTTCAAGGCCGCCACGGTCAAGGCAGCGAACATGACCGCCGCGTTCGAACCCTTCGCGAAGACTGCGTAACCATCCGCCGCCCGTTGCAGCGGATGGGCAAAGAAGTGTTCTTTGACCAATTTCAGGTCGCCATCGGACCATTCGTTTCCGTGTTCGTCTTTGCCGTCTTTGGAGAGAATCGGCGGCCGGCTGCCCGAGAATCGGCCGAGGGAGGCGCAGAATTTCTTGAATCGCTCGTCGAACTCGTCCGGCCCTCCGCCGGGGAATGAAGGCGGAAGGAAGCCCGGGACGACGGCCTGCTCGAGCACCGTGCGAATTTGCGCCGGAAGCCCATGGCCGTCGCTCCATCCCGGAAGACGGCGGGCACTCTTTTCGATCCTGGCCAGGATTTCCTCGGCCCAAGCGACCGCCGTCAGGTCGTTGACGGCGGCGTCGAAATCCACCGCTTCCCACTGCTGAAACGCGCGCTGGAAATAGGGGTCGCGTGGTGGAGATGATCCCATGGCTTTTCGGGGGGGAAGAAACTCAAGTGAAAGTGATATCCGGCTCCGGGAGCGTCAACGCTATTTGCGGTTGCACCGCGCCTCACGGCACCGCGAAAAACCGTTGCGTCCAGGTGCCGCACGCCAGATCCCACAGGATCACCTCGCCGTCGTACGATCCGCTGGCCAAAGTCTGCGTGCCGCGCGGGAAGGCCATCGATTGCGCACTCGCGTGGTGGCCGTACAGCGTGTAGAGCGGCGCGCGGTCGCTGAGTTGCGAGACCTGGATCGTGTCGTCCGCCAGGGAGGTCGTGTAGAGGAGCGTCCCGTTCACGGCGAAGCGCAGGAGCTCGGCGTCGAACTGGAAGGCCTTCGCTTTCGACTGCCCCGTGGCGATGTCCCAACGGTGGATCTCCCGCGAGTGCGCGCCGAGCGAGAGGATGGTCGACCCGGTGGGATGAAAGACCGCCGCGAGGAGCGGCGTGTCGTGGCCGTTGTACGTCACCTCGAGCTCGCCCTTCGCGGCATCCATGATGCGCGCGGTGCGGTCGCGGCCGGCGGAGACGATCTGCTGGCCGTCGCGGCTGTAGGCGACGGTTTGCACCCAGTCGGCGTGCTGGCGGACGAGGCGCGTTTGCTTGCCCGTGGACGGGTCGAAGAGCCGGATCGTGCGGTCGCCGCAGCCCGCCGCGAGCTGGCTGCCGTCGGGATTGAACGCGACGCTGAGCGCGCTCTCCGGCAGGTCGCACAAGATGCGCGGCGGGCCGGTGCCCGCGGGATCGATCAACGCGACGGTCCCCCACTGCCCGGGCGAGCCGCCCGCGACGGCGATGAGGTTGCGCTTCGCCTGCCACGCCAGTGCGGTGATGCGCTCGGGCAGACCGCCGATGCGGCGCACCAATTGGCCGTCGGCGATATTCCAAATCGTGACCTCATAATAACCCGAGACGGCGAGCTGTTCGCCGGTCGGCGAAAACGCGAGCGCGGTGATCGGCAGCGCGTGCGGGTAGTGCGCCGGCGCGGGATGGAGCATCGCCTCGCGTGCCATCTCGACCAGCGGCCGGTCGGCGGCGCCGCCATCGAACTGCGCGCCCTCGGCGATCCAGCGTTTGATGAGTGCGATCTCCGCCGGCGGTAGTGGGTCGGCCTTCTGCGGCATGCGGTCGTTGGCGTCGGGCTCGAGCAGGAGCCGCATGAGCTCCGAGTCGTCCGGACGGCCGGCGACCACCGGCTTTTCGTCGCTTTCGCCGGGCTTCAGCAGCCGGCGGAAGCTGTCGACGCGATAGCGCCCCTTCGCGTTTTCCTCATTGTGACAGGCCGCGCACCGCCGGTTCAGCAGCGGTGCGATCTCGCGGCGAAAGCTCACCGGCGCGGACGGACGTTGTCCGTCCTCGGCACCGACGGAGCGTTGCGCTCCAGCCGCGCACAGCAGCATCCAGAGCAGACACCAGCGCGCGAGGCGCATGGGTTACTTCGTTCCCTGCTTGCGGACGAAGTCGATGCACTCCTTGATCTCCGGCACGCTCTCGGTCCAATGGTACTCGTACTCGACGGAGATCGGTCCGCTGAAGCCCTGCGCCTTGTACTCGGCGAGCGTCTCCGCGATCTTGCCCTTGCCCGTGCCGTACGGCATGTCGTGGCCGCCCGGCGCCCACTCGGTGAGATCCTTCAAGTGGCTGCTGACGATGTGGCCCTTGAGGATCTTGATGCAATCCACCGGGTCGAGCCCGGAGCGCTGCCAGTGGCCGGTGTCGGCGCAGGAGCCGATGCGCGGGTCGCGATCCTTCACGACGGAGAGGATGTAATTCGGATCCCACATCTTGTAGTTCGGGTCCTTCTCGCGCTTGGGGTGATCATGGAACCCGACCTTGATGTCGTACTCCTTCACTAGCGGCTCGAAGGTGTCGATGGCATCGACCGATTCGGTGTTGATGACGCGGATGCCCATCGTCTTCGCGAACTCGAACACCTTGCGGCAGCCGGCCTCGTCCTTCGGCAGGCCGACGACGCCATACGCGACCGCGATGACGCCATGCTTCTTCAGCTTCTCCTTCACCTGGGCGATCGCCTCCGGGGGCGCGTCGTGGCCCCACTTGGTGGCGTCATCGGGCGTGAGTTTCTGGCCGGGATAGAACTCGATGACCTTGGCGCCGACTTCCGCCGTCTTTTCGATCGCCTCGAAAACGGAGTAGCGGTTGAAGGAGTAAGCCTGGCAGCCGATGGCGAAGCCGCCGACCTTGTTGGCCTCGGGGATCGGTTCCGCGGCGTGGGCGGGCACCAGCGCGAACAGCGCCAGCGCGAGGAGGGAGGAGGAGAGGGAGCGAATCATTGGAAGAGTGATGAGCGCAGATGGCGGGCGGGAGGTCAAGGGCGGGGAGCTCTTCTTAATCGTACTCTTGCTCGTAATCGTAATCGCCTTTCCGGACCCCGCGAAGCGCGTCCTGTAACCAGGCGCGGGGCGCAATGATCGCGGGTTCGATTACGAGTACGAGCAAGAGTACGATTACGAGTGCGGCCTGCGCCGCCTCGCGGCTACTTCTCGATCCGGCACGCGTACAGATCCATTCCACCCTGCCCCGAGAGATGCCCTCGCCCGCCGACGAGTCCTTTGACGCGCACGCGAGTGCCCTTCTCGAGCCCTGCCTGGATCTCGTCCTGCCCGTCCATCGGCCAGCACCTGACGTCGCGCCCCAGTCGGAAGCTCGTGTTCCTGCTGTTTACCCACCCGATGGTCCCGACGACCTCGACCACCTGCCCGACGCGCTGATCCACCCAGCGCGGCCAGTCGGCGCTCCGCAACCGGGCCGCCGCCGGCGTGGTCAGGACCTGCTGCTTCGCCTGCGCGTAGGCGCGATCCGAGTCCCGCGACGCGGCGCAGGAGGTGAAGAGACAGCCGAGCAGCACGCAGCGCACGGTAGCCGTCACGCTCCGCGTGACGAGCGGTGCGCGCAGCCGGAGAGAACGGCGTCTTGCGTGCATTGGGCCGGCTAGGGTTGGAAACACGCCTCGCTCATCACGCGGAGCGTGATGGCTACGATGCTATGCCTTCGAAACCTTCCCGTAGCGCTCGTTCACGAACTCCCAGTTGATCACCTTCTGGAACGCGGCGAGGTAGTCGGGACGGCGGTTCTGGTACTGGAGATAGTAGGCGTGTTCCCAGACGTCGATGCCGAGGAGAGGCGTCGCACCGGTGAGGAGCGGCGAGTCCTGATTTGGAGAGGAAGTGACGGCGAGCTTGCCCTTTTCCACCACGAGCCAGGCCCAGCCGCTGCCGAAGACCTTCGTCGCCTTCTCGGTGAGCAACTTCCAAAAATCGTCGTAACTGCCGAAAGATTTCTCGATCTCCTTGGCGAGCTGGCCGACCGGCTTGCCGTTTTCGTTCTTCTTTAGCGTCTGCCAAAAGAGCGAGTGATTCGCGTGGCCGCCGCCCTGGTTTTGCACGTCTTTCTGGATTTCTTCAGGCAGCGCTTTCAGGCCAATGAGCAGTTCTTCGACGGTCCGCTTCTCCTTGTCCGGCAGTTTCGCGACGGCAGTGTTGAGCTTGCTCACGTAGGCCGCGTGATGCTTGTCGTGATGGATCTTCATCGTCTCGGCATCGATGAATGGCTCGAGCGCGTCGTAGTCGTAGCCGAGCGGTGGCAGCTTGTAGACGCCCTCCGCGGTGGGGGCGGGCGCGGGGGCTTGCGCGTGCAGGACGTTCTGGCCAAGGGCGACGGCGCAGGAAGAGAGCGCCATGGTGCGGAGTGCGGAGCGACGGGTGATCATATAAGTGGTTGGGGTCAGGGGACTTTCAAACGGATGTCTTTGAATTCCACAGTCATGCTGGTCCCGGCGTGAATCTGCAACGCCAAAACGCCCTCGCGGAGGGCACGACTGGGGTCTTCGTCAATGAATTCAATCGTTTTGAACCCGTTTACATAGTGTGCCAAATACGGGCCCCGCGCGACGATCTCGTAATCGTTCCAGTCTCCCGGCCGGTAGTAGCCCCACTGGAGGTACTCCTCTTTCGCCGCGAGCGTGCCGGAAACGCTCAGCTTGCCGGTCGCCGAGACGCCGGCGGACTGGCCCAGCAGCGCGAGGAATTTGCGCCCGCGCTCCTCGTAGAGAAAGCCCGCCTTGCCCGGCTCATTCGCGATCTCCGCCTGGTAGCCGCCGACGACCCAGCGGCCGATGTCGCGCGAGCGATACTGGATGCCCGAGTTGCCGTTGGTCAGGCGGACCTTCAGCTTCAGGTCGAAATCCTTGAGCGTGCCGCCGCGCCAGATGAGGAAGGTATTCGAGAGCAGCAGCCCGTGGCTTTCACCCTTCAAGATGCCGTCCCGGGCCGACCAGTAGTCCGGGTTGCCGCTCCACCCCTCCAGCGTCGAGCCGTCGAAAATCGGGCGGAACCCCGGCTCCATCTTCGGCGTGCGCAGGGCGAGCAGGAGGAAACAGAGAGCCGTGGCGAGGAGCCGCATGGCGCGACTCTACGGGCGCGCGGCGGCGGAAGTCGAGCGCGCCCGCAGCGGCACCGGCAGCAGCTTTTCCCCCATGATCGCGACCGCGTGCGTGAAGCGCGCCCCCCGGGCGAGCGCCGACATGAACCTCCCGCCGCGCACGTCGCCGCCGGCCGCCCAGGTAGAAAACGCCGGCAGCACGATGAGATCCTCCGCCACGAGAAAGCACGGGCATTTCAACCCCGCCACGCCGTCGCCGAGCGAGATCGCCGGGTGTTCGTGCCCCATGAAAACACGCCCGCCTTCCGCCGGCGCGCCGTCTTCCGACGGCCGGTCGCCGTGCAGGAAAACGTGCGGCCCGAGGCGGGCCTGCGGGGTGAGTGGAAGCGCGATTCTGCATTCGCGCAGCAGCACCGCGAGCGCGCGGTCATGATTCCCCGCGAGCAATTGCAAGCGCGTCTCCGGCGTCTCCGAGCAGAGCCGGCAAAGCCGCCGCAGCTCCTCGCGGATCGGCTCCAGCGACACCGCGCGATGCACGATATCGCCGAGCACCACGACCTCACGCGGATGGTACTCGTGGATGAGCGCCGCGAGCCGCACCAGCGCATCATCGGGCGCGCCGAGCGGCAGCAGATTCCCCTCCGCGCGTTGCGCCCAGACGTAGCCGAGATGGAGATCCGCCACGGCGAGCACCGACTCGCGTTCCAGCCAAACCGCGCGCCGGGCATCGAGGACGAGGCCGGGGGCGAGTTCGTGGCGGCGGAGCATGCGGGCTGGGAAGGTGGCGCAGGCGCGGCGGGTTGTCCAATTGCGCGGCGCGTCGGCATGGGAGCCGAAGGCTTTGGACTGCGGCAGCCTGCTGCCGCTTTTGTGGCGGTCGCAGCCTGCTGCGTGCGGGGAGGATGGATGCCCCATGGCCATTGCTCCGCCCCACCCGCAGCAGGCTGCGGCCGCCGCAAAGCGGCAGCAGGCTGCCGCAGTCCAAAGCCTTCGGCGCCTGCCGACGGCCCGCTCGGTCATTCGGTGCCTTCCTTCCCCTTCTCAATCTGCCCCCACCAAAGATGATACAGCCGTTCCATCATCTCAAACGGGTCCTCCACCAGCAGCGCCTCTTTGATCTTCGTCGCGTACATCGCGAAAGAGAGCGGGGGCACGAAGTCCACTTTCCGCAGGCGCACCGGGCGCTTCGCCTGTTCGTCCAGGAATGCGCGCGCGCCGTCGACATCGACGTAGACGTGCAGCGCTTCGCGGCGCGCTTCTCTCAACAAAATGTGATCCGGCTCGTACCGGTGGAGCACGTTGAAGAGCACCTCGGCCGACCACTGCACTTTGCGCATCGGTTTTCGCTCGTCGAAGTAGTTGCGGTAAACCATGAGGCCCGTCTGCGCGGCGTTGCGGAAGTGGTATTTCACCATCTCGGATTCCGCGAGCGCGGCCTCGAGGTCTTCGTCGAAATTCTGCGGTTTCAGCAGCTCGGGGAAGTCCGCCTCGGTGAATTGCTGGGTCGGCGCGACGGTGAGCACGAAGCCGTAGTCGTGCGGCGTCGCCACGGCATTGCCTCCTCGCAATTGGCTGAGCCGGCGCGAGACGACGCGCGCCAAGGCGTCGTTTGAGGCGCGGCCGATGAGCGAGTGGAAGAAGTAATGCCGCGCCACCGGCTTCGCGTCGCTCGCGCGCTTCGACGGCCGATACGTGAACTTCGGCGCCTTCATCTTCGGCACCGCGTCGGGCAAATGATCGCGCGGATATTCCGTGTGCTCCTCCACGAGCAGGAAGTCCGCGGTCGGGATTTCCGAGAAGCGATGCTGCGCTTCGTACATCTGCCAGATCATCGCGGCGTTGGCTTTGCCGCAGTCGAGCCGCTCGGCGATCCAGGCGGCGTGGGGTGAGACCTCCTTCGCGTTCGGCTCCGGCAGTTCCTCGCTGCCGAGCCGCGCTTTCAGCTCGGAGCGGAAGGCGATGATCTCTTCGCAGACGCGATTCGAGAGCGGCATCTTGGCGGCATTCCAGCGCGGGACGGTGGGGCTTTCGCCGGGCGCGGGCGAGACCCACGCATCGAGATGCGCCACGCGATCGAGCCGCACCGCATTGCCCGCCATGATGAAAACGTCGCCGACTTTCAGCATCTTCATGAAGCTCTCCTCGACCGAGCCGAGCTGCTTCCGCTTCAGCCGCACGCGGACGCTGACCGCATCGGGAATGGTGCCGATGTTTTGCAAAAACTCGCGGCGCACGCGGCCCTGGCGCGTCTCGAAAGTCTCGCCGTCCCAGTCGATCTTGCCGAAGACCTCGGTGTATTGCTGGCGCAGCGATTTGCCGCCGCCGGCGAGGTAATCGAGCACGTTGATGAACTCCTCCATCGGCAGGTCGCGGTACGGGTAGGCGCGGCGGGCGAGCGTGAGGCCCTCCTCCTTGGTCCAGCGCTGGATGCACCCCATGCTGACGACGTGCTGCGCGAGCACATCGAGCGGCGCCTCGGGAATGTGGACGTGGTCGAGCTTGCACGCCCGCGCCAGCCGCACGGTGGCGCACGCCTCCACGAGATCGCTGACGTTCGTCGCCATCAGCGTCCCTTTGGAAATGCTG